>CAIPPE010000296.1 GCA_903866825.1 uncultured Methylococcaceae bacterium
AGGCGCGGGAGCAGTCATTGGGGCCTGAGCCGGTGTTGAAACGGGTGCTCGAACAGGGGCCGGAGCAGCAACTGGGGCGGCTGGCGTGGGTATTACCCCCGGTGCGGCAGCAGGCGCAGGCGCAGGCGCTGACTCTGGCGCTGCGGACTGTGCAGGAGGGGGTTCGGAAGCTGGAGCAGGTGTGGGGATCGGAGGAACGATTACCGGTTTTCCAGGCGCTTTCTCAAAGCCTTCTATTTCACCCAGACCGTTATAAATCGGCACCGCTTTAACCTGTTTTTCTTCCAGATACTTTTTAATTAACTGCTGACCTAAAGCCGGACTTTGAAAACTCCAGATGCCATCAATGGCACCTTCCATAATCATACTGTAAACCGCTTGTTCTATCGCTTCCAGTACCGCCATTTGGGGTGGCTCATTCGAACTGAATCCCGCCTCCAATTCCAGCAGGTTTTGCCAACCAACAAAGCGATAAAGACTGGAATCCAGCTTGACTGAGAAAATGGTTTTCGAGGTTTGCACGGACTTTAATATCCGTCCGTCCTTCACGGCAATCGCACGTAAAGCAACGGTCACGGTATCGCGTTGGAACTGGGTATCTCCACCGATACCTAAATATTTGGCGCCCAGACCGCCCGTCAACAGATTATTTTCATAAGCCACCACACCCCCGTCAAAAATAACTGGTGCATAAAGCATCGCTGGCAACGCTGGAATTCTGTCCAACTCCTCTTTGGTCATGTATTGCATACGGGTCTGACGAATAATCTTGCGCTCATTCAACAGATTAGGCAGAGATTCACGCTCAACCACGGTAAACCATTTACCCTGACCGGCTTCTTCCAGCGCCTCCATTAACATCGAGGTTGCACCTTGAGTCACCGCAGTTGAATAGGTAATGGCATTACTGGCTGATTGTTTGTACTGTCCGGTTTGATCACGGAATTTATACACCGCAATCACCATTTTGTCTTTAGGTGGCGGCAAGGCCATCAGGTTATCTATGACTTGCGAGTGAAAGCCTGTTTCAGCTTTCGAGGAGGGAATCGGTTTAAAGAATGTGCTACAACTCACCAACGAAAGCGATAACAAACAAGAGAATAGTAGAACTAGTTTTTCGCGCATTTCATTGGTAATAGTTGAAGGGATAATCAATACGTTGGAACGGTGATAATTGATCTTGATCCCGTTAAATCGTTGACTATTGTAACCTGAGTACCTGCAGCAATGCTATTAATGGTAATGGTATTGACTCCTGTATCAATGGAGTTGGTGGGTAATGGTGTACTGCTGGTAGGACCCAGTGCCTGTGTAACCAAGCGATTCGCAATGGCAGATTGCACCAGATTATCAACCGTTGTTGCGAATTGACTGGCCGCTGTGCTCGAACTGGATGACGAACTGGTACTAGAAACAACGTTTGAAGGCGCTTTAAATTTATTGATTGCGTTAGCCTCAGACAATAGTACTGGGCCGTTATTGGGGTTACCACCAAAGGACGGATTGACAAAACTCTGAACTATCTCCCCCGCACAAGCTAACAATGGAAACATCAAAGTCCCTAAAGCAATTATTTTTATTGTTTTCATGAAATGCTCCAAAGTAAAAGAGGCTCCCGTAAAGGAGCCTCTAATGTCTAACGGAATTTTATCACACAATTCTACATTTTCAGTGCAACATTAGCATTAGCTAGTGCTGTGCCAGTGGCATTCAAATTAAACGTTCCGGTAGATGCGTTTACAGAATTCACAAGCGCATTTTGATATTGACCAGTTTGGTTAATTACAGAATCAGTGCCAGTAGATGTTCCACTTTGTAACGTTAGCTTATCGTAACTTGCTGTACTGGTTTGATTAACCGCTAAAGTACCAGTGCTGAATCCAGTTACAAAAATATTATTATTAGTTGCTGCTGCGTCTTGAGCAAGTGACAATGTTCCACCCAGAGTAACTGCAGTTGTACCAATCGCAGTACCCTCAGCATTTACAAACACTTTATTTGTTGACCCACCATTAGATACATTCAATGTTCCTAAACCATTGTTATAAACACCAACTGTACCATCAATTTTGGTCAAATTAACAGTTCCATCTGTATTCTGAATGACTGCTGTCCCATTCAAGGCTACCGCAGAACCTGCATTATCAACATTAACAGTACCAATACCCGCTTGAGTAATTGTCAAACTTTTGGTTCCACTATTTCCAGATGCGGTATGAACTAGAACTGTACCAGCCGAAGCAGCTGCAGTATTATCTTGAGTAATACTGATAGTACCACTACCCGCGTTATTAACAGTGGCTGTACCTGAAGTTGCTGTACTAGGAGTACCACCAGCAGGATCTGTATTACCTTGATTCAAAGTAACAGTTGCTGCGCCTGTTTGAGCAATATTGGCTGTAAATCCAGAGCCACCGCCGCCGCCCGAACCAGCAAAACCTTGATTCACAGTGACCAAACCAGTACCACCTGCACCAAGATTTAACTTGACTGTATTGCCATCAGAATTTTGACTGATATTAGCACTACCCTCGGTAACAGTACCATAGACCAAGTTCTTATTAGTCCCACCTGTTGCAGATGCAGTCCAGGTTCCAGCATTGTTGTAATAACCTTGGCCTATATTAACCGTAGCGGCATTAGCAGTTCCATTAACCAATAAACTGACTTGGTTAGTATTGTTTGTGTTAGTAGGGTTTGTTGCAGCGTTAAGGGTTGCAGCACTTCCCAAATCAGCGGCACCCGCACCGCTACTGGCTTGATAAATATTAATCGTTTGAGTTCCACCCGTAGCGGTACCGGTAATGTTATCAAAGTTGGCAGTACCTTGAGCTTGTTGAATGTTGATAATATCATTTGCATTAGGTGCAGCTAAAACAACGCCAGCCCCCAATAGCATTGATATTGCCATTGCTAATTGTAACTTTTTCATGATTGCTCTCCTAAAATAAAAATCCCTTTTAATCATTAAACTGACTGAGTAGTCAGTTAATACAGTTCTTCGTCTATATTTGCATTACTTAAAATTAGACTCCTGATGTCCCTGGCTAGCCCCTTACCTAGCTCTTGAATGGCTTCATCACGGGGGGTTAAAAAACCTTCAAAAATCTGAAGTTCATTTAACTTCACCGTTACAAAACTACCTCGTACTGGATCATTGCGCTCATTAAATGCGATGTTATAGCGAACCCCATCGGGTGCTCGCCATGACTTATTAAAGGCATCAAATAGTTCATGGCCAAATCGTGTCACCGTATCATCCGTTAGAATCCCGGAAATTTCGAGAGTATCGCCTAACGCAGAATCACTTTCCAACACACCATTATCTATAAAATCCGAATTACTCAGTTGCGATGGCGCCGCCGTTGCAGCCAACGCCATCCCGTTGTTAAAACAAACACTGAGTAACACGAGCGCAATCACTTTCTTGATTTTCATACTATTTAAACTCTGACTTTTTTATGGTCAACCCAAAGGAGCTATTCAATTTATCATTTATCATTTGTCTCTAACCCTCTAGCCGCGTTCTAATTGCTTTTTGTTGCGGCTTTAAATCATGGAGATTACTTTCTAATTCCATGGACACTATTGTTCTCTAAAAGTGAGTCCTTTTGAATCGGCCTTGTTCTTAATTAAACCTAAGCACTTTTCCTATATGCCTTTAAGGTTTTTGATGGGTGCTGAGTAAGTACTTTAAAGTCCGTTGATCGATTGAATTGCAAACTGGATTAATACCCGGTTATTAGGGAAATTCATCTTGTGTTTGATGTTGGTACAATGCGCGTCAACGGTTTTGACACTTCGATTTAACTCGGCAGCAATTTCACTGCGGGTTTTTCCAGCCGCTAACAGTTCCAAGATGATTAACTCTGCCTGAGTAAAATTAGCTATATCATCCTGTAAATGCGGCTTTTGTTTACTAATTAAATTTTGCAGAAGCAGGTCATGAATGTGTTCACTGACATAAATGTCGCCTTTTAGAACGGTATCCACTGCAACTAATAATGTCTGCACTGACTCACCTTTCATGATGTAACCGTTTGCACCGGCCTTAATCACTTTCTCGGCATAAACCATTTCATCCTGTAACGAAAACACCAGAATCCGCAAATCAGGCTGAATATTCTTAAGTTTTCTAAACAAAGGAAAACCGGATTCTTTACTGAGTGATAAATCAATGATGGCCAGATCTATTGGAGCAGAGGCACGGGTAATATGTGCCAAGGCTTCTTCTGAAGAGCCCGCCTCACAACAAACAGCTAGATTGGGGTCAAGCGCTAATATAGCTGAAATGCCAGAACGGACCACAGGGTGGTCGTCAACCACCATAATATTTTTTTTATTAGACATGAAGAGCATACGGGGTTTCTTGCAAATGCTTGTTTAATGGGAAAGTCAGCCTGAGTAACAAACCGCCGGAGGGTTTATTTTTAAAGACGATGTCTGCACCCATTTTCTCAGCGCGATATTGGATGCTTTGTAAACCAAGACCGGAGTTATTTTCAATTTTTGATTCTTTAGTCGGCAAACCAATGCCGTTGTCAGAAAGCTCAATCGTATAGCTGTCTTTATTTTTGTTAAATACAATGCTGGCCTGGGTTGCCTGACTATGACGAATGATATTATTAATACCTTCCTGAAGAATACGATAGATGTGTAAGGACTCTGCTTCGTTAAAATACAAATCCTTGGCGTTTACCGTCAGTGCCAGTTGAATTTTAAAATTGCTATTAATCCTCTCAACGAGTGAATTAACCATCGCCAACAGCCCGTTGTTTTGCAAGCCTACCGGATACAGGCCCTGGGCAATACTACGGGTTTTTTTTACAGCCTCATTAAGCAGCAGGCTAATTTCTTTTGACGCCTCGCATTTAGCGCCACAAACCGTTGCTCCTCCACTCAAAGCCTCAGCCAACATGGCAGCACCCGTCAATATCTGGCCTAGGTCATCATGCAGCTCCTGACCAATTTCTCTTAAGGTATGCTCACTGATGGATACCACTGTTTGCCGGGCTTCAAGCACCAGCTTGGCCGATATATTCAGTGCTTTATAGGTTTCTTCTATAGCGGTACAGTCTCGAAGAAAAGCACAAATGGTTTGATTACTATCACTTTGATAAGTCGCGGAAACCTGTATGGGAATGATATGCCCCATTTTGTGGCGGTGGTGCGTCATAAACTCAGCATTTCCCGACGTCACAATGGTATTGATACGACTCTTTGTAGCGTCTGCCGATTCATCGGCTTCCAGGTCAGTAATATGCATGCTGAGTAATTCTTCCCGACTATAGCCGATTAACCGGGAATAAGCGTCGTTACATTCCAGAATTTGACCGGTTAAGTCGACAGTCCAAAAACCATCTAAGGTGGTCTCAAGGATAGATCTGAATTTTATACGTTCGGACTCAAGTTGTTCAATATAGGATCTGTTGACGGATTCATCTTGATAAATAGAGGTTATATACAACACAACATCTTCATTGCTGTAGGAGACTGAAGCGTTAATTGAGACCCAAAATGAACTATTATCTTTGCGTAAACAAAGTCTTTCTAAATTAAAGTCTGTCAATCCCTTAAAATGTATTAAAGACTGTTTACCATGCACCCCGTCGTTTGGCTGCATGATATCCAGAATGCTTTTACCCAGTAATTCATCGTGATCATAGCAGAGCATTTCACATAATTTAGGATTAACTTGCGTTATTAAGCCTTCTCTTGAAACACTGGCTATCCCAATAGGCGCATTTAAAAATAATTCTTTACCAATAACTGAACTCATGATTTAGCCTTACAAGCCTTCCCAAGGCGTATACAACCCCTCGACATTAACGCCGAACATGTCCAGTATCCGGCCCACGGTTTCGTTAACCATGGCCGTTAAAGAATCGGTCTTGCTGTAAAAAGCAGGCATGGGCGGAAACATGATGCCACCCATTTCGGTCACGATACCCATATTTCTAATGTGAACCAGATTTAAGGGCGTTTCACGGGGCATTAATACCAAACGTCGGCGTTCTTTTAACACCACATCAGCTCCCCGTGAGATTAAATTATCACCAAAACCGTGAGCCACTGCCGCCAGTGTTTTCATGGAACAAGGCGCGATAATCATGCCCTCGGTTTTAAATCCACCACTCGATATACTCGCCGCAATATCATTGATGCCATGCGTCACATCCGCCAACTTATAAAGCTCGGCTCGTTTGATATCCATCTCGTGTTTTAAATTAACCACGCCAGCATCCGAAATTACCAGATGCGTTTCCCATTCGTCTTGAGTCTGTAAGATTTGCAACATTCTTACCCCATAAACAGCACCCGTTGCGCCGGTCATAGCAATTATTAAGCGTTTTTTCTGCGTCATCTGTGATGTATTATTGGTAGGGTCAAGCTAAATTAGCGCGTAGTCTACTGTCTTTAAAGCCTTCAGACAATCATAGGCTATCTCGGGTAAAACTTTCTTGTCGAAAGCATAAAACAAGCACTTGCCAAACACCTGGATTTTAGTAGAATCATCCGCATTCAGCCTCATGGTTTTTTGTTCGAAATATCAGAGTATTATGGCTCAATTCGAAGCTCATGCGGATGATAGTGGCAAACCTATGACAACTAACTATGAGGCAGGCTTAAAACTATGACAAACCCAAAACTATGGTCTAACCCGGATATCATAAACGCAGGTAATAGCCTGGATTCTTTGAGCCAGTTTGTGAATACCAACGCCTATTGGTCGACTACTAACAACACTATTTCTAGCATCGGCAATTACACTGCCCCATTATTAAGCCCAATAAGCTATTCTGAACCGATATGGCTGAATAACACGTATGCTTCCAATTCAGGATCAGCCTTGTCCACACCGACAATCGGGGCGACAGCTCCTGCCGCTACTCTGGTAGGCACTGCCGGTGGCTTTCAGATAAATCTAATGTGGGATTCCACAGTCAGTGCTGCCCCCACAAGCTTTGAGACCGCTATTATTCAGGCGGCACAACTACTTTGTAACTCCATATCGAATAACATAGTGTTAAATATAGGCATCACCTACTCAGGTACTGGCGGCGGTGCATTTGCAGGCCCTACAAGTGGCTATTATGAGTCGTATTCTACGGTTTACGCGGATTTGATTAGCCATGCCGCACCGGGGGATACTACTTTTAATGCCTTACCCTCAGGCACATCCATTCAGGGACAAGCTCAAGTTGCCGTTTGGGATGCTCAACTCAAGCTTTGGGGACTGGCGACACCCGCCAGCACTACAGACGGCAATGCGACGTTTGCTACAGATATCAGTCCTAGTTTGTTAACCGGTGTCGCACTGCATGAATTGACCCATGCGATGGGCAGAATTCCTTATGGCACTGCACCTGATATCTTTGATTTATTTAGATTTACAGCACCCGGTACCATGCTATTTACGAGTACCATACCGGCTGCAACCGCTTATTTTTCTTTGGATGGTGGCAAAACCATCCTGGCTAACTACGGGACAAGTTCAGATCCAAGCGACTTTCTGAACACGGGTGTGCAAGGAGCCACGGATGCCTTTAATGAATACTATTCAAGCTCAACACTCCAAACGCTTTCTGCCATCGACCTTAAGCAGTTAGATGCGATAGGCTACACATTAAAACCACTCACACCACCACCTACCGCCTCTGGCAATATAGCAACTTTTCTCGGTAGCCTTAGCACGCTGACCACTGCAAGCTTCGCCATTACGGACACCTCTGCCAATATAGTCGCGAATATTGATACCTTGCAGACTAATGTCAGCTTGATCAACTCCATCATTCAGAGCGATTTGGGAACTGCACTGGCCATTTCAGCCACCCAATTCAGCGCTGATTCAGGTGTTTTAGGATTAATTGGCGGTGCTTATTTATTGAATGTATCTGGAGTGGCTGCCAGTAGTTCAGCGAGCACCTATAGCAACACCCACGTTAGCGCTTTCACGGTATCCGACACTGGGGCAAACATCACTGCAAATTTATCTACTTTGCAAACTGATTCATCAAAAATCAGCGCTATAAGCCAATCCGATACCACTGCTCTCTCCATTACCGCAGCGCAGTCAGTGACTGACAATGCCATTTTATCCAAAATATTAGCCATACCTAGTTTAGGCTTACCTAATTTAGCTATTACAGGCACTTCCGGGGCTGATACGTTAAAGGATACCGTGAATAGTCATTCCACTATGACGGGTGGTCTTGGAAAAGATACTTTTACGGTATCAGGAACGGCTACTATCACTGATTTGGGTGCAGGTGGTGCAGATGTGCTTGTTGTTAACTCTGGTGGTGTTGTTAATGCTACCATCAATACCGCATGGACAGCCACTTCAGCAACTTCGAATAATGGTACTGTGAATATTTCTACGCCAGGTTTAGCCGTCAATCTTTCAGCAGTCACAAAAGGGGCTGGCTTTACTGTTACTGATACTGGAGCGGGAACCACCTTAACGGGATCCGCTTTATCCGACACCCTTATCGGTGGCTCAGGCAATGACATACTCATCGGTGGCGCAGGCAATAACACGCTCACAGGTGGAGCAGGCTCGGATTACTTTGTCTTTAATACCAGCCCTAGTAACACATTCGATACCATTACTGACTTTGTCTCTGGCACTGATAAACTGGAATTCAGTAAATCAATTTTCACTGGCATTACAACTGCCGTAGGAAAGACAGGCGCGACCGCTTTATCTGCGAATGAGTTTGTCTCTAGCGCCACAGCGACGGCTGGTACGACAGCTACTTCGCATTTTATCTATAACACTAACTCAGGTATCCTTTACTACGATGCTGATGGTAGTGGAGCGGGAGCAGCCGTTCAAGTGGCGTTAATTGGCACCACAACCCACCCGGCTTTAGTAGCGACTGACTTTTTAGTGGTTGCTTAGTCCTGGCTTGATCCGTCATCGAGCTAATGCCGGATGACGGATTATCAGACATAAAAAAAGGGAGTGGATTTCTCCACTCCCTTTTTCAGGCTAACAATTTATGCGTAATGCTTAGAAGCCGAAACCGACTAAACCACCCGCAGTTAAACCGTTAACGTTAGTGCCATCAAGTTGGCTGGTTGCCAAGAAGTAACGCACGTCTGCACCAATGTATAAGCTCTTCCATACATTGTAATCAACACCGCCACCGAAGTTTAAAGCGGGTTTTAACACAGTGATTGTGTTAGCTTGTGATGGTGGGCTGATAACGTTTAAAGAAAAACCAACTGGAATAATCCAGGGTCTGATCGCACTGCCTTTCAAGAATTTAATTTTTGGAGACGCACTGATTCTCAACATACTTTGTGAAGCTTGTTGAGCATTGCTAAGTGGAACACCCGCAGCATTAGCTACTCCAGAAACAGCACCTGCTCTGAAACTTCCTAAATCAACATAGTTAATATCCAACTCGCCTAATAGATTAGTCTTATCTACCAAACCAAATAAGTTGTCATTTAAGTTAAAATCGATACCAGCACCGAAATTCCAGCCATTAGTGCCGCCTTTAGTACCTAAAGTAGCAATTTGCCCATTTGCCAGGGTTGCAGTATTGGTTGTTGCAGCCAATGCTTGATCATTTCCGGCATAACCACCACGGAAGTACAATAAGTTATCTTTTTCGTGATGTTTTTCGTGTTGTTCATGTTTTCCGTGATCGGCTTTAACTGAAGCAGCCCAAGCATCTAACTCTTGAATTTTTTGAGAATCAGCTGAAACAACGGCTGCTGTTGGCGCTGTAGCTTTTACTTGAGCTTTTAAGCTAGCCACTTCGTCTTGCAAAACACGTAATTGCGCTTCTAATGCGCTAGTGTTGCTCCGTGTAGTCGTTACTGAGTGGTGGTACTCGGTGACAGTCGACGTTTGAACTTTTTTAGCTTTTTTCGCCATCGCTTGTGGAGCCGCAACCATACCTGCGACGGTGATTGTTACTAAGGCTGCACCTAAATATTTATTATTTTTATTGATCATTGCTCTCTCCCTAAAGGGTTGTTAATTTACAAACTATTTGCACAAATACAACAAACTTGGTTTCACGGGTGCAATAATAGCAGTAAATACATTTACCCACAAGTTTTAATACTTTATTTTAACAAATAACTAATCCTTAATTATCAACAAGTAAAGAGATAACGTTAACATTCATCCTATGATTGTCTAAAAAAAACAACAGGAAAGAACAAAGACTCTAACTTACAACACTGTTAAAATAGATTTTGTGTATAGAATAGTTGATAACATCACTATCTCTTAATACCTTATAAATACCACTCACGCACTTAGTAGAAACCTGACTTTGTTTCTAATAACAGACGAGAATTTAAGAGAATGCAATACTCAATGACCCTTACCGGATTTAATTGATGATTAAATCCCCAGATATTACCATCATCGGCGGCGGCGTTATCGGCCTTCTCACCGCCCGAGAATTTTTTAATGCCGGTGCAACCGTTACGGTCATCGAAAAAAACAGCTTAGGCCAGGAGTCCTCATGGGCTGGTGGCGGCATTTTGATGCCACTTTATCCCTGGAGACAAGCGGATGCGATTACTCGCTTAACGCTACAAAGTCTTGGTTTATACCCCAATTTAGCCGCTCAACTGTTAGCTGACACGCAAAAGGACCCAGAATGGACGCAATGCGGAATATTGATTACCAAAAATCCTGATTATCCTGCGGCTGTTAATTGGTGTAAAACCAATAACATCCCTTTTGAAGCAGCGGGATCAGCTTTTTTCGACACTCTAAATACGACACCAGATCACCCACTCTGGCTACCGACGATTGCCCAGGCGCGAAATCCTCGTCTGGTTAAATCGTTGAAACAGGATTTAATTAATAAAGGCATCACTCTGATAGAACAGTGTGAATTACTTGATGTTATCCTGGATAAGAATCGGATTACGCACATTAAAACCAGTACTGGATTGTTACCGGTTAAACAATTAATTATTTCTGCGGGTGCATGGACAGGCTCCCTGTTTAAACGATTGTTTCCTGAACTGGCCCAAGCCCCCAAAGTGGCGCCCGTAAAAGGGCAAATGCTGATATTTGATGCCCACCCTGATACCTTACGCACTATGGTACTGGATGGCGACCACTATCTAATACCTCGAAGGGATGGAAAAATATTAGCTGGCAGTACCGTTGAGCAAGATGGCTTTAACAAGCGCATCTCTCAGACGGCTAAGGAACGACTCACGGACTTTGCCCTAACACTGCTGCCCGCACTAAAAAAAGCTCCGCTCATTCACCATTGGGCTGGCTTGAGACCCGGCACTCAAGAAGGCGTTCCTTATATTGACCAGCATCCTGAGATAGTTAATTTAAGTATTAATGCGGGACATTTTAGAAATGGCCTGATTATGGGGCCGGCTTCTGCCCAACTGATGGTTGATTTAATTTTAAAGCGCCCGACTGCGGTAGATCCTGAACCTTATCAATTAAAGTCTCATGAACAGAGAGCGAAAGCCGCTCCCTTAGAAAGCATTATCGCCTAACGTCTAAAGCATTTAACTTTAATACCTACTTATACCCCAAACTCTCATGAACCTTTATCCTTTGCTGCGACCCCTTTTATTTTCTCTCGATCCAGAAACCGCGCATGAAGTTACCTTAAAGCTATTAAAAACGTCTCATGAGACGGGTCTTGCCAAACTAATCTATCCAGACATACCGGATAAGCCTGTTCAGGTCATGGGACTGGACTTTAAAAACCCGGTCGGCCTTGCTGCAGGCATGGATAAAAACGGTGACTATATCAATGCATTGGATGCCTTGGGCTTTGGCTTTTTAGAAATAGGAACGGTGACACCCAGACCCCAACCCGGCAACCCGAAGCCGCGCCTGTTTAGATTACCCGAACATCAAGCGATTATTAATCGCATGGGGTTTAATAATTTGGGCATAGACCACCTGTTAACCCAAGTCAGATTAAGCCGATACTCAGGCATTTTAGGCATTAATATCGGTAAAAACTTCGATACGCCGATAGAAAAGGCAACCGATGATTATGTGATTGGCTTACGTAAAGCGTACCCCTCGGCGAGTTATATTACGATTAACATCTCATCACCTAACACTAAAAACCTGCGTCAATTGCAACAGGGCGATGAAATAAAAGCATTGATTGCTACCTTAAAAGAGGAACAGCTTAAACTACAGATAGAACATGGCTTTTATGTTCCTTTAGCCATTAAAATAGCCCCCGATCTTAATGATGATGAAATCAGCCATATTGCCCGTTTATTATTGGAATTTGAAATAGACAGTGTGATTGCCACTAACACCACCATTTTTAGAGGCGCTATTGCTGGCCATCCCTTAGCTCATGAAGCGGGCGGCTTAAGTGGTGCTCCGGTTAAAGCCGCCTCTACCCGCGTCGTGCGTAGCTTAGCATCCGAGTTAAATGGCAAAGTCGCTATTATTGCTGCTGGTGGTATTTTGAGTGCAGAAGATGCACAGGAAAAAATCAAGGCAGGCGCCCAATTGGTACAAGTCTACAGTGGCCTGATTTACAAAGGTCCGCAATTAATTGAGGACATTATTAAAGTACTTTAAGTTCGTCGCTTAATTAGTTTGCGTATAGCCATGCCGATCAACTTATAGATAGTGACTAACACTTCAGTCGCCCCTATAATGATCCATTCACTTAACTGATTGACTATCAATACTTCCCGATTGATTGTACCAATGTCACACCTTAAATTGATTCAACTATGATAATTCGTATTAATAACTATCGATTATAAGGTGGGCGCGAATGTCTTCTGAACCTGCTATCAGCGTCAAAAACCTGAGTAAGTTTTATCAACTTTATTCACAACCCAGTGATCGCCTAAAACAGTTCTTATGGCGTGGAAAACGTCAATACTTTCGTGAGTTCTGGTCATTACGAGATATCAGTTTTGACATTGCTAAAGGTGAAGTGCTGGGGATTATAGGCCGCAATGGCGCAGGTAAATCGACTTTACTGCAATTACTCTGTGGGACACTAACGCCAAGCACCGGACACGTTAACGTGCAAGGTCGCACTGCGGCACTGCTAGAACTCGGCTCTGGCTTTAACCCCGAGTTTACTGGCCGTGAAAATGTCTACTTATCCGCGTCCATAATGGGACTCTCCAAGCAAGAAATTGAAGAGCGCTTTGAAGAAATTGTCGACTTCTCCGGTATCCGTGACTTTATCGATCAACCTGTCAAAACCTATTCCAGCGGCATGTACGTGCGACTTGCTTTTTCTGTAGCCACTAGCGTCGATCCTGACATTTTAGTTATTGATGAAGCTTTATCAGTAGGTGATGGAGAATTTGCTCGGAAATCCTTCGATCGTATTCGTGCCATGAAAGAAGCAGGTAAAACCATCCTGTTTTGTTCGCATGCTTTATATCAGGTCGAAGCCTTCTGCGACCGGGTGTTATGGCTGGATCATGGCAATATAAAGCAGTTAGGTGAACCACAAATCGTCGTCCAGGCTTATAGTGCCTCTCTAATTAGCGGTGAAGAAAATGCACCTGCTTTATCAACCAGTACTGAATCACCACCAACACCAACACCAACACCCCCTCAAGGTTATGCACGTTTGACGCAAATTGAAATGTTTCTTGATGGCAAACCGAATCAAGAATTACGGGGACGTCCCGGAGAAAATGATTTATCCGTTCGCATAAGATTTGAATCTGACCCACAACTACCCTCGCCCGCTGTCGGCGTATCCATTTGCTATGGCACTCTAATTACCGTTGTTTGTGTAGTGAGTCGCTCCGAGAATGTCTTTATTGAACGAGATGAACAGGGCCGAGGTGAAGTCACTATTAACTTTCCCGCATTAGCATTGCGTAAAGGTGAATATCTGGTCGTTGCCTACCTGGGCTGTGAAGAAGCTATACATATCTATGATAGCGCACAAATTACAACCACTCTGCAAATTGAAGACTCCCTACCTGAACCAGGCCTGGTAAAATTACCTCATCATTGGCACTCATCGGCAGGCTATAGTAACTGAGCATTGAACGGCCCTATTGAATTCGTAGCTATCCTCGATATAAATTTATTAGACTTATAAGCCATGCAAAACTTCTTTTTAGAATATCGGCGCTTTTTTGAGCGCCTACAATGCTTATCTTTTTTTGGTTACAACCCCGTTACCCGATTAATTGCTGGTAATCTGGCCTTCTTGTTTCATTCACGTAAAGCTTCGATACCACTCGTAGAAAATAATCTTCAAACTTATTTAGGCATTAATGACATTGAAGCAAAGACTCTTGCCCGTCAATGGTTAATATTATTAGGCGTATCGGCACTCAACATTTTTTTCTATCGCCATATGAATCGTGCATGGGTTGAAAAACATGTAGAAGTTTCTGACCCTGACTTGCTTACCGAAATGGTTAACTCCGGTGGCTTGCTTTTAACTTATCATAGCCATCATCATCATAATACGGTTGGCTGTATTACAGGCTTATTGGGTGCACAAATATTAGGCTTGTCAGCGGCTAAAAATCCAGAGCATGATCATCCTGAAATAAGGAAATTTCATATTGAAATTATGCATGACCAATCAGAGAAAAATTTCGGCGGTGGTCGTTACCTCTACTTAAAAGAACCTATAAAAGCATTGCGTGATGCCAGACAAGGAATGGACCAAGGTTGTTTAGTCGTCGGCTTAGCTGATTTCCCTTCACCACTTCAGAAAAACTTATTAGTTGATTTCTTAGAGCATAAAATTTCTGTGCAACCCTGGCTGTTTGACATGGCTATAAAAAAACGCGCCCCCGTTTATTTCTGTCTTTTAGAATCATCTAACACAAAGAAGGGTAAGCCACTCTATTTATCACTTGGGCGTTCTCATGAAACCAACTCAACAGACTTGGCGCAAAGCTATTTTAATTTTTTAGAAGATCGAATACACAATAACTCAAGTGCTTGGCAAGGTTGGGAATGGATACAAATGATGGCACCTATCATAACTTCTCATGAACCGGCATCGCGATAAAATTCAGTTTAGAGAAGCGATCCCCATGTCATCAGATCAGATACAACCAGTCGCCAATACATTTTCACCACGATTGGAAGCTGTAAAACCCGATTAATCAGGCGCCTTGATTTTTAGTCAGTAGTACTTTTAAGTCGATAAAGTTTTGCACCACTATTAATATATGGCGTCCAAAAATCCCGATTAAACTCACCAACAAACTCGTAAGCATCATCCTGTGAATTGTTATGGCATGCACTATAATTACCCTTCCAACTACAAATGAGATATTTCGGATTCCATTTATTCCTCGCCCATAAATAATCCCCTTTAACTAATGCCTTCGCAACTCCGGGTGAAATAAGACCTAGTTCATCAACCACTGTATATTTCGGACCAAGATGATATCCAAAAGAACCCGGCTCGGCCATTAATATCACTGCTCCACTGGGTGAGTCTTTATGTATGAAGTCAACCAACTCAGAGTAGGAGGAAATGTGTAAATTAATATTCCTAGTTTTTATCCACTCCATCAATTTAGGTGCCCCATTAATTCCTAACAAGATCAAAATTATTAACGGTAGTACACCTACAATGGACTTTATCCTGATTTCAGCAGCATTAATCCATATCGGCGCAAACACAACAAGTCTATTAAGCTTCACCCATCCAACGAATGCTACAATTAAAATACTAAAGAGTATGGGTACCCCATACCAATTCCAAAAAGTGACATTAAACGAAAAGTAAGCGGCTGAACTCAAAAGCCCAAATACGAGCCAAGTACCTGCCAAAAAATTTTCAGACCGTGTATCAGGATTGGAAAAAATATTTACCTTTGCTTCTCGAACGAAATTGGTTATTCCAACTACTGCAACGATCAAACCAGTGATACCAATCGAAGTCAGAAGATATTTTAAAAGTGTGGTTGGTGTATAAAGAGGCCAATAACCTAAAGCCACTTGTGCTTTTTTTGCCGCCATTGTTCCAGGAAGTGGTGTACCAAAGTGATAGGCAAGATACGTAAACCAAAGACCTAACATCATTATATAAATAGTGAAGAAGCTGATTACATGGCGGTTTCTAAAGTAATCACCAAGTGTAACTCCAGAGCTAATCCAGTCGAAAACAGGTACTATTCCAAAAAATAGTATTGCATCAGGCCTAAATGTTACTGATACTGCGAGAAAAACCCCACCAGACATATACGCACGAAAATAGCTAATCAAGATTATTCCAACTAGTGCTGCAGCTAAATAAGTATAGGTTTCATGCCCGGCAACTTCATTAAAAGAATAAGATGAAAAAAGAAACATTGCAGCAAATAAAGACAACAACCACTGACGCCAATCGCTCTTTGCTCTAGCTATAACAGGAAACATTGATGCAATCACAATAAGTGCTATCGTCGATATAGCTATTGATACCGATGGCACATCAAATATGCTATTTTCAGCAATATTAAATGCTTTACAAAAATAAGTACCAACTCCAGACATCACCGCGAGTAACACTGCATACCCTGCAGCAGTTGTCCCGTAGTAAGCCTCACCTACATTAAATACCAGGCCAAAACCTTCTTTTAAATGATATGCGTATCGATAGGTAATAAATGAATCATCAACCGAATATCCTAAATTTCGAACTAAATAGTGCGTACCTAACACGCATAGGATAACCGCATAAGATAAGAGCATATACAAATGTGATACTGATTTTATTTTTTTTGCTGTTTTTATAAACATAAAATATAGGCTGTAATGCTCAAAGAAATAACCTGGAACTATCTTAACTGTATGTGATGCACTGTAAGATCTGAAAAATGAATGCCTGTAACAATAAATTGACTATAAGTTTCCAACTAAAAATACCCGACTTTCTAATTAGATTTTAATTTAACTCTTAGTTCGCTTTATAGTTAAAGCCGCCATTGCTTCGTAATATATCAATGCCATTAGCTATATTTTGCTTTATATCTGGAGTGTCTTGCCAATAAAACTGTTTAATATATTTATTGGCAATGTCATATGCACTTATAGATTTATCTGCAATTTCTGCCTGTATTTTATTATTTAGACTAGTGGATTCCGCCAAATATTGGAAACGCCAATTGGCATGTTAAACCCATTAAATTTTGATTCCTAGATTTCTCCGAAGACATTACGAAATAGAGGAACAAAACAGTAAAAAATACTGATGATAAAAATTGGAACTCAAACCCCCATTGAGTGAATCCAGAGCCAAAATTGAGCACACAAAGTGGAATGAATATATCACCAAATAGAAGCTTTCCACGATACTGTTTGGCAATTTTAAGAATAAAAAATACAATCGAGCATGCAATTAGGAAATTAGCGGCAATCAAAACACGAAAATCAAATCCTGTTAGCGTTAATATAGATCCCTGAAAAAACTTCTGTATCGGTATAAAATGATCACCGTGCTGAATGAAAAACCATTCTGGGTTAGAAAAAATTGATGTTTTTGCTAATCCATCCACATATTCCCATTCATCGCTATATGGAAAAACATGAACATTAGGTAAGATTAAAGTAAAAAAAACAATTAGACAGCAAGTAACAATTACTCGGACTGAAGTTGCTATTCCATAATCCCCAAAACAAATTATTCTTTTATAGATTTTATTTGTTTCCAACCGAATACCTTTATTGTTCATTGACTAATCCAGTTTTTCATTCTTATCAAGCCATCATTCAGACACATCGTGGGCTCCCAATCTAACTCCAGTTTACCGCGTTTTATGTCCAATACATTTATGGGGACATCAAACTGCCTCGCTGGCATAAACTCAATCTCAATCTTCTTACCGATAACCAATCCAATTGTGCTGACAAGATCAAGAAGGGTTATTGGTTCTCCATGCCCAATATTGAAAATATGCTCATTACCGGAATAATTTATGGCCGCCAAAAGGGCATCAACTACATCACCTATATAAATATAATCTCTAGCAACAGTACCATCACCCCAAATTGCGATCTTTTCATCTTTGAGCGCCTTTCCCATAAAGACAGCAACGGCACCTTGAGCAGCGACCAATCTTTGACGCACCCCATAAGGATTAGAGACTCGAAGAACAGCATAATCAATACAATAAAGAAATCGATAAAGCTCTAGATACTTTTCTATTGCTAATTTGCTAATTCCATATGAACACAAGGGATCAGTTGGATGGGATTCATCGATAGGCCAGTATTTTGGCGTTCCATAAACTGTACCACCTGATGACAAAAATAATATTTTCTTTAGTTTCGATTTCCGTGCTTGCTCCAATAAATTAATTGTACTCAACACATTGCTTTGTAGATCGAAGGCAGGTGCTTCATTAGATGTTTTTGGTATAGTTGTCGATATTAAATGAAAGCAGATATCAATACCTTCTAACGCAGATTCAAAACTTTCTGCATCGGCAAAGTTACCTTCAATAAATTCAACTTGACTTCGTATGCTAGGGGAAATCAAATTATCTGCACCCACTCTATCGAACACACGAACTGACATTCCTTGGTATAGAAGAGCTTTCACCAAATGCGAACCAATAAACCCTTTACCACCTAAAATAAGACAGCTTTTATACATGTAATTTTATTGTCCAATGCCGTATTCTGATGAGGGGAATATAACTCACAAAGCAATCCTTTTGCTCAGTCTTTCTTGATGCATCTTTGTAATTCCTTTGTGTAACTTGATTAACTATGATCCCATCAAATGGGTCAACTTTAGTCTATATGCGTCTATTTTTTGTAGTACTTCATCACTTATTTCAAACTTTGATGCAATCATTTCTTGGACTTCGATGATTTCTTTTAAAAGTGATTCAAAGCTGCTGTTACCAATTACACTAACTTCATGCCTACGATGTAAATTTGCATTTCTTGGTGTAAATGCAATATTTCCAGATAACAAAGCATGAATATAGACAACGTAATCACCTGCTTTTTTGTATCTTGCAATCTCATCGATATGATTATCAAACACATCACTGATTACCATGCGATTAAAAACTACAGCACTAACATTGGGTATAGTATTCAATATAGCTAACGACGATTTTATTTCATCAACTCCGCTATTAAGGTAAGCATTTTTCCACTTTTTATGACAAACGTCTGCTAAGTATTCATGGTAATTTTGGGTTTGTATAATCCCCTGCGAATTCATTTGCTGAGACTCACAATAACTCAATACTGCATCTCCAGATATTAATGGAGGCAAAACAACGTCCAGAAAATCTGAATCACTTAGATCATCCGCTTCGGCAACCCACAAGTAATCACCAGTTGCTAGCGATATACCTTTCTGCCATTGAGCAAAGACATTACCTGAGTTGAGTTGATTAGTAACGACTCTCGCCTCTGACTGGGTAACAGCTAACCATTCTGATATTTTATGAATACTGGTATCCGTTGAGGCATCATCTAATATAATTAACTCGTAAATAGGAATAGACTGGTGGATAACACTAGCAAGTCGCTCTTCTATATACTGCTCGTAATTATAGTTAGGTATTACAACAGACACTTTTGGTAAAACAAAACCCAACAAGGCGCATAAATCAAACAGATAGGCACGAAATGCAAAATGCTCATCCACATAGCTTTGAGCAGCCTCACCCAATTCTCTGGTTAATTGTGGATTATCGAGTAACTGACAAATTGCCTCAGCAAATTTACCCAAATCTTGTGAGGGCGCAACCAGTCCGCCAACCTTTTGCGCTAAATTTGCCGCACCACCTGTACCAGCAAATGCTACAACCGGAACAGCCGCATCAAATGATTCCAGCACCACATTTGGGAACGGATCTTCTCTGGATGTCAACGCATAAACATCTGAAGCAGCATGAAATAAAGCGGTTTCAGGGTTGTACCCAACAAAGTGAATGCGATTTTTATATGGACTATTATTTAAAGTAGTTTCAATCTCCTTTTGCATGGTTTGTTCCCAATGTCCAACCCAAACAAAATCAACATCGCTTCGCTTTGCTAATAGCGTCAATGCACATTCAACAAACAAATCTGCGCCTTTTCTATGGTCAACATACCCCACTGTTAGCACAATTTTTGTATCTTTGTTTAAACCAAGGTCTGTACGTAATTTAGCCTTGGCGAGTTGCCGTTCAAACCGCCATTTATTTCTTCTATATAATCCCTGTGGGCGAATGACTTGCCTGTCTTTATCCACACTTGCAAATTGAGCAAAGCCATCTGCAACAATTTGTGCAGGAAAAACGACAGTCTTTGCAAGCTTAGCAATTTTGTTAGCCTGGCTCTCTAGATGGTTGTCTTTAATTACACCAGGTAACTCATGCACAAGACAAATACTTTCAATCCCGGCTTTATGAAATGCGGAAATTACAGAACCTGAAACTGTAGTGTTAACTATAGCGCGAGTGAAGCCTCTTTTTACGAGATTGTTTACCAGGTTTTCCACTATTAAACTATCAGCATCACGATCAGTTAAATCGTGAACAGGTGCTAATGAAGCAAAGTCGCTTGCAAGCCGACCCGTGCCAAGAAGAATCACCTCTACTTCAAAGTGTAAATCTTGCTTTAAGGATCGAACCATGCCTAACGCTAAAAACTGTGCACCATGTGGATGTGCATCATGAGAGACTACTATAATGCGCTTTGGTATATTTTCCTGTGCTCTACTCAGTAAGGCTTTGCGGGTTGCTTCAAGGTAGGCGTATCCGTTCAGCTCGTCTGGCTCAAGATGCGCCCCTTCTGCCCATTCGTTCCAGGCATTAACAAAGACCAACCGTTCATCAGGATGATTAATTCGGTTACAGGTTTCATCAATCGCATTAGTCAACCATTCCTGATAAGCTTGCGGGGTACTATTTAAAAACACCGTTCCATTATTTTTTCTTCTGGCCGTATTATCCCAAGAAGGACAAACACTTCTGAATATTTTATAAGTTGGTATTTGGTAATGACGTGAACGTTCTACAAAAATTTGCCAATCATATACAATGCAGCCAAAGGAGTCACTTAAGGGTTTTACAGAGTGGGTAATATTAGGTGGTAAGGAATTATTGGGCGGAAATTCGATAGCAGCATCAAAACCATAATGACCTGGATCGACCGCTTCAAAGGATTGTGTATAAGCAAGATAAATTTCACCAATTCCATTTTGCTCACACCACATCCTCCAACGTTTTGCTGTTTTTTTAGCCGATGGTAGCAAGCTGGGTCTATAAACCAGTAACAATGGCTTACCATCAATGCGAATATAACGCTCATCTCTCATATACAAAGAAACATGATTGATAAAAGCTAAATCATCTTCAGGAGAATGCTCTTGAGCGATGAGAATCTCATGTTCTAAACCATCCCACCGACGACTCCAGTTTTCGTTTGCCCAACAAAGACAAAAAGGTAAATCAAGATTATGGTCATTTAGATAATTTTCTATTGGCTTTTCTAGCAATAGCTTGCCACCAAACCAATAGGTGTAAAAACAAAACCCTCCAACACCATGAAGTTTTGCCAATTCAATTTGCCTGTGCTGCACTTTAATATCAAGCAAATTATAATACCCCAATTCCCCCGGCACCCGAGGTTGATAATGCTCTTCAAACTGAGGTTGTGCTGGTTTAACATTAGTCCATTCGGTAAATCCTTCACCCCACCAAGTATCGTTTTCGGCAATTGCATGGAATTGTGGAAGATAAAATGCAATCAACCTAACGGGAACCACTTTAGGTGGAAGCACTTGGAGCAAGGGTACATATTCATTAACCGTTAAACTAGCAATAACCGGAGATAACTGCCGGACAGATTGATCATATATTTCGTCACTCGCCATATTCATTGCATGCCAACTTCGATAAGCTAAGCTCCAGCGAAATAGGTGGGGGAAATTACTGAAAAGCTTATGTTTAAACAGTTGTTTATGACGTGTAGAAAACGGCAGTTTCAACCATATGTTTCTACTACCATTCGAAATAATTCTGCGTGTAGCCACAGAAGGTTTAGTAAAAATATTTCGTCTAAAAGCCCGTAGCGGTCTAGTTACCCTCCAGCTAGTTGATTTTAAAATTTGATTAAGCTCTGCCTCTATGCAAATATTAGCTCTGATTTTTTGATCGCGTTCGACCAAAGCCTGATTGAGACTCTCAATCTGGCCATCGCGTTCTATTTGTATTTTAGTCAAGCCCGCAATCTGTCTATCACGCTCTATTAGTGCCTCATTCAATGCCGCAATCTGTCTATCACGCTCTATCAGTGCCTCATTCAATGCCGCAATCTGTCTATCACGCTCTACTTGTATTTCAGTCAAGCCTGTAATCTGTCCATCACGATCAGACATAACAACATCATAATCTCTTACTCGCTCCATAATTTTCAACAAATCATCTTGCGACCATGCCTTACACCACTTTTTAAATAAATTTACACTGACTTCACTCGCAAGCTTTTTATTTGGCCTAACTCCTTGGCCTGATTGCCCACCAATTCTATAATAAGCACTAAAGTTAGGTACAAAAAGAAAGTCGCCATGAGCTATTGTTGCTTGTAGCCAAAAGTCCCAGTCCTCATATAAATCAAGCGACTCATCCATACGGCAGCCACTATCAACAATTGCCCTAGAAAACAATACAGCATGAATCGGAATATAATTTCCGGCTAATAACAGCATTCGATCATATGGTTGGCAAAAATTATTCCCAATAAGCTGTTTTTTTTCATCAACACATATAACACAGCTATAAGCAATTTCTTTATCTGGATTGGAACTTAATGCATTCATGAGAAAAGATATATGCTCTGGATCTAACCAATCATCGTCATCTAAAAATGCAATGTATTCACCATTAGCTCTATCCAAACCAACATTAGCTGCTTTTGATCTCCCAATTGAAGTGCTAAATTGCGCTAAAATAATTGAAACCTTAGAGTTATTAAAGGATTCAATAATCTTACTAACATCCTCCCCGCCATCATTCACAACAATGACTTCAATTTTTGGGTATGTTTGTTGTACGACCGAATGTAAAGCTTCTTCTAAAAATACAAGGCGATTTTTAGTCCGTATAATTAAACTAACTAACGGTAAGCTCTGACTATCTTCAACAGATAACACACTCTTTTCTTGTATATTCATAATTTCAAAGGCTTAAAAGCTAATTCTATTTAACGCACCAGCAAATCAGCTCCAAACCAACCCACCAAAACATGTCTATAATGTTCGGATTTCTCTGTTTGTAAATGTTCAAGGGGATTAAAATTGTCTGTGAGCACAAAACCTTGGGCTTTATTTACATTATACTCTCTAGCTTTTAGCCACTCAATTTGATCAGCTAAAAGGCCTTTTGATGAAATATTAATTGGCTGCTCTGACGCCAAAAAAATGAAATCGTTATAATCGTCACCGGGTTCAGCCATAAAAGCTGATTGGTGCGGAAATACTTGTTCAATGGTTTTTGAAACCGAGGACAACGCCGCGCTTTTGTCAGTACCGAAACCAACAAAGTTAAGCGCAAGAATACCATTGCTTGATAATAGCTTGCGAAGCTGAGTCAACGTTTCGACAGTTAATAGATGGGTTGGCTCTGATCCACCCGTAAAACAATCATGGATAATTAAATCATAAGGTCCTTTTAAATGACCTATTTCATAACGGGCATCACCAACTATAGCTTGCCCCGTGGGTTTGTAGCCAAAATACTTTACTGCAGCATCAGCAACAGCAGGATCAATCTCTAGCGTATCTGTAACCATCCCATATTGATCTTCTAAGGTCTTTGCCATATGACCTGCACCTAAACCGACTATTAAAGCACGAGACATTTTTGGAGCCAGAGCTGGTATTAATCCTACAATTTTCTGATAGCTCAATAGACTTTTACCTTCAGACATACTAGCGGCGCCAATCATTGAGGCATCTGCAGTCAGAAAACGTAAATCTCTGGCAGGCTCTTCTATTACTCTAACCCAACCATATAGACTTTCACGTTCAGATAATATTTGAAAATGACCACCACCTTTATAGATATGTCCTGCGTCGACTACTTTAGGTAGTAAACACAATCCAACTATTGCCAGTAGAGCGCAGGGTAAAATTGCGGATGTAACACCTAAACGATTCTGCTCATAGAAGGCCACTGCAATTGCTAATACAATCAGAATCACACCCAACCCGACGAGAATTTCACGGGAACCGATCAAAGGAAACAAGAAAAACCCCAAAACTAGGGTGCCCACGACACTCCCCAAAGTACTGACCGCATAGACTGATCCAGCAATAGACCCAATCCCTTCCAAACGCGAAATAGATAACTTAATTACAAATGGTCCCACCATACCCAGCATAGTAAGGCTAGGAAAAAATAACACCAATGCACTGACAAAAGCGCCTGCACGTAACCCCAGAGGGTCCGTAGCTAATAATACAAATCGTGTAGCCCAAGGAATTAACAATGTAAAAATCGCAGCCACTACGATAATAAGTGAAAGCCCTGTGCATTTTGCTCTGTCAGACCAAAGTCCTCCTACATAGTAACCCACAGCAAGCGCAATCATGGTTACCGATATTAATGACGACCAAACATAAAGACTGGCTCCATAAAATGGTGCAATCAAACGAGTGCCTAAAAGCTCTATGACCATTACCGATGCACCTGTCAAAAAAACAGTCAGATAAAGTCCCGCTCTACCGAAGCTATTCAGTATATTATTTGTCATGCTATCTCTATAATGTTGTAATCTTAAATAAATGCATTGTCTTTGTAGCTGAGGACATCCTGACTTAATAAGCTAAACTGAACCTACTTCGTTTCAGGAAACAATGTGCCACCCATATCATTTTTCACACTAACCCACAGATGTGGTAATCCCAGATTTTCCAACCAACTGGGACCTTGTTCTTCCTTAAGCATGGCAATAGTTGACGCACTCCCAGCAACGACACAAAAATCACCAACCACACTAACAGCTGCTAAGTACCTAACGGGCCAACCCGTTTTAGGATTAAGCACGTGACCATATTTCACACCATCCACTTCGAAACAGCGTTCGTAATCACCACTACTGGCCAACGCGCCTTCCCGCAATAAAATGGTTTGTATTACATCATTTTTTTGACGGGGGTGACGTATACCGATACGCCATGCACTGCCATCAGCCCTAGGGCCAATCACTTTTATATCGCCACCCAGGTTAACCACCCCCTGTCGAATTCCAGCCTCCCAACATAATGCCGCAACTCGATCAACTGCATATTCTTTGACCACACCACCAAAATCAATTTCCATTCCTGGTATCGTAAATTCAAGTACAGGCGAATTCCATCGAAGTTTGTGCCACCCTACTCTATCTAGCAAGCTTTGAATCAACATTGAATCTGGTAGACTACCAAGATCAAACCGCCAGGCTCGTCTAAGAATACCAGAGGTAATGTCAAACAAACCATCACTTTGTTCATAACAAATGGAAGCATAATTTAATAATCCAGCAGTTTCAGGGTCGACTGTAATTGCACCACCTACTGAGGCTACACGATTAATTGTGGAAAGAAAACTGTCATCCCGATACCTTGAATAGAGTGCCTCAAGCCTGTGTACATCAGCAATAACCAAGTCAGCAATCAGTTTTCCTTCAGCCGATGTCTTGGCAAAAAGCTGTATGTCACAAGGTGATCCCATTGCTTGGAAGCCATAATGAAAAAAACCTAACTGTTTTGATTTCATCATGACAGACTTAATAACTTATTTAAAACGTCAGCCTCATTCATTTGATTAAAAAACATAACTCCATGTAGCGGCTAATGCACCACTTCGAGGAAGCTGAAAACCATTAACATCAGTATGCACTGGTTGTAGCCATTCAAAACTTAGATTATTACCCTGCAATGTTCCCGTTGATACAAAAGCATTAACTCCAAAACCAACATCCCAATAACGACCACCGTAATTAGATGTGTAATCAATTGGACCCAACGGATTATAGGCGCCATTAAACGCCCCCGTAATAGCACCCTGAACAGTATAAACACCGCGTATTGATGTCGATAGCCACTCCAATAAACCGTAACTACCCCATGCAGTAGACTGAAATATATCCCCTAATGCGTAGCCGGAAGCGTTGCTGTTCTGTAAACGCTTGGTACCACTCAATTGAGCACCCCATGAATATCTGTCAATATTTCCTGTATAAGTAAGACTGGGTTTAAAGTCCCACGTACCACTGCCTAATTGCATTCCATAATGTTGAAACCCAACATCTATCCCATGCGTATCCCTAAACTTAATATCAACAGAGCCCGTTGGAGCACTCATTCCTAATGTACCGTGAATATGATGCCCAGATTCTTCAAACAATTTAACCATTGCATACATCCCTGTATCACCCACCCCGCCCGTTGTATGTTCATGCAGCGTATGATGATCAATTAACATTTGTTCATTAAAGGTGGGTGTAGGCGCGCCGGTTAATGCTCGTGAGGACATATTCATATCGACGAATTGAGGCATCAGCATCAACGTTAGCCAGTCAGTAGGAGCATACATAAGATCTAGCATGATCATATTCATGTTCATACTCCTCACTGTGTCGTAACACTTGCTGTTGCCGCCACAAGCATTATTAACGAGCGTTAAATTACTTACATTTGTACTACCCTGTAGTATATTACCACTTTGAGTATCGCGCATATAACGCACCCCGACCATAAAATCATTGGGTTTCTCTAACATATGAGAAAACATAACACCGGCAGGTGCATGTGCACCATGATTCCCATGATTACTATGGTTTGCGCTCATAGAATGTGCAGAGTGATCTTCTTCAACATCGTCACTACTCATCATACTCATTGAATTATGCCGTCTCACCGCAGTAGAAAAACTGGATAAATCGACATTCAAAACACCGTTGACCAGATAGGAGTTATAATCTGCATAAGCACCTTCTCCACCGCCACCTAACTTCAGGGAACCTGCATGAGTATAATATTCGGCACTTGCCTCAAGACGAATGCCGGCCACTAATTGCTTGCTCAGAGTAATACCACCACTAAGTGCACCATAGCCAGAAAGGCGTGGATCACTGGAATAATAGGTAGGAAGCTTACTCGCATCGAATTGCTTCCCAATTATCTGTCCGTTCGCCCCATAAATAAAGGTAGGTGATTGAATAGTAACAAGATAAGGCGTATAGAAATTTGCTGCAGATTGGGAATAATAGCGTATTTTTGGTGTAATAGCCCACCCACTCCCGATTGGTTGTACCCAATCGCTCTGGAAAGTATGCGCATTTACACCCCAATCATCGTGAGAAAAACTATAATCAAAATGAACAGCCGCATCCAGCCCTTTAATATGTTGCACATAACGTAAGTTCTGAATCCATTGGTTACGCTCGCTAGGCCGCTCTTCAAGCAGACCGACAGTCTGCCCGGTTAAAACATTAGCTGTCTGCCCGGGAGCTATATAAGCCAGTTCCACCGCTTTATAAGGATTTGCCATATAGCCAGTGCCACGAGAAAATCCAAAGCCCGCCTCAATCAGAGCAGTCTCGTTTACTATTTGAGTCAGACCTAGAGAAGTCCGCCAATCCTGTCGATCACCTGTTAAAAAGGTATTACCGCCCGACTTTGTTAGCTGAAAATCATGATTACTTCTGTTAAAAGCATTAAAGCCTGTAGAGGTTTCCCAAATATAGGGCGTAGCATCATGATCAAGAGTCGCCGTTGTATTACTGTTTGTATAACTCTGACCTAAGTGTAGCTGTGTTAATTTGTGGTTTAAATCCCATCGACCTGCCATATTGCCAAATTGTGAATGGTAGTCATTTTCTTCAGAAATTCCGCCACCCACATCTAAAGCAGCTTCATCCCATTCATAACCTAATTTAAAATCACCCTGATTACGCGTTTCAGGCGAAGCGGATGAAATGGTGTGCGCTAACTGAATATTTTTAGCACCGCTATTACTTAATGGATTTAACTGTCTGTCAAAGGATACATTATTGTTGACTAAATACGGGGTTGCCCCACCTACCAAATGGCCTTGCCCATTATCGCCATTACCACCAAAAGCAAGCGGTGCCGTAGCAATTGGAGTCGCACCACTCCAGGTATCTTGCGCGTAATTGAAAGCAAACTTGATTCGATCGGCTAATTTGATCGTGGAACTTCCCAACAAGCTATTCACCGCTATAGGGTTAAACCTGCTTTTTACACCGGAAAGATTGCGGCTACCCTCTTCATAATAGCCATAGAGAAAGCTGGCTTCTTCCTCTGCCGCATTTGCTGACAGAGGCATCAAACCAGGTAAAGTCAAGGCTGCTGCAGTTAAGGCCTGTAATGATGAACTAACAGTTGCCGTCTTTTTGGGCTTAGAAGCATAAATCAACTGACCGCCAAATAAACGTTTATAAACTGTTTCAATTAATAATCGACCTTTCTTTATGACAATTGGCTTTTTATAACCAGTCTTAATTACAGCCACAGCCTCCCCCTCCAGCTGAGCTATTACCCGTAACAGCTTCTCGACTGGTATAGATATGAGATTTAAAAGTACTTTGCACTGGATAAATATCTAATGCCATTTGAGACTTAGCCAATATTCCTCGCTGCCAAGGCGCCACTGAAGAACATCCCGACGCACTCAAAACTAATACCAATGACGCAACTAGCCATAGAGAAGTTGGTATCTTCATGGTTTTTCTGCCAACAATTGATCAACAAGTGATCTTAATTCGTCAACATCACCTGATCTAAAACCAAAATGCACATGACGAATAATACCCTTACGATCTACTAAATAAGAAGATGGCATCACTTTTACATCAAAATCTGTCGCGCACTTTTCTGATATATCGGAATAAACTGGGAAGTTAGCCGGAAATTTAGCTAAAAATGCCTTACTATCGCCTGGTTCCTGATCCATATTAATACCTACAACCTGCAAGCCTTTCTCCTTTAATCCCTGATTCAAGTTATTCAAAAAAGGAAATGATTGCGCACAAGGTGAACACCAAGAGGCCCAAAAATCAAGATAAAGTACCTTTTGTCCATAAAGCTGTTTCAACTCATAACGCTGCAAATCGGGTATTGATGTCAGCAGACAATCCGGTACTTTATCACCAACTTCAACTGCCTCAACAGCTTGAAAGCAACTCAAGATCAACAGAGTTGTACATAAAGTAAAAATTCTTTGATTCATAATTGATAAATACTTAACAGGTTAGGCCAATATAATTACCAAGCTATATCAGGACACTACCGAGCGTTAAATTATTGAAGTTGCAATCCAACAATACTAGTATTTGAAAGAGAAAAGTTACTTGTTAGACACTGAAAAGTCACTGTAAAAGATCTCAATCCAGCTTTAGTTTTTGTTGCAGAAATATAATAATCACCAGCACCACCATTTATAGCAATAATCGGGCTGGCATTCGCATCGCCTGAAACCGGATCAGTCGCAGTGGTCATCTGATTACCTTTATAAATATGTAAGCTCAACAATAATCCTGGCACCGGTGCTGACTGATCCTGAATCTCGGCATACAAATACTGAGAAGATGAGTCACAAGTCACTTTTCCCAGATCAGTAGCATTCGCATTGGTTCCAGTAGCATCCATGATCCCACTGGCTGATGGATAGGCCTGCGCCATAGCAACATATCCCATACCAATCACAAAAGATGCTGTAATTAGAACCTTCTTTAGAAATAATGTTTTCATAATAATCCTCTCCAGATCCATCCCTATTGGGCTTGCAATAAAGTGATGTCTGTACCTGTATGAACACTGGTACTAGTCATACAATGGTAGGTCACATTAAATGTTCTTGCTCCTGCTGCAGTTTTGGATGCCGAAATATAATAGATGCCATCCCCCCCCCAAAGCTGCGCTCCTGGACTTGGATTTGCATCACCAGAAACAATATCTGAATCGTTAATCATTTGCGAATCCTTATAAGCCTGAATACTCATTAGCAATCCCGGCACGGGAGCAGATAAATCCTGAATCTGAATAAAAAGATAACCTGTGGGACCATCTCCATCATCATAGCAGCTAACTTGCGCCAAATCAGTCGCACTTGCATTATTTCCTGCCGCATCAATAACTCCACCCGCACTGTGTGCTAATACTGATTCAATGTGCCCCATAGACAATAACATCAGAACGGCTATCAAACTTTTCCTGAACGCTTTTATTTTCATATTAATTCTCATATTGCTACCATGACCTCTCCAATTAATTACTGGGGCCCCGCTTTTGAAAGCTGCTTTAGCCTTAACTCGGCCAACTGTCGAACATTTGCATCACTATCTCTGAGTGCTTGCTGTAACAAGACTTCATCGTTACCTGCATTATCGACAGCTGTTAGTCTTACCGAAACATTACTATCATGAAGTGCCTCGTTTAATGCACTGGCAGCCTCTGCGCCCTCACGATGCGCTAAACTGGATAAAGCTCGTACTCGAACGAGGGGTTCTGGATCTGCTAAACCTGCAATCAATACTTGCTTTACTGCCACATCACCCTTTTTCCCAACTGCCAACAAACGCCCCATGGCTTCAACTCTTTCAGATGTTACATTAGAACTTGCCATTTTTAATAAGGCTGCAGTCTGGTCAGGTTCTGATTTCTCATTTATATTATCAGTAGTTACTGAAGGCATAATTACATTAACCCGACTTTCACCCGACTTTTCACCAACAATCCAAACTTCTTCAAGTTTAAGCGGCAAGTCATTCTCAGAAACTGAGTCAGAATATCTAAAAACAAGATCCGCTTTACCTACAAGAAAACACTCCAGTATTTGCTTTACTGTACTACCTGAACAATTTGCATTCATTAAGCCACTAGGTAAAGCTGAATAATTTATCCTCACGCCTGTTTTATTAGCTATGACTGCTAAGACTTCGGTCAAAGGTGCCTGATTAACTTTAAGTTGAAACTCTTTATTTATCTCATTGCTTACAATAAACCAATATTTTTGACTACCTAGACCATTAACATCTATCGAAGCTGGTAAAATACTAGGCATCAGTGTTACCAAGCAAATCAGGCAGAATTTAATCATTTTCATGGCAACCCTCGCAAAACAAACTTTTAAACGCAAAGCTATTGTACACAAAACCTCATACATAACCCATTTCTCACTTCGCAAAAAAGAGCATGCAATACTGACGAAAATTAAAACAGCCAATATCTCATGCTCTTTCAAGCAATTAGCTCAGTAATTCATTTATCGAGAAAACTAACCACTTTATAAATGCCTGTCATTTTCATAATTCTACACTTAAAAAAAGAACCTACGACAATATCATCGCCGTAGGTTTCTTTAAGCTTCTAGCCTTTTAACAAAGGATTAATTATCTCCAGAAATTTGTTCCATCTCCTTCATGTATACCACTCCATACTGGGAATTCAGCATTAATTTGCGCGGCTGATGGATAAACATGAATATCATCACCTGCACCCGCATTACCAGTACAACCTGCAGGAAGCGGATTAGTAACCAAATTTCTAGTGACCTTCAATGTAGCTGGCGATCCCCAACCGTCTCCATTAATCGTATGTGCCGCATCAGCATAACCATCATAATTAGAATAAGCATGGGCTGCTGGAATACCACCAGAAATGTTAGTGCTGGTTAAGTTAGCTGTCGGAACCCCAAAAGGCTGCCCTGGTACGCCAGTAAAGTTAGGAATAGGCGACCAATAAAGAATGTCTTGATCTGTAGCAACTGTACTTGGCACTGAAGCAGAATTACAAAAATCAGCAATAGCCGCATAAAACGTTACAGATCGCGCGCATGACTTTGGATTAATTGTGATTGCTGCTGCGAAAAAATCAGCCTGAACAGGTGTACTGATCGTTTGGTCGTAATTCTTTCCACCCGCCCAAAATCCATCGATATTATTTAAGGGATCAGCTTTTATTTGGGTTAAAGGAAAGGGTCCACCTACTCGAATTAAGGTCCCGATACCCGCTAATGGCGAATAATAGTTGCTGGCAGGATTAGTGGTATACACTTTCGATACATTCGTATTTGCGCCAGTACTATCTACCCCAATGACTGGAGTATATGTGGTTGCATTTGGAAAAATCACATTGGTCCCAAAAGTAGGCTGGCCTACTACCCCGGAAGGAAGCTTACAACCATGCGATATAGTTACTCGATTGTGAGTTTTTGTTCCTTCCAATATAGTTGGAACTTCAAAACGGGTATGAGCAAAAGCACCCTGACTCACCGTGATCATTCCCACTGTCGCTAGTGAATACTTAGCTAGTTTTTTAAATGTTAATAATGTTGACACTATGATCTCCTTTTAGGACATTGTTGATATATCTAGATACACTTCAAATTTATGAGCCCTCACAGAGAAACACCCATATCGAACATAGTAAGCATATATCATACCAACATAATTAATCCCTTATCCATCATAGACCTATCTACAATCAACAAAAACGATGAAAACAAAAGTGTGTCATTTAACCTATTTTTTTATAAAAAGTGAGTCATATAACATAGTTTAATAAATCATCAATCGTGTAATCTGTTCAAACTAGACAACCTCATGTTCAGCTATGTGTCTTTATTCTCCAGCAATAGACATTTGTTCAACCAGTATTGAGCCAGTACGGGTACTTCCCCGATAATCGATGTCATTGCCTACTGCCACGATATTTTTAAGCATATCCTTCAAATTGCCGGCAATGGTAATTTCTTCAACGGGATATTGAATCACGCCATTTTCTACCCAAAAGCCTGCAGCGCCCCGAGAGTAATCACCGGTTAAGATATTAACACCCTGCCCCATCAATTCTGTCACCAACAATCCGGTATCCAGTTTCTTCAACATCCCCTGAAAATCCAAGTCACCGGAATCAATGGTTAAATTTCTCACTCCACCGGCATTACCTGTACTCCGTAAGCCTAATTTACGGGCCGAATAAGTCCCTAAGACGTAACTTCTTAGGATACCCTCACTGACGATATCACGGGTTTTTGTAGCAACCCCTTCTGAATCATAAGCAGAACTTCCCAAGGCACCTTTTAAATGCGGCTGTTCGTAGATATGAACAAAATCAGGAAAGACCTGTGTCTCTATCGCGTCCAGTAAGAATGACGCTTTACGATACAAATTGCCTCCCGATATGGCGCTAATAAAGGAAGACAACAAACCGGAAGCAATTTCTGCACTGTACAATACTGGACACTGACGGGTACTTAAACTGCGACCTTCTAAGCGTCTCAGTGCACGCTCTGCGGCTTTTCTACCAATCTCTGAGGCTGCTTCCAGATTGTTTGGGTTTCTGGCTACGCTATACCAGTAATCGCGCTGCATGCTGTCGCCACGTTGCGCTAAAACTGAACAACTTAAAGAATGCCGGGTTGAAATATAACCCTGTAAAAATCCAAGACTATTACCCATCACATGAATCCCTTGATGGGTATTCACTGTTGCCCCTTCTGAGTTACTGATATCGGCATGAAAATTACGCGCTGCATCTTCGCATTCAACAGCCAATATAATCGCCTCATCCGCACTAATAGACCAAGGATGATTCAGATCAAGATCCGGAAATTCGGTGGCTAATAGTTCTTTTTCTGGCAATCCCGCATACACATCTTCACTGGTATAGCGAGCGATACTGCAAGCAGCTGTGACAGTTTCTTTAATTGATTCGGGTGACAAATCGGTGGTGCTTGCCGAGCCCTTACGCTGACCAAAATAGACTGTTATACCCAGACCTTGACCACAATGATGTTCAATCGTCTCAACCTCACCTAATCGCGCTGACACAGACAAGCCATTTTCTTGACTTAACCCTGCTTCAGCAGCACTAGCACCTTGTTGTTTGGCTTCGTCCAACAAATGTTGAACACTGTTTTTTAAACGCTTAACTTCTTCCTGATTCTGCACGGTGTTCTCTTTAATCTAATATTTAGGCGACTTGACGACTACGCTGCTGAGATAGAATCCCACTATACGCTGGTGCCGCCAACCGTTATACCATCAATCTTAAGAGTCGGTTGACCGACTCCCACAGGAACGCTTTGTCCTTCCTTACCACAACTACCCACGCCACTATCGAGTTGAAGATCAGTACCCACCATTGATACTTTGGTTAAAACATCGGGGCCATTTCCAATCAGTGTTGCTCCTTTGACTGCGCGAGTAATCTGCCCATTCTCAATTAAATACGCTTCACTGGCTGAGAAAACAAACTTACCGGAAGTAATGTCCACCTGACCACCAGCAAAGTTCTTGGCATACAAGCCTTTTTTAACGGATCGGATAATCTCTTCCGGGTTATAGGTGCCAGGCAACATATATGTATTGGTCATCCGAGGCATGGGTAAACTCGCATACGATTCACGACGACCGTTTCCGGTTGACTTAACCCCCATTAAACGGGCATTAAGCTTATCCTGCATATACCCCTTAAGAATCCCTTTTTCAATCAGCACGGTATTTTCTGTCGGCGTTCCTTCATCATCAATACTCAAAGACCCCCTTCGACCCGGTAAAGTCCCATCATCAACCACTGTACATAAATCAGAGGCAACCCGTTCACCTACACGGCCACTAAAAGCAGAGGTGCCTTTGCGATTAAAATCGCCTTCCAAACCGTGACCAATGGCTTCATGCAATAAGATACCTGGCCAACCAGCTCCCAGCACAACCGTCATATTTCCTGCGGGGGCGTCTTCTGCTTCCAGATTGACTAATGCCTGCCTAACCGCTTCCTTGCCATAATTTAACGCTTGATCCTGATCAATGAAATAGTTGTAATCACTTCTACCGCCGCCGCCCATGCTAGCTTGTTCACGTCGACCATTTTCTTCAACAATGACGGTAACATTCATCCGTACTAAAGGTCGAATATCCGCCGCCAAGGAACCATCCTGATTAGCGACCAGTATCGTTTCGTGTACACCGCTTAAACTGACAATGACTTCTTCGATACGTGCATCTAGCTTGCGGGTTTCGCTATCGACTTTACGTAATAGATCAATTTTCTGCTGTTCTGGCAATGATTTTAACGGATTAGCAACTGGATAATACTGAACCGCATTAGCAGCATACACTAAGCCAACCTGAGACTCTTGACCTTGACGGACAATCGCCTTAACGTTATTGGCTGCCTCCAGTAATACTGGCAGTTCGATACGATCACTGTAAGCAAATCCGGTCTTCTCACCGGATACCGCACGAACACCCGCCCCTTGTTCGATACTGTGGCTACCTTCTTTAATAATTCCGCCTTCCATCACCCAGGATTCACTATGGCTGGACTGAAAGTAAATATCTGCTGCATCAACTGATGAGCTCAGCAATCTATTCATGATTTTTTCAATATCACTATCTTGAATACCGGCAGGCGCCAAAATAGCTTGTCTTGCAAGGTTTAGTATTTTCATTATAACTTTTAGTTAATTATCCCAACAGGGCAACATCATTGATGTGTATGGACCACACTCTGACATCAATCTCTACGGCCTCGACCACGGCCACTACCACCGCTTCGACCCGATTTTTTATCCTTCACTTTAGAAGGTTCGCTCATTGTTTTATAGATCAATGCCAATAACTTTTCTGCACCATCGGCTGGTGGCAATAGCGAACTATTTTTAGTATCTGGTGCGGAGCTTTGTTTAGGCTCCGTATTAATCGCTACACTGACTTGTGTTTCTGAACCTTTATCAGTCACCGTCAAGATATAACGCTCATCATTATGCTTCTCGTTGAAATAATTTAAGGTTTTATCAAGAAAACCACTTTCTTCTTCATCACCCCGTTTATCAGGATTGTAAGTCACAAAATAGCGGCCTTTATCATGCTCACGGTCTGTAATTTGAAGATGACTTTGTCTTAAGCCCTGCCCCAACGTTTCCCATGCTAAATCATAAGTTTCCTTTATGATCATTAAAGGGGGCGTTGTTGATGTTAGATAAACATTTGAACCTAATCCCGTTCCTTCCTGCTTTATTCTGGCAGTACTATTATCGATATCTTCCGTGCTATGGGCTTTTTTATTGACCTTTATTTCAGGAGGCCGTTCTAATGCACTGGTGTCCCTATAGCGTTTATCTTCGCTTGGAGTGCTACAAGAAACTAACATCAGCGCTAATAGTAAAATCTTAATAAAGCTTGGCATATTATTCACAGAAATAACGTCTATGGTTTAAAACAGGGAATGCGCCACGCACTTTCTCAACTCGTTCTAAATCCAGATCGGCCAAAACGTAGCCGCCGCCGGTTTTATAACAATCCAAAATTACACCCCACGGATCGACAATCATACTATGACCATAGGTTTTACGACCATTAAGATGAAAGCCACCCTGATTGGGCGCAATCACATAACAGAGATTTTCAATCGCGCGGGCACGTAATAAAACTTCCCAGTGCGCAGCACCTGTTTCAGCCGTAAAGGCTGAAGGAACGACCAATATCTCAACGCCTGCCTGACTCATCTTCCGAAAAAACTCAGGAAATCTTAAGTCATAACAAATTGCAATACCTAATTTACCAAAAGATGTGTCAAAAATTTGAGACTCGGTACCCGGCTCGATGCCATCCGATTCACGATATACTTCATTAGTCCCTGGCACGTTAACGTCAAACAGATGCACTTTATCATAACGTCCAACTCGCTGACCTTGATCGTTATAGACCAGACAAGCCGCTCGAACTTTGTTTGGATTCTCTGAAGCCATAGGCATTGTTCCACCCACAACCCAGACAGCATATTTTTTTGCAACAGCCGCTAAAAAATCCTGGATTGGCCCAGCACCATCAATCTCTTTTGCATTCAGCTTATCTGTTTCATGCGTACCCATCAGGGCAAAATTTTCTGGCAATGCGACCAACTTAGCACCAGCTTTAGCCGCTTCTGCGATTAATTTCTCCGCTTCTAACAGGTTAAAACTAATATTAGGGCTTGATGCCATTTGTATTGCTGCACATTTCGTCATTTCGTCTCTTCTTATTGTTCCGTACTCTGTTTTACCCATGGAAATCCTGTAATACCATCCCACGTTTTTTGCAATAAACCATCATTCTCATGTAAAGGGATAATCTGTACATTAGCCCAACTCCCTTTTACTAAATACTGAGAGCCAAAGAAAAAACCTTGTTGATCTTTACCCGTTAAAGCTAAGCCTATGAAATCAGTTAATTTACCCATTATTGTACCAGCAACAGGTACTGCATCTGCACTTTTTGGTATGACATTAACACTATAATCAACTGTTTCACGAACCAAATCAGCATTACCGGCAATAGAAATCTTTGCTGGAACCGCATCCACTATCAAGTCTCGAGTTGATGCTAACCCTCCCTGTAAATTAAACCGCCCCTTAATGCTTGAAAAACTTAAACCCTCTCCAAACACATCACTAAAATCAAGCTGAAAACGCTTTACCCACTGAGCAACCGCCAAAATGCCTAACACTCGACCAAACCCCGGCTCTATCCCTAAAATGCTGCCATTTTTTAAATCAATATCTAGATAGCCTTTTAACTCATCTAATGAAAATTGATGGGGCGCCCCCCTCCAATCGCCGAAAAAATTGATAAGCGCATTAGTTTCAGTGAAATCTTTACTCAGTCCTAATTTGGCGAGTAATTGCCCTGCTTGTGGCATATTAAGACTCCCCTCTACGTTCGTTGTAGAGTAACGACCTTTATTTGTCCAATGACCTGATAGACTAAATCTTAGATCTTCACCAATTAAATCAAAGCGCTTAAAAGTAATGCCATCAAAAATACGCTCGGTCTCTACTTTCAACTTGCCCAAGAGCACATCGTGCCAACGTGTTTTTTGGCTATCAATCTGGATTAGTGGCATAAACTCAGGTGTTAATGTTGCACCTGTTTCGTTTTGAGATTTAAGCTGCTTTATCACGCTAAGATCCAGCTCATTCATCTCAAGGTTAATGCTATCAGCGCTATTAAAGACTTTAGGTATTTTAAATTTACCTTTAGCCATTAAACTGTCAATGTTTCCCACCCAAAAATTGTCCTGAGGCTTTAATGCAATATCAATCAACCCTAAATCAGCCTTTTTCCATAAGCCATGCTCACTGTGAACTTTAATTTCTTTAATGCTACTTAGCGCCCCTGTCGTTTCGGCATCTTTTGAAGTTGCCAAAGAGGCCCCCAGACTTATCCAGTCTTGTAAAGCCAGCCGCTCTTTATTGAGAAATAGTTTAATCCCGGGTTCTGGGGTCTGATTTTGAGGAATGTCACCGGCCCCCAATAAGATATCTGCAGATTCTATTTGAAACGACTTCAAGTCATAATTGACTGCCGCTTTTAATTGATTATCGTAGTTAATCTGAATGGGTAATAAATCATTTAATCCTAAGTTAAACCTCATCACCAAAGCCCGCTGCTGATCTCGTTTTTTAGCTAAGGTACTCGGAAAACCTAAGCTCATACCCTGTAAATTTGACGCTACTAACAACTCAGGACTACTTTGATCTGCAGGCAATTTTAGTTGTATCTGATAGTCTGTTGCTCCCTCAGCCAACCGCCAACCGGGTAATTTGAATTGTTTCTCAAGATCTCTCGCATCAGCACGCCCGGTCACATTCACTGTCGATAAAAGATTGGAGTTCTTAATATTCACCTTGATAGGATTATTTAAGGCCTCGGCGATAATGGTGTCGCTGTATAATCCTTGCTCATTAAACTTGATTTCACCATTCATTTTAGTTACCGCCAACTCGAGTGCTTTGACTTTAAGCTTGGCATTAACCAATTGTGCTGAACCATCAATTTTGGCGATAGCTCCATCCGCTAAAGGGAGCTTAAAGTCCAGGGTAACATCAGTATCCCCTTGTGGCGTTATCGCATTTAACAAATTATCTGCTGAGGGTTTAAGAGGTGTTTGCTGTAAAAACTCTAAGCCTTGCAATATGCCCGTATTTAATTTGGCCTGAACCAGAATGTGCTCACTAGCGCCTAAAGCAGGTATCACAATCTTTGCCTGCTTGATACTGACATCTTTGCTGGAACCCTTATCTAAATCGACTTCCAAACCACCCTGCAAGAATAAAACCTCCCCACCCAACTCATTTAAACGTGGCCAAGCCGAAAGATACACTAAGTCCAGTTGCTCAATTTGAAAAGGAATTTCAAAAACACCTTGACCATTGCTAAAGGGAAAATCATTGAGATTTCCATAAAATAAAACTCCCCCCTTAGGAACACGCCCCTTAACTAATGCCCTATCTACCCACTCAACGACCGATTTTTTCATCGTATTAACGGGTAAGTAACGAGTGGCTTTACTGACATCGGCTATTGAGAAACCGGACTGTAAATCCAAAAATATGGGCTGATTCTGTGCTTTTGGAATACGCAACTTAAACCGGGTATCAGTTTCTAAATCGAGAGAGTTTAACGTCAGCAGCTCACTAGAAAATACATATTCATCGGGCGATTGCTGCCAGTCAATCGCACCCGTTAGCTTTGTAATATCGAGCGTTTGGCGAAAAACACCTATCGTTAAAAGGCGAGCCGCTTCGGTTGCTAAAACAACCTGACCTTGTTGGTCCGTCCCTTTTAAGTATCCCGTTAAGTTTTCTATACCTGGCATGACCCGAGAGGGCGTCACATTGATATGAGAAAAACCACCATTAATTGCAAGATGCTTTTCATCCAAGTCTGCGAATAGAGATAACTGCTTTAAAGAACCTTTTAATTGGGATTGTTTTAATAATAGCCTTTGATCACCAGAGAGCGGTACAAAAAAATCAAGCAAATAGGCTGCTTTCTGCAAGTCAAGCGTATCTATGTATAAGCCTAGCTTGTGTAACTTATTATCTTTAGTCTGATCACCAAAAACACTAAACACAGTAGCTGGCCATTTATTATCGGCTGTTTCAAGTAACATTTGCGGGACTTTCAAGCGCCATTGACCGTCATTCTGGGACCAATAAAACTGAGTGTTTAAATGCTGTACAAGAAAGCTTTCCTTATCCGGTTTGGCCAGTGTCAATTGTTGTAACTGAACATCACCCACAATCGAATCAAACCGGGATTGATGCAACTCACCCCAACATTTAAAATCTGCACTCCCCGAAGGAATGCTAACCGGAAAAGGCAAGTGTCCGGAAATCCACTCTGCCGGTTTTATCTTTTTACCTTGTACAAAAACACTGCCATCAATTAATGATGTCTCAAAAAAGCTGCCTTTAAATTTAATAGAGGCTCTTATTTCTTCACCATAGGCGTCAGGCAATTTAAGCTGCAGATTAATTTGGTGCCGTTGCGATTTGTTAATGATAGCGATATTTACTTGATCCATTGTGACTGGCTTGATTTGATTTAGCTCATCTAACCAGCTTACTTCACTTTGTAAAACCTCGAATTGCCCCCCCTGCAGTAACCAAAAAGGTTTTTCATCGCCTCCCTTTAAGCCAACAATAGCAATGCTGCCATCCTGTTTACGCTTGATGGTCAGCTTGGCACCGACTAAAGTCACCCATGAAGAAGCAAATTCATCGCCAGTCGTAAAGAAATCAGCTAAATTGATGCCAAGGCGTATTTCTTTAAACTGGATAGGGGGAGATTCATTTGCAACAGGGGACAGAATCTTGAAATCCTTCAATACTAGCTCTGGAGAATATCCTCGCATATTAGCCCGCAAATGCCCTATCTCGACAGGTGCATCAATTAACTCACTCACGCGCACCGACAATTCAGTATTAAAATAATCCGCGCTCATCAACAAAAATCGCACCATTGATAAACTAATGGCAAAGACAATCAATGACCAGAATATTAAATGCCGCGCTACTCGAATAATGTGGTCAATCATCTTGGCAGGTTCACGCCCTAAAGCAAAACAACATCATACTGTTCTTGATTGTATTGTGTTTCTACCCTGAATTTAATCTGAACACCCAAAAATATTTCTAACTCTGCGAGCATATCGGCTTCTTCATCAAGCAGCATATCAACGACTTCATTTGAGGCAAGAACTAGCAATGTCTTGACCTTATATAGCCTAACCTCACGAATGATTTCTCTAAAAATCTCAAGGCACATGGTTTCGGCCGTTTTTAAAACACCGCGCCCACCACATGCACTACAAGGCTCACAGAGAATATGCTCTAAACTTTCACGGGTTCTTTTTCGGGTCATTTCAACCAGACCCAATACGGACACTTCCGTAATTTTAGTTTTTGCTCGGTCTTTTTCCTGGTTGCGCTCTAATGCCTGCAATACCAAACGTTTGTGTTCTTCGCTCTTCATATCAATAAAGTCAATGATAATAATGCCCCCCAGATTTCTCAACCTGAGTTGGCGGGCAATAGTTTGAGCGGCTTCAAGATTGGTCTTAAAAATGGTTTCTTCTAAATTACGCCCACCGACGTATCCCCCGGTATTGACATCTACAGTGGTCATTGCCTCGGTCTGGTCAAATATTAAATACCCGCCCGACTTTAATTTCACTTTACGATCCAGTGCTTTTTTGATTTCGTCTTCGACACTGTAAATATCAAATACCGGACATTCTCCCGAGTAATGTTCAATAACCGGTACAATCTCAGGAACAAACACCTCGGCAAACTCAAGTAAACGATGGTACGTTTCTTTAGAATCCACACGGACCCGATCAAGACCTTCTTTATATAAATCGCGCAACGTCCTAATGCTTAAAGGTAAGTCTTTGTGAATAAATTGCTTAGATTTTGCAAGTGCAATTTTTTTTAAGATCGATTCCCACAATTTTAACAAGAACACCATATCAGCAATTAATACCGATTCTTTAATGCACTCTGCGGCTGTTCTTGCAATAAACCCACCACAGTTATTTTCTTGCCTAAAATTATCCAGACAGGCCCTTAACCGCATTCTCTCTGCCTCAACCTCTATCCGTTGAGAGACACCGGTATTATTGGCATAAGGCATATATACCTGGTAACGAGAGGGGATGGAAATTTCCGTCGTTAATCTTGCGCCTTTACTACCCAACGGATCTTTAACCACTTGAACTACGATCTCCTGCCCTTCTCGCAAGTAATGTTCAATAACATCCGATTTTTTTTCTTCCAGATCTTTTGAACTTAAATCAGATAGATGTATAAAGGCCGCTTTAGGTAAACCAATATCTACAAAGGCAGCTTGCATACCAGGTAAAACCCGACAAACTTCACCTTTGTAAATATTACCGACTAAACCGCGCTCTCGGGTTCTTTCAATGATAAGTTCTTGTAAAACACCATTTTCAATGACGGCCACTCTCGTTTCAGGTGGAGTCACATTAATTAAAATTTCTTCACTCATTTAAAAAACTCTATTCCTTGTTTAGTTAAAAGTTCAGCAGTCTCAAATAATGGTAAACCCACAACCCCCGAAAAACTACCTACAATTGATTCTACAAATATACATCCCATACCTTGAATAGCATAACTACCTGCTTTATCAATTGGCTCGCCTGTATGCCAGTAATCTATAATTTCCCGCTCTGTCAACGACCTGAATGTCACGCCTGTGATACTAACAGCCTGACGATGCTCACGACCTCTTAATGAAATTGCACTATAAACCTGATGCGTTTTTCCTGATAACCGGGTTAGCATTTCAACGGCATCCTTTTGATTTTGAGGCTTGCCCAAAATCAAATCCCCTAAAATAACAGCCGTATCGGCGGCCAGAACAGGCAACTGAGTATTAAGCTCTGCAACACAGGCCGCCGATTTTTCAGCCGCTAACCGCCGCACATAAGCCAATGGCTTCTCATTAGGCAACGGCGTCTCATCAAGGTTAACCGGATAAACCTCGTAACTGACCCTGATTTGATCCAGTAGTTCCTTTCTGCGCGGTGACGCTGAAGCAAGAATAAGCTGTATTGCCATTATCGATGATAGGGGTGATTGTGGATAATACTCCAGGCACGATAGAGCTGTTCAGCAACAACAATACGCACCAAAGGATGTGGAAAAGTAAGCTTGGATAGACTCCATGACTCTCTTGCCAATTGCTTGGCTGAATCAGCTAACCCCTCAGGGCCACCAATCAACAAAGCAACATGCTGACCACTTGCCATCCAACGCTGCATCGCTTGAGCCAATTCAGGTGTTGTCCAAGGCTTACCAGGAATATCCAAAGTCACAATATGAGCGCCTTGAGGTATAACTGATAGCATGCGCTCACCCTCGTCCTTTACGATGCGAGCAACATCGCTGTTTTTAATCCTCTTGCCGGGCGTAACTTCTTTAAGCACCAGCTCACATTCACGCGGCAAGCGTTTCGCATACTCATCATATCCTTGCTGAACCCAGCCAGGCATCCGGTTTCCTATTGTTATCAGATTTATTTGCATGGGCTGCAGGATACAGACAACAATGCATTGATGCAATGTAATCGGCATTATAAATTATCAAAATTTACCTTGTAAGCAATAAAAAACCCGCTAAACCATTAGGCTTGCGGGTTTTTATTAACTGAACCGTAAAAAACTAACCAGCTGCTTGAACAGGAATGGCTGAAGCAGATCGTAGTACTTCATTTTTTTCATTAAAATAAACTAACTTGGGTTTATGTTGCTCTGCTTCTTGCTGATCCAATATCGTATACGCACACACAATAATTAAATCGCCAGGACATGCTAAACGAGCAGCAGCGCCATTAACAGAAAAAACCCCAGAACCATTTTCTGCACGTATAGCATAAGTAGTAAAGCGCGCACCATTGTTAATGTTGTAAATCTGAATTTGCTCGTATTCTCTGATGCCTGACAGGTCAAGAATAGTGCCATCAATCGCACATGAACCCTCATAACCCAACTCTGAACGCGTCACTGTAGCTCGGTGTAACTTCGCTTTAAGCATCGTAATTTGCATAATAAAACACTATAAATACGTTTAAAAAACGGACATTATCCATTATTAACAACATTCCATCAACTTTTTAGATATCCGCCCCGTCTAAGCTTTACCCCCTAGTTGAAACAAAAGCCTTGTATTTCTTGCATTTTAAGACATGATATTTTTACCACAAAAAACTTACTTCGAAAAATAAATATTATCTATCAGACGTGTCTTTCCCAATCGAACTGCCGCCAATAAGACTAAATCTCTATCTTCAGGGGTTGCTTTCTTTAAGTCACAACTTCGACATAGAGATATATAATCAGGCTTAAAACCCACTTCCTGTAAAGCCACAAACGCCTGATTTTCCACTTCATTATAACTGCATGCATCTTCTAAAATAGCATCACGTGCGACACACAGGATACGATACAGCTCTGAAGCGACTTGATTTTCATGATCTGTTAAATACCCATTTCTTGAACTCATTGCCAAGCCGCTTGACTCTCTAACAGTATCCACCCCCATTATTTCAACCGGAATATTCAAATCCCGAACCATTATCCTGATGATTGTAAGCTGTTGAAAATCTTTAAGCCCAAATAAAGCAATATCCGGCTGAACTATATTGAATAACTTACAAACAACAGTAGCAACGCCAGCAAAATGTCCAGGTCTTGAAGCGCCACAATACCATTCCGAAACCTCTGCAACCGTCACTGTTGTTCTTGCGTCGACCGTATAAATATCATCAACAGCAGGGAGAAACAAGACATCAACCCCGTCGGCAATCAACTTTTCCTGATCTGCTTTCTCTGTACGTGGATAGGTTTCAAAATCCTCACCAACACCAAATTGAGTAGGATTCACAAAAATACTCACCACCACCCTATTGGCAACGGCTTTAGCTCTTTTAACCAACTGCAAATGCCCTGCGTGCAAATTGCCCATAGTAGGAACAAAAGCAATCGTTTCACCAGCAGCTTGCCAAGCTTTGATCAACTCCCGTATATCACAAACATTTTTGATGATCTGCATAAAACTTAAAAACTGTGCTCTGTGGCTGGAAATTTGGCTTGTTTAACTGCCTTATGATAAGCATCAATAGCAGACTCTATTGTAGTTACTTCGTGCATAAAGTTTTTTGAAAACCTTGGCCGCTTAAGAATACCGATATCCAGCATGTCATGCAGCACCAGTACTTGTCCATCGCAATCAACCCCAGCACCAATACCAATCACAGGGATACGAAGCCGAGTGCTAATTTCTTTGGCAAGACCGGCTGGCACACACTCCAATACTAACAAGCTAGCCCCTGCCTGTTGCAACTGCTGAGCATCGTCTATTATTTGCATGGCCTCTGAAGATTCTTTACCTTGTACTTTATAAGTACCTAATTGATTAATCTTTTGCGGTAACAAACCTAAATGCCCGCAAACAGGAATCCCCTGATTAACCAAAAAGCTAACGACTTCAAAATGAGCCCCCTCCAGCTTTATCATCTGCGCCCCACCCAACTGCATCAACTTAGCCGCATTTTTTGCTGCGTTAACGGGGGTGCTATAACTCATAAAGGGCAAATCAGCTAGAACAAAAGCTCTTCTTCTGGCTTGACTTACGCAACGGGTATGATAAACCATATCCGCAATCGTAACCGGTAAGGTGGTGTCATGCCCTTGAATCACCATACCCAAGGAGTCACCTACCAACATCACATCAATGCCCACTTTATCGATCAAAGCACTAAAACTGGCATCATAAGCTGTTAAACAAGTAATTTTTTCACCTTGCTGCTTCATTACGGCGAGATCATTAACAGTTAGAGGCTTTATTGTCGAATGATGAGTCATGTACCCCATGTTAAGCCAACTGCCTTAATCCATCCAGAGGACATTTGGCCACTAAATCAGCTAATAAACCCTTACCCGGAATAATCAATTGCGGAGCAATTTCAAACAACGGATATAGCACAAAAGATCTTTCTGCTAAACCCGTATGAGGCACTTTTAAATCAGGAACATCAATTTCTTGATCTCCGTATAGCAATATATCCAAATCCAATGTTCTTGCTCCCCATCGCTCCCCCTGCCTTACACGACCCTGCAACGTTTCAATTGCCTGAAGACTACGCAACAATTCAATAGAAGTTAACCGGGTTTCTAAGCATAGTGCTGCATTAACATAATCAGGCTGATCTTGAGGACCCATAGGCACACTATGATACAAGCTTGAAAATGCCAACTCACTCACGCCCTCTATTGAGCCAATAGCGGTTCGTGCTGATTTAATTTGCGCGACAGGATTATCAAGGTTACTGCCTAACCCAATATAAGCGGTAATCAATGTACCCATGGAATCTTTCATATTTAACCCAATCATTACTCAGTTTAGTGACAAAACGACTATGTTCAGCATTAAACCTTATATTTCACTCTCGGTCGTATTACTTTTCGCTCTTGCTCTATAATTTCTTTTCCGATTTGATTTACCACCTGAAGCTTTTCGAGGTGGCTGAGTCATTTTTCTTTGTTCATTTTCATTAGCTTCTTGATATTTAGCCCACCATTTTGCAACTTCCGGATCAGCACCACCGGTTTCCGCCCGCAAAAGAAGAAAATCATAAGCCGCTCTAAAGCGAGGATGTGTCAGTAAGCGACTCGGTTTTGAACCAAACCGGGCATTAAACTTCGGTTGCAAACTCCATACTTCTCGCATCGCCAAGGTTATATGCCGTGGCAATGCTGTACTTTTAACCTGCAAAGAAATAACCTCATTAGCCGCATCCTGGTAAGCCATAAATTCCACCACACCTCGACCCATTTTTTCTTTAGCTCTAACTTGCACTGATTCCCAGAGAAAAGCTGCAAACAGAAAATAAGCTGTGACAGTTTTACCTTCAGCTATTCGGTTATCAGAGTTTTCCAATGCTTTCACTAAAAGTAAGCGAGGAAAACCCTCCTCTTCTACAGATAAACAATTTTCTGTTGTTGGAAACAAGACCTGGAAAAGCCCATAATGCCTCAACATCTCAAAAGTTTGTAAGGCATAACCTGACATAAACAGCTTTAAAGACTCGTCATACAGACGTGCAGACGGAATACTAGACAACAGGTCTGCAACCTCATGCATTGATTTTTCACAATCAGGATGCAATCTGAAACCCAGCTTAACGGCAAAACGAACCGCTCTTAACATCCGAACCGGATCTTCACGAAAACGAGTTTCCGGATTGCCAATAAGCCTTAAGGTAGCAGCTTGATGATCTGCCATACCCGAAACATAATCAACGACTGAAAAATCTTTAATATTGTAATAAAGCGCATTGACAGTAAAGTCTCTGCGCCACACATCTTCCTCGATGGTTCCGTACACATTATCACGTAACAACCGACCTTCCTTATTTAGCACCTGCTTGTCTTTCTGGTCATCAGCTGCGCCTCTAAAAGTCGCCACCTCTATAACTTCCCGACCAAAATGCACATGTGCCAACCGGAATCTACGGCCAATTAAACGACAATTACGAAATACTTTTCTAATTTGTTCAGGATCGGCATCAGTAACGACATCAAAATCCTTTGGCTCTCGTCCTAAAAGCAAATCACGAACACAACCACCTACAAGGTAAGCGCTGAACCCTTCTTTTTGTAATTTATACAAAACCTTAAGCGCATTTTCGCTAATCTGGGAGCGGGAAATATTATGCTCAGATCGCGAGTAAACCCTAACTTGAGCTGAAACGGGTTCAACTTCATTTTTAGCTGAGCTAATGAGTTTTTTGAAGAAATTTGAAATGGCAGTTAACCTTGTGTGTTTTATTTATGGTAATGATATCATTTGATACATTGTATCCAACAATCAATCTTCTTTTTTTTACATTACCCTTTTGAATATAGTAAAATCATCTTACTGGTTTTTACAAGTACACATTTTACATTTATACTAATTAATAAAGATCAGGCAACTACTTTTTAAAGATTCGCACTGTAATTTTACGTAATTGACGGGATTGTTATGTTCAAAAATATTTTAAATGGCTTCATTGACCATCCTATATTCACCAGCCTCTTTATAGCTGACTTCGGCGTTCTTTTGTTCCATAGACCCCCATTTATCTTTTCCTTGATTATGCTTGGCGCACTGATGGGTATGTGCATGTACTTTGGTCAAAAATTAGCTTTGTTTAAAATCTAATTGCCTAAGCGACAAAAAACCATAAAATCAGGTCAGGAGTTACTCTCTAAACCTGGTTTTTTGCGCCGTTCGGCTGCACAAGTTTACGATATATTCCTGTTGGTCGCGGTTTTATTCCTTGCGACCGCCATCTTGCTCCCATTCACTTCTGGTGAATCCATTAGCGAGCAACAAATATTAATTTACCGCATTTACCTAGCGATTATTAGCTTTCTATTTTACGGCTGGTTTTGGACGCATGGTGGGCAAACCTTGGGATTGCGTGCCTGGAAAATAAAAGTTTTGACTCTAAACCAAAAACCGATAAGCTGGAAGCAAGCCTTTTTAAGGTTTATAACGGCTATTATTTCATGGGGCGTGTTTGGATTAGGGTATATGTGGATTTTTATGAAAAAAAACCGCTATAGCTGGCACGATTATCTGTCAAAAACAGCGTTGTTTTCTGAAATACCCAAAAAGTAATACCTAACACGATTTCAACTACATCACCCATTTTCATAGCTTTCCCCTACACGCGATTGGATCAAAAGTCACTGAAAAGCAGCCATCACCAAATAACGAGCATTATGACAAACCCTTTATTAAGCAATAATACACTGCCACTGTTTTCTCAAATAAAACCAGAACAAATTGAACCGGCGATAACTCAATTACTGGATAATGCCCGTGCCGTTGTTAATCAACAGTTAGAGGCAACAACAGCATACACCTGGAAAAACCTGATTGAACCCATAGAAAATGCTGAAGATCAGCTCAACAAAGCCTGGTCACCCGTAAGCCACATGAACTCTGTTGTCAATTCAGATGAACTGCGCCAAGCTTATAACGTCTGCCTACCCAAACTCAGCGAATACGCAACAGAAATGGGGCAAAACGAACGATTATTTAATGCCTATCAAATCATTGCCAACAGTGATGAGTATTCAGGATTGGATCAAGCCCAAAAGAAAATTATTGAAAATGCACTCAGAGACTTCAAACTATCAGGAGTAGATCTTGATATTGAAAAAAAACAGCGTTACAAAGAAATCAGTCAAGAGCTGTCTCGTCTAACCAGCAGCTATGAAGAAAACCTGCTCGATGCCACTAATGCATGGAGCAAACATATCACCAATATCCTGGATCTTTCAGGACTACCTGATTCTGCTCTGGCGCAAGCTAAACAAAGTGCTGAAATTCAAAATAAAGAGGGCTGGTTAATCACCCTACAGTTCCCCTCTTATCAAGCCGTGATGACCTATGCTGATGACCGCGAATTAAGACGTGAACATTACGAGGCTTTTTCAACCCGCGCCTCAGATCAAGGCCCTAAAAACCCTCAATGGGACAACTCTGACAATATGGAGGCTATTCTGGCCTTACGTCATGAGAAGGCTAAATTACTGGGCTTCAATAACTACGCAGAACTATCTCTTGCCAGAAAAATGGCAGAAAAGCCTGAGGATGTCGTACATTTCCTTGAAGACTTAGCGGATCGGTCCTGGCGTCAAGCCCGGAAAGACCTTGCTGAGTTACAAGAATTTGCCAAACAACACTATGGCATTCATGCTCTCCAATCATGGGATTTGGGTTATTACTCAGAAAAGATGCGTCAACACTTTTACCAACTCTCCCAAGAAGAAGTTAAAACCTACTTTCCCATCACCCGTGTACTACCAGGGCTTTTTTCTATTATTCAAAAACTGTACGGACTACAAATCTCTGAAATTTCCGACTTTGACACTTGGCACCCTGATGTACGTTTTTTCCAAATACATGACTCTACTGGACAACTGCGTGGTCAATTTTATTTCGATCTTTATGCCCGCGCTAAAAAACGGGGTGGCGCGTGGATGGATGATTGCCAAGGCCGAAAAAAATTCAACAATAAAATTCAGACACCTGTTGCTTACTTAACCTGCAACTTCACCCCACCGACAGGGGATGAACCCTCACTGTTAACCCATGATGATGTAACGACACTGTTTCACGAGTTCGGACACGGCCTACAACACATGCTCACTATTGTTGATCATTTGGGTGTTTCAGGCATTAACGGCGTTGAGTGGGATGCGGTTGAATTACCTAGCCAATTCATGGAAAACTGGTGTTGGGAACAAGAAGCGTTGGCCCTGCTTTCAGGGCATTACCAAACCGGTGAGGTATTGCCTGAATCCTTATTTAAGAAAATGCTGGCGGCGAAAAACTTTCAGGCAGGCATGATTATGGTTAGACAGCTTGAATTTAGCCTCTTTGATTTCAAACTGCACCGGGATTACAATCCTGAAAAAGGCGGTCGTATCTACGAAACACTGAATCATGTCAGAAACCAGGTCGCTGTTGTGCAACCGCCCGAATTTAACCGCTTTGCACATAGCTTTTCACACATTTTTGCAGGCGGGTATGCAGCGGGCTATTACAGCTATAAATGGGCAGAAGTCTTATCCAGTGATGCCTTTTCTCTATTTGAAGAAAAAGGTATTTTCGATCAAGAAACCGGGCATTCTTTTTTAACCCACATCCTTGAACAGGGTGGGACTGAAAATGCAATGGATCTTTTCATCAAATTCAGAGGCCGTAAACCCAGTATCGATGCTCTACTCAGACACAATGGCATTGCTGCATGAATTACCACGACCTGCGCGATTTTATAAAGCAGCTTGAAAAACAGGGTGAGCTGAAGCGGGTTACTGTTCCCGTCGATCCCTACCTGGAAATGACCGAAATCTGTAATCGCACTTTAAGACAAGGGGGGCCGGCGTTACTGTTTGAGAATCCTATTGGTTATAATATTCCTGTTTTGGGTAATCTATTTGGTACGCCACGCCGTGTCGCCATGGGCATGGGGGCAGAGTCAGTGACCGAATTACGCGGCATTGGTGAACTACTGGCAGCCTTAAAGGAGCCAGAACCGCCCAAAGGGATGAAGGATGCCTGGGAAAAATTCCCAATCTACAAACAAGTATTGAATATGGCGCCTAAAGTAGTTTCATCACCGCCCTGCCAAGAATTAATCAGGCAGGGAGATGAAATTGATTTAAGCGTCTATCCTATTCAAACCTGCTGGCCTGATGATGCTGCGCCTTTAATTACCTGGCCGCTTGTTATTACCCGTGGCCCTAATAAGCCCAGGCAAAACCTGGGCATCTATCGGATGCAAGTCATTGCCAAAAACAAAGTCATCATGCGCTGGCTGGCACATCGCGGCGGCGCACTGGATTTTAAAGAATTTCAGGCGGCTAACCCTGGCAAACCATTCCCTGTTTCAGTGGCACTAGGCGCTGATCCTGCGACTATTTTAGCAGCGGTAACCCCTGTACCTGACTCACTATCAGAATACGCCTTTGCGGGCTTATTACGCGGCAGTAAAACGGAAGTTGCCAAATCCATACTGAATGACTTACAAGTACCCGCCAGTGCAGAAATAGTCCTCGAAGGTTTTATTTACCCCAATGAATTTGCAGCAGAAGGCCCCTATGGCGATCATACCGGCTATTACAACGAGGTCGCTGACTTTCCAGTCTTCACTATCGAAAGAATAACCCAGCGCCAAGCCCCCATTTATCACAGCACCTTTACCGGCAGACCACCTGATGAACCGGCTATTTTAGGTGTCGCACTCAATGAAGTCTTCGTACCGATCTTGCAGAAGCAATTCCCTGAAATTATTGACTTTTACTTACCTCCAGAAGGCTGCTCTTACCGAATGGCAGTCATAAGTATGAAAAAGCAATATGCCGGACATGCTAAACGTGTCATGTTAGGAACGTGGTCATTTTTACGGCAATTCATGTACACAAAGTTTGTTATTGTCGTTGATGATGATATTAATGTACGTGACTGGCAAGATGTCATTTGGGCCATGACCACCCGAATGGATCCCGCCAGGGATTTAACTATTCTAGAAAACACCCCGATTGATTATCTCGATTTTGCATCGCCCGTTTCTGGATTAGGCTCTAAAGTTGGTTTTGATGCGACCAATAAATGGCCAGGGGAAACAAATAGAGAATGGGGCAGAACAATCGTCATGTCCCCTGAAGTTATCAAGAGAGTCGATGAAATTTGGGATACTTTATTCTAGTGCAGCAAACAAAGTGTCGCTCAACAGCGACACTTATGCTTATGGTTTTAAGATACACCCTTATAACTTAAGCTGTAATTTGATTGATAACGGCGCTAGATGCCAATTCCACACCTTTTTTATAGCAAGTAATAGCGTTATCTTTATCATCCTGAGCAAACAACAAATCGCCTAATAATTGATAAGCGTGGACAGTGGGTTCAGCAGCAATACTTTTAGCCAGATAACTTTCAGCCTTAAAAGTATCACCTGACTGAATAGCCAAGTTTCCTAAAACAGCTAATAAAACAGCGTTTTCTGGATGAAAATAAGCCCATTTCTCAGCGACTTCAAACTGATTAGCTACGTTATTCGATTGAATACTACCATACAAAACCACCAGAGTTTCATCCCATATCAATGCTATCGTATTAGCCAGGTCTTCTTCAACCAATGCACCCAGTCCGGCATTAATCATCGCGGCAAAATAAATAACGGCAACACCGGCTTTTGATTTTATATACTCGGGAATTTCCAACCATAAAGATTGAATTTCTTCCAACTCTCCCTTCTGGACTGATTGCTTCAATAACTGACTAACCGCTTCAATTTCAAGAGACCTTACCTCTGCCTCCATTAAAATTTTATGGGTATACAATGAAGGCAACAAAGTTCTCAGTCCTTGCCAATCACCAAGATGCTGATAAGTTTGATGCAATAACTTTAAGACCGTTGCATGGGTAGGCTCAATTGAATGCAATTTGGTGAGCGTTTCCAATGCCTGCTCAAACTGATTACCCGACAAATTTAATTCAGCTTGAGTAAGACCGATTAAAACACTTGAATCAGGTGAATGATCTGACGCTTTTCTTAAGTATTCATCCCGTTTATCAAAAGCACCACGAGACTGTGCGGCTCTGGCTGCTGTCAAATAATGGATTAGTGGTGCTCCGCTATGAGAAACATGCTTTATCAGCGTGTTTTCGGCTCTTTCCCAGTTTCCTTCAGCAGAATCAACTAAACCCGCAATCAACGCTTCCTGAGAACGATTAAACTTAATATTTTTACCGCGATTTTTAAGCTGCTTAGGCAACCTTATCAAATATCCCAGGAATCTAAAGAACAGATAAAACAGGTAAAAGGCAACAACCTGACCCACGGCAAAAACCACTAGGGACGTTTCTAAAGACCAATGCCCAATACCTATGAGTGCATAACCTGGATTATCAAACTCTTGTAACGAACTATAAACAAAAAATGCTACCAGGATAGTAGCCAGAAGCGGCCCGAGAAAATAAAATAATTTTTTCATCTAGTCATTCTCATTTGACTGCAGGTACAACTGCTGGCTCTTCAACAGGGTTCGTCACTGCTGCTGGTTTTTCAACCGGTACACGAACAACTGCTGGCTTTTTGACAGAGGGGCGAACTATTGCCGGTTTTTCGACAGGTGGCTGTACGACTAATGGAGACGATTGCTCAGCTTTTTCTACAATTGGCTCAACAACCGTCGGCGCTGCTTCTTTAGGCGCAGTTGTACCAATTTTTTCAACCGGAGCGGCTACTTCTTCTGGCTTTATAGGCTCTGGCGTAGGCTGCGTAGTCAGGGCTTTATCCGTTTCGACTCTCAGCCTGGTTATATCTCTCAGCAATTTTAACGATGCACTGATATCCGGGAACTGACTCCGAATCTTAATCGTACTAAACTGATCTAACTCAGCAATAAAATTATTGACCTCGGGATTACTGGCAAAATGTTTCTCTGTCCATTTTTTGGCATCTGCAAGACCCGACTTAAACAGTGCCTCATTATGCTGGACCAAAGCGATCTTTACCATTTCCAACTTAACCCTTAATTGTTCATGGATAAACTGTGCTTCTTCCGGTGTCAGAATCTCTTCAACCTCATGCTCTGTATGTCGAATAGTGACTACGCCCTTGAGATGATTCAACGCTGAATCGATTACGCCTTGATCTTCTTCAGACTGGGTTAGCGATTGTTTTCCCTCAGTTGCAACCGGAGAAGTCAAGGCTTTGCCTGTATAAGGCAACAACAGAACCAGTTGTTCAACATGATCTTGCAGCGTCTGGATAGAGGCATAAAGCCCGACTACATCTGGCACGACTACATTTTTAATGTCTGAAAGTTCACGTGCAATCGCTTCGCGGACTTTAAAAATACTTGCATCCCCACTTTCTCTTAAGCGTTGATCAGCCGCTTCTAAAGCTTCACGGGTGGTATTAACATCACCAACCAAATATAAACGCTCATTGGCAATACTCAATAAATATTCAGCATCAGCAATTAACCAATCGCCTCGAGTCTTACCTAATTGACGTTGCACACCCACAATAGAGTCGCTTAATTCTTTACGGGTACTATCCAGCTTTTCATTATGCAACTGAGAAAAATCAGCCAGTGTTTTTGTAAAGTGGGAGTCTTTTCCCGCCACATTGGCTTCAATGCTCGCCAACTGTGATTGGATAGCTACGAGTTGTGCCTGATAATCAGCCAGTTGATTAGACACCTGACCTTTGACCTCACCCCCCAGATCTTCTTGCTTATCACGCAATTGCGTAAACAAATAGAATCCGGCTCCAGCCAGTCCTACAATAATAACCAGGATAATAATACCAAACCAAAACCCACTCCGCGACCGACGCGCTTGCTTAGTCTCACTTTGTTCTTGTTCTAGTTGTTCACTCAATTCGGCCACGCTATTCCCCCTGTTACACACATTATTACTGTCTCAAGAATTGCACTATCTGAAGGACTTTGAGCCACTGCGATTCTTTTAAATCCTATCCCGGCAGCAATTTGCCTAATTCTATTGCTAACAACCACTAGCGGGATATCAAATAACCGCTGATGAAAGCACTTTTCTAACATTACCAATAAATTCTGTAAAGCTTCCCCACTCGTAATAGTGATAACATCCAGTTTACCTTGTTCAAGCACCAACTTAACTTGAGAGGAATCAAACTCTGGGATTATCCGTTTATACACATCCAGATAATCCACAGTTGCTCCTCTACTTTGCAATACCGTCGCTAGTTCTTCACGACCACCTTGACCACGAATAATCAAAAAACGCTGCCCGGTTATCTGCTGCAATTCTGGCATCGCCAGCAAGGCTTCACTGTTAAAACCACTATCAGCGACTAAATCAACTGACCAACCCGCATTGACTAAGGCTTTAGCTGTCGCATTTCCAATAGCCGCAATACGGACTGATTTAAATTTTTTTATTTTATCACTATCTGAATGGTTACCGTGCATAGTAACTGCATTTGCACTAATAAAAACAAGCCATTGATAACTATCTAATCGGGCCAAAGTATCTTGTATTTCAGCGCAATCATCCAATGCGACAATAGCCAACGTAGGAAATTTGATGGCAATCCCACCCTGCTCTTCAATTAAAGAACAGAGGTTCTCCGCTTGATGAAGCGGTCGCGTGACTAATACCTGCACACCCTTCAGCATGATAATCAGGCCAATAAAGCTTGCAAAATTTTATCTGCACCTTGCGCTAATAAATCCTCAGCGATTATTCGCCCCATCGCTTCTGACTGCTCCAACTCACCTGTTCGTTCTGCCCGATAAAGAACAGACCCATCAGGATTGCCCACTAAACCACGCATAAATACCTTCTCGCCCTGAATTTGGGCAAAACCAGCAATAGGCACTTGGCAGCCGCCATTCAGACGGGTATTCATAGCGCGTTCGGCAGCAACACATAAGCCTGTCTGCGTATCATGCAAGGTCGCTAACATCTGATTAATTTCAGCGTCATCCACACGGCACTCGATACCAATAGCACCTTGACCCACTGCAGGCAAACTTATGCCTGTATCCAGTGACTCCGTAATACGAACCGCCATGCCCAGCCTTTTTAATCCAGCAGACGCCAAAATAATGGCATCATAATCACCCGCATCCAATTTCGCCAAGCGAGTATTCACATTACCTCTTAAGGGAATGACTTCCGCATCAGGAAACCGTTCTTTAAGCTGACACTCTCTACGCAAACTGGATGTGCCAATTCTTGCATTAGACGGCAACTCACTTAAACTCGCATACTGATTCGATACAAAAGCGTCCGTTGGATCTTCACGCTCTAAAATAGCGGCCAAGTGTAACCCGTCAGGAAATTCTATCGGTACATCCTTCATAGAATGCACCGCAATATCTGCTGTTCCTTCCAGCATGCCCTGCTCTAATTCTTTAACAAACAAGCCCTTGCCACCCACCTTAGCTAAAGGCGCATCGAGAATTTTATCACCCCGAGTCACCATCTTAACCAGTTCTGTTGTAACATCCGGGAACGCCTGAACCAATAACGCTGCAACGTGTTCTGCTTGCCATAACGCTAGAGGACTCTGACGCGTTGCAATACGAATAATTTTTTTAGCCAAAAGGACAGCCTCAATTCAAAAAATGGGATTATTGTAACCTGATTTAAGTTTATGGTCTGTTATCAAACATCAATAGTTTGTTTAAATCTTTATCAATCCATACCTCAACACCATTAAACTCATCTAAAACTTAAACGTTGACCATCTAATTAACACTCTATAGATAGCTCACTCAAAACAACGGCAACTGTGTTTTTAAATTTATTCAGCCATTATGCTGTAAAATTGTTCTTTTTTTTAGTTTAATAAGATGACCCTAACCCGTATACCTCGCCTGGTTTTAACGCCCGGAGAACCTGCTGGCATTGGACCAGACCTTTGCGTACAACTCTCCCAACGAGATTTACCCTACGCCCTGATAATCATTGCCAGCCCCGAGTTATTGTTACAACGCGCTGAGCTCTTAGGCTTACCACTCTCTATTGAAGAATTTAACCCAGACCTACCTCCTGCGCCACATACTGCAGGACGATTAACGGTGCTTCCTGTTGAGGTAAACGAACCCGTAAAATGTGGCCAGACCACCCCACTCAACAGCCGTTATGTCTTAAAAACCCTGACTAAAGCCACTCAAGGCTGCCTTAATGGCACGTTTGACGCCCTCGTCACCGGCCCTGTTGATAAAGGCATTATTAATGACGCTGGCTTTCCCTTTAGTGGTCATACTGAATATATAGCCGAAATTACGAGTGGACATCCTGTGATGATGCTGGCAACAGAAAAGTTACGCGTCGCCTTAGTCACTACCCATTTGCCCCTTAAAGACGTCAGTGCGGCTATTACACACACCCGCTTGCGCTCTGTTATTAGAATTTTGGCACATGACTTAAGCACCCGATTTAAAATTGCCTCGCCTAAAATCCTGGTTTGCGGCCTTAATCCTCATGCGGGTGAAAACGGCCACTTAGGCCATGAAGAAATCGAAATCATCATACCTGTATTAGATAGTTTACGTCAGCAAGGCCTAGACTTGATAGGTCCCTTACCGGCAGACACTTTATTTACCCCTAAATATTTAGATACTGCCGATGCTGTTTTGGCTATGTATCACGACCAAGGCTTGCCCGTCCTGAAATACCAGGGCTTTGGTAAAGCAGTCAACATTACCCTTGGTCTCCCTATAATTCGCACCTCTGTTGATCATGGCACGGCCCTCGATCTTGCAGGTACAGGCAAAGCGGACATTGGCAGCCTGCTTGTTGCGCTTCAAACCGCCTTAACCATGACTCATCAATCTCTATAAGCACATGACACACACACCTCGCAAACGCTTTGGCCAGAATTTTTTACATGACCACAACATCATTTACAACATTCTCTCCAGTTTAAACACCAAGCCCAACCAACACTGGGTTGAAATTGGTCCCGGTATGGGTGCCCTGACTGAGCCTTTATTAGCACTCGGCTTACAACTTGAAGTCGTGGAGCTGGACAGGGATTTAGTCGCTTATCTTAAAGATAAATTTAAACAACAGTCACAGCTACATATTCACAGTGCGGATGCCTTAAAGTTTGATTTCTCAGCACTGGCTAAAAATGACGAGAAGCTGCGCATCATTGGTAACTTGCCCTATAACATCTCGACGCCTTTAATGTTTCACTTGCTGGATAATGCAGCCTGTATTGAAGACATGCACTTTATGCTACAAAAGGAAGTGGTTGATCGCATTTGTGCAGCACCTGGCAGTAAGAAATACGGCAGACTCAGTGTCATGATGCAATATTACTGTGCTACAGAACACTTATTTGACGTGCCGCCCGAAAGTTTTGACCCAGCCCCTAAAGTTATGTCGGCTATTGTTAGATTAATACCGCATCAACAACCGCCCGTTGCGGTTAATAACTTAAAAATGCTGAATAGAGTGGTTGTGCAAGCCTTCTCACAACGTCGTAAGACCTTGCGCAACTCTTTAAAAAAACTCATCGATGAAGACGCCATTGTTGCATTGGGTATTGACCCTAATTTAAGAGCAGAAGTGATCTCACTGCCTGATTTTGCCCGATTGAGTAATTTGTTACGCGAAGAAGACCTCACAGAAGAGGATGCAGATCCAGACTTAAATGGTGATTAGCCCCTGCGACAATCTGTCACGCGACAATATGCCACATTTCTTAAAGCACACTTTATCAGTATTATAATCACAACTCTTGAGATGCAAATTCCCCTCCTAGGAATTCAGAGTTTTATATCCTTCTTCTAATGCAGCCTAAATAGCTGCATTTTTTTTGCCTGCTGTTTTGTTAATACGCGCTCAAAACAATCTTAAATACATTGCTTATAGTTATTCAGACACCCCTACTCATCTTTCCATACTCATCCGCAATTATTTCTCTTAAAGTTTGATTTTCCAAGTTTTCTAGCTTACTAAGTAGTCGTACATTGAAAATGCGCCAATTTTGCAATGTGCAAGCATTCTTTATCATTCATTTTCAATGTTATACAATCCAAAATATTATTTAATGTTATTTTTTACTTATCTATCAAAAACAATTTTTTCAAAACACATACTCTGCCTACGCAAATAACATCTTAATTTAGGTCAATACTTAAGATCCCAGCAACCAATATCCCTTTATCCCAGCATCATCTACTCCAACGATTTACTTAGATACTAAACAACATGCGTATTATTAAATCAGAATCTAACCCTTTACTTACAGTAAGAGCCTATGCGAGGTATTCATTGTCACATACTAAATTACCTCATGCTCATACTCCGGATTAAAAAGCACCCAATTCATTAGGCCTCCCCCCTATACAAAAGCTGATGTCATTCTTGCAATACACTCATGTCGCCCACGCAAAAGTAAAAGAACCCTTACTTTAGCCACAGTCACATATACATCTCCAAATGTAAGTGCGATGATTGAGCAAGTCGCTATCTCAAATCTTAAAAAACCATGTGCTTCTAGCAAAAAAGACGGTGACTTTGGTTATATCACCCTTGCACAATACCTCAAGCAATGGCATCCGGCTGATTACATCAGCCGGATTTCTGGCTTAATTAGTTGAAAACTTGGAAAGTATCTGTCCCTGAATCTTTTCAGCCATGGCTTTACGGTCTTCAGCATCACGAATAGGACGGCCCACTACAATATAATCAGCACCATTTTCAAAGGCCATTTCTACGCTAACCACTCGTTTTTGGTCATCTTCTTCACGATTATCAACCGGTCTAATACCCGGTGTAATCACTAATAACTTATGCCCCAACTCTTCCCTTAGCATAGAAACCTCAAGCCCTGATGAAACAATGCCGTCACAACCAATTTGCAAGGCACGTTTAGCACGAGATAAGACCAAATCACGCACATCGCATTTAAAACCTAAATCATCCAGATCACCTCGATCTAAACTGGTTAACGCCGTTACCGCCAACACTTTAAGATCGCCTTTTGATTTGGCTGCTGCTTCCATAATGGCATCATTACCATGAATAGTCGCCAAATCAACGCCTTTACTACTTAACGCTTTAATCGCTCGACCCACGGTTTCAGGCACATCAAAAAACTTAAGATCCACAAACACTTTCTTGTTATGTTGTTTAAGCCACTCAATGAAGCCAAAATAATCGCCTGACATGAATAATTCCATGCCGACTTTATAAAAGATAACCGAGTCGCCTAACTCTTCAACCAAGGCTTGAGCTTCAGAGATACTAGGCACATCCAAAGCCATAATTAAACGTTCACGTACTGGAATTTCTTGAGTTGATATCAATGACATAAGAGCGATAGGAAATAGAATAGATAAAATGGTATATATTACTGGAACTGACTTTGACTGTGAATGTTAATATTACTAAACCAACAAAATGCTACGCTTATGCACTCAACTTTAATTCAAATGTCGCTGCTCATGGCTTGCGGGGTGGGCTGGAGAATCTTTAAACCCGGTGGCCTGGGTGCCGAATATACGCGCCACGTCCTGACCTCCTTTGTTTATTATCTGCTATTACCTGCGATGGTTCTGGAGGTCTTATGGACATCAGAGTTAGGCAAGCGATCGTTTAATTTTATGCTCCTGGGCTTTAGTACCATCTTACTGGGCATGCTTTCAACATGGGTCATTGGCAAGCTATTTAACCTCGAAAACAGACGCTTAGGTGCCATTATATTAGCCGCAATACCTAACGTAACTTATTTAGGATTACCGGTTTTAGAGCAAACTTTTGGACACTGGGCACGCTCTGTAGCCATTCAGATAGACTTATTTTCTGCGGCACCGATTGTCTTTACCCTGGGCATTATGGTGGCACGACATTACGGTGAAGGGATAGGTAGTGGATTCCGATCCCCGCTCTCTTTTCTTAATGCCCCACCCTTTTGGGCCGCTGCCATCGCCATCCTTTTAAACCTTAACGGGCAAACGCCTCCGCACTGGTTAGCCGGCGTTTTACAAAAACTATCGGTCGCCGTTGTGCCTTTGATGCTATTTTCTTTGGGACTGGCCTTAAGCTGGCGAGCCATTACTGTTCGAAACGTCCCCTATGTAGTGCCGATCGTGTTAATTAAACTATTCTTAATGCCCGTTTTTGCCATTATGCTAGTCACTCATCTATCCATGGAAGGAAGTTACAAAGCCGCCAGTGTCTTAGATTTAGCCATGCCCAGCATGGTCTTGGGGGTCGTTTTTTGTGATCGCTATCAACTGGATAGTTCTCTGTATGCCATGACCGTCACTGTGACCACCGCCTTAAGCTTATTAACCCTACCGTATTGGCATCACTATCTTATTCATGAGTTTATAAAATGAATCCAACACTTGAAATTTTCTCTCAGGGCGAAGAAATTGTTACCGGACAAACGGTAGACACCAATGCCGCCTGGTTATCACAAGAAGCCATTCATTGCGGCTTTACTGTCACCCGGCATACCGCAGTCGGCGACAAATTAACCGATCTAATTAACTTGTTACTGGATATTTCAGAACGGGCAGATTGCTGTATCTGCACGGGGGGACTGGGACCTACGTCTGATGACTTAACCGCCGAAGCAGTAGCCCAAGCCTTTAATAGACCCTTAAAATTTGATGCGATAGCCTTTGAACAAATCAAGGCTTTCTTTGTGCGGAGAAACCGGGTCATGCCTGAGGTTAATAGAAAACAGGCCATGTTACCTGAAACAGCCACCCGGATTGATAACGCTTGGGGAACAGCACCCGGCTTTTCGTTAAAACACCAACGCTGCTGGTTTGTATTTTTACCGGGTGTGCCCTCAGAAATGAAGCCCTTATTTTTAGATTACGTTAAACCGGATCTACTGACGAGGTTTACTTTACAACTACCGCAGTTAGTCACGCTAAAAACCATAGGGCTGGGTGAGTCGGCTATTCAAGAACTCATTAAAGATATTCAAATACCTTTCGACGTGCAATTAGGTTTTAGAGCGGGTACAGAAGATGTGCAAACTAAACTATTATTTCCGTTTGATTATCCTAGTGCAGCTCTTACCGCTTTGGTCTCTGAATTTTCCCAGTCATTAGGTGATTATGTCTTTGCCATTGATGGCTTAGGTGAAGTAACTGATGATTTAGCGTTTGAAGTTGATAAACTGATGACGGTTAAGAATCATACGCTGGCACTGGTAGAAACGGTTAGTCATGGACTACTGGCCGCAAAATGTGTCGGTTATGATTGGTTGGTCAAAGCAAGTTATGAACAAGGTGTTATTCAGTCTGCACAAGCAATGGGCTCTGCTGAATTACTTGATACGGCAAAAGGCTTGGCGAGGGATGTTCAAGAAAAAACGGGGGTTACTTCGGTGCTTGTACAACTTTATAGTGGCGGGAAGGAAGCTTTAAGAGACAAAGATCAATCAATCAATGTACTGAGTGTTTTGTTAGTTGGAAATAGGTTTTATGAAACTAATCATACTATTGTCGGCTCGCTGAACCGGAAACAAAATCAAGCGGCATTATTGACATTAGATTTATTGAGGCGTTATTTACAAGGTAAAGCGATTTAGTTGATGGGTAGCAACCTTGTCGTCGAGCTTCTCATATAACCTGAGCAGGGATTGCTTTGTGTGGGGGATTGCTCTGTGACTAGAAATATTTGAGCGTCATACATATACTTATGTGCGAGAGTATTTCTCAATTTACGCGCAACAATAAACGCATCTGCACTGCTTAAAACACCTACCTTTTCAGCAAAAACCAAGGTATCCAATAAGGTCTTACTATTTTCACCAACAAGATTTGCAAAGCGGGGCAATAATTTCTCACCTAAATGATCTCGCCCAAAATTTTCTCTAAGTCCCCAGCTATATTGCGCATCTCTTCGCGCCATTGTGCAAAAAGCGCGTCAACTATATATACATCCTCATCCATAGGTTCATACCAAGGAGCGCCTGGGACAAATTCAATCATGGATTTGGCCGTTGGTAATTCTGGGAGTTCGGCAAGCGACCAAGGGTCATTGTAATTATCAGGGGCCCTAAAAATAGGAGCGTAGGTGACTGCATCAACAGCGCGGTTAAGGTAGTCAATTATGTCTGGCATAACCAACTGTTTTCCCCCAAGATAGGAAAGTAATTCGGTTACCGGTATACATTCTGGTGATTCTGAATCAAAAAAATCGTAGACCCTGACCCTTTGATATTGATCTAGGCGTAATCTGAGTTCAGCATATTCAACAACGGCTATATTGTTCGCCTCGCCTTGTTCTATACCCTTATGGCTAAATAAGACTTCCATAACTTCTACTGGATTTACAAAGGGTACATGTTGGCCTGCAGGTGGTTCATGTAGACTGATACATGGATCACGCCATTCAATGGATGTCCTCGTTACAAAGCCATTTATAGTTGCCAGTAGTTGAGATTCAAGACTGGAGATTGGCTGAGATTTTAGTAGCGCATAAATATTAATCATCATTGAACCTGTATACAGATATCTATTACTTTACATTGACACGGTTGTTGTTTAGCGTTACTGTTCAAATCGACTTGTTATAGTGCCGCTTTGCAATTGTCGCAACAAGGTGCCAAGTTAGAAGCCTTCACTTCGGTGCGGGCTTTTTTATTTCTGACGTTTGGTAATTGGCGTAGCTTATTAAAAGAAACACAGAGCCTGCCACATATACAAAATATGACTGAAGCTGAGATTGCCGCTGAAATTGAAGCGTATCGCAGTGGGTCATGAAGATTGTAATTGATACTAATATTTTAATTTCTGCCTTGCTTAAAGATGGCTTACCAGAATCAATCATTTTACTCAACGCCGCCATAATCGCCCTAAAACTCTCCAGCCGATATCGCCAATGTTATACAGAAACAAATTCACCAGAGCCAAGCGCCGAGTACCTGCCACAATCTCATTACCCAAAAAAGTTTCCAGCTTTAAAAACTGGTTTTGTTCTTTATTCAACTGATTATTGGCCACCATATAATCATAAGCCGCCAAGAAAAAACCGCCTGTACCACAGGCAGGATCAGCAATCGTTTTCAGCGGTTGCGACTGCACACATTTAACCATCGCCCAAATTAAAGGCCGAGGCGTAAAGTATTGCCCTGCCCCACTTTTAACGTCTTAGGCATTTTGCTCTAACAACCTTTCGTAAATATCTCCTTTAACATCGGGGATAAGCTCCAATCGTTTTAATAAGCGATGGAAGTTCCCTCTATCCATACCCAACATGCGAGCAGTAGCTGCCATATTGCCCTGCTGAACGGCAAGCTGTTGCTGGATCAATTGACGCTGAAAATCATCAACTGCATTTTTAAAATCTATAGGCATAGATGGATTTGTTACCGTGTCAGAGGGTGGATTGCTCAAAGATTTAGACTGATCAAGCGTGATATCCAGATAAGCAGATGATAGGGTTATAAAATCTGCCTGACGATTCTCTGCTGTCGCTGATTTTAATGCTGCTCGACTTAATAAATGCTCAAGTTCACGAATATTTCCCGGCCAGTGGTAAGCTAATAAAGCTTGTTTCGCCTCCTGATCCAAACGGAATTTTTTAATACCCAAACGTTGCTGATTTTTTTCCAGAAACGCACCCGTTAACAATAACACATCTTTGCCTCGCTCCCGCAAAGCAGGGACTTGTATCGGGTAAACCGCTAATCGATGATAAAGGTCTGGGCGAAATAAGCCTGCAGAAACTTCCTGTTGTAAATTGCGGTTGGTTGCAGCAATGACCCGAACATTAACCTTAATCTGACGATCACTACCCACTCTCTGAATATCTCCATTTTGCAGCGTACGCAATAATTTGGCTTGAATCGACAGCGGTAACTCACCTATTTCATCCAGAAAAAGGGTACCACCGTCAGCTAATTCAAACTTACCTGTCCGATCAGCAATAGCACCGGAAAATGCACCTTTAACATGCCCAAAGAGCTCGCTTTCGGCAATACTCTCTGGTAGCGCGGCACAATTGACATATACCATCACTTGATCCGCCCGATTTGACTCCATGTGAATACGCTGTGCAACCAGTTCTTTACCGACACCCGTTTCACCCAAAATCAAAACGGCCAGATCTGACGGCGCAACGATAGAAATATCATTACGCAATTTCTTCATGCAATCGCTTTCACCCATCATATCCTGAGCAACATTTTCCTTGAATAAGTTTTGCGTTGCATAACGCACTCGCTGTTCTAAGGAGATAATCAGTTCGGCGGCTTTAACCGTAGCCGCTGTCAGACTAATAAAGGTACTAAACTCCATTGGATTGATGTGATCAAAAGTCCCTGGCGTCAATGCATCTAGCGTTAAAAGCCCCCATATTTCTCCATCAATAAACAGTGTAACCCCCATGCAATCATGAACCAGCAATTGATCCCCTTCAGATTCAATGAGACCATCATAAGGATCAGGCAAGTCAGAATCAGCGGCAAAGCGAACTGCTTCGTTGGACGCTAAAATCTTGGCCAGACGTGGATGCTCACTGATAACAAAACGCCGTCCCAAGGTATCTTCTGATAGACCATTAACCGCCAAAGGTATCAGACTGTGTTTTTCAAACTTCAGTAATGCAGAAGCGTCACAAGGAAAGATGCGGCATAAATGCTGTAATAAGCGTTGATAACGTTGCGCTGCCGACATCTGCATGGACAAATCGGCCACTATCGAAATAAGCGAAGTAAAGAAAAGGTTTGTAGTCATAATGATGACGCTGTTGTCAATAAAACAACTTCTAAAGATGTTAATTAGACAACAATACCTTTAAAGTAGCTGTAAATGCAAGGCTTTTCGCTTGGCACACTAAGTGCAATTACCTGGGCAGAGGGGAGAGACCGTAATCGACCTATCTCTAACCGTCCATTCAATTTCCAGGAGAGTACTTGATGTTTTGCTACCAATGCGAACAAACTGATCGTTCCAATATCGAAAGTGGCTGTGCAACTGCCAAAGGCATGTGCGGCAAAGATGCCACCACCTCTGATTTACAGGATTTACTGATCCATGCTATTGAGGGCATAGCACAATATACCAAACGTGCCCGTGCCCTTAATGTACAAGATAATGCAGCCGACGAATTTATTCTTTATGGCATGTTTACCACGTTAACTAATGTAAACTTTAATGCGACCCGCTTCAGTACTCTGATACAGGATGCGGCAAAGATACGTGACCGAGTTAAAACAAGCTATATAACCGCTGCGCTTGCTGCAGGTCAGGCACCGGAAGAACTGACCGGCTCTGCTGTCTGGCAACCCGCATCTGATCTGGATGGATTACTTAAACAAGCCTCAGACGTGGGTATTAATGCGGGACTTGAGAATGTCGGCCCCGATATCATCGGTCTGCGTTCACTGGTGCTTTATGGCCTGAAAGGTGTTTGCGCTTATGCTCACCATGCCTATGCGTTGGGTAAAGAAAGTCCAACTGTCTATGCAGGTATCGAAGATGCACTTGATTTCTTAAGCACGGCACCGACGGATGTCGATGCGTTGCTCAATCAATCAATGGCCTTAGGAACATTAAACCTTGAAGTAATGGCCTTATTGGATGAAGCCAACACCGGCAGTTTTGGCGCTCAACAACCCACCCAGGTATTAATTACCCCTACTTTAGGCAAAGCTATACTGGTGTCGGGTCATGATCTAGGCGATTTAGCTGCCTTGCTAGAACAAACTAAAGATTCAGGTATCAATATTTATACCCATGGCGAAATGTTACCTGCCCATGCTTATCCAAAACTAAAGGCTTATCCGCATCTGGTTGGAAATTACGGCGGTGCATGGCAAGACCAGCAAAAAGAGTTTGCCGAATTCCCCGGTGCTATTTTGATGACGTCTAACTGTATCATTGAACCTTTACCCCAATACCGTCAACGCATTTTTACGGCAGGCCCCGTCGGTTGGCCTGGTGTGCGTCATATCAGCGACAAGAATTTTGCCCCGTTGATTCAGGCAGCTAACGCATTACCCGGGTTTAAAACGGAAGTCAGCCCAAAAACCATTACTATTGGTTTCGGTCGTGATGCCGTCATGGGTGTAGCGGACAAAGTTATCGACGCCGTTAAGTCAGGGGCGATTAAACATTTCTTTTTAGTCGGTGGTTGTGACGGCGCCGCATCCGGTCGTAATTATTACACCGACTTTGCAGAACAAGCCCCACAAGATACGGTGATTATGACATTGGGCTGTGCCAAATATCGCTTCAATCAACATGATTTTGGCGACATTGGCGGCATTCCACGTCTGTTAGATTTAGGGCAGTGCAACGATAGCTATTCGGCGATCAAAATTGCGACTGCATTAGCAGGTGCTTTTGAATGTGGCGTTAATGAACTCCCACTGTCTTTGATTATCTCCTGGTTTGAGCAAAAAGCAGCCGCCGTGCTACTGACCTTACTGGCGCTAGGTATCCGTAATATTCGCTTGGGGCCAACACTACCTGCCTTTCTGACACCCAACCTGGTTCAGGTACTGGTAGATAAGTTTGGTTTATTACCTAATACGACTGCGCAAGCCGATATCCAAGCCTCATTATCACGTAAAGCGGCTTAACTTTTATCTGCACGACTGGAGCCCAGACAAAACATGAATAACCACGCTATTGAATTGACTACCCGAGATGGTAGTCAATTTCGTTTTAACTGCACAGACGACCAAAATCTTCTGGCCGCGGCTGCCGATGCACAGATCGTATTGCCTGCCCAATGTGGTTATGGAAACTGCGGCACTTGTTATGCTGATGTTACCCAAGGCGACTATACATTAGGTAAACATAATCCTGCTGCACTCAGCCTAGAAGATAAACAAAAAGGGGGAGCGTTACTGTGCTGTACTTTCCCACAGAGTGATTTACATATTTCGCTGCCTTTTGATCACGACCGTGTTTTAATCGGTGAAATAAAAATCAGAAGCGCTGAAATAATCGCAATTAAAACGGTGGGTGAAAACACCTTACGCTTGGAACTGTGTTTAGCACCGGATGAAAATGGCGGTAACGGGGCCGAGTTTGAGCCGGGCCAATTCATGGAATTAGAAGTGCCAGGACAAGACATTAAACGCGCTTATTCACTATCCAATACCGGAAACTGGGAAGGAAAGCTGGAGTTTTTGATTCGTCTTCAGCCTGGAGGACTATTTTCTAACTGGTTAAAAGAACAGGCGGCCGTTGGACAGATGTTGTTGGTACATGGCCCAAAAGGTTCATTTGGTTTGTATGAGAGTGGCTTAAAGCCGCGCTGGTTTGTTGCTGGCGGTACTGGTCTTGCCCCTATGCTATCGATGTTAAGACGAATGGCAGAGTTTCAGGAACCTCATCCCGCTCGACTTTATTTTGGCGTAAACAGAGCCGAAGAATTGTTTTGCCAAGCAGAGTTAACAGCCTTACAAACAGAATTACCTCAGCTTCAAGTTATTTATTGTCTCTGGAAGCCAGAAGATAATTGGGACGAATTTTGCGGTACACCGGTGGACGCTTTGACTCAGGATCTAATGAGTACGACTGTTATGCCAGACATCTATCTGTGCGGTCCACCCAAGTTGATCGATGCTGCCGAAACGACTGCAAGAGCTCATGGCGTACCTGACAATCAAATCTTGAGTGAAAGATTCCTCCCCGCATAAATAGTTAACAACTTGACCGGGCAAACCATCAAGTTTTGCCCGCCTTTTACTTCTTACTCAACAACGCTGACATAATCGCTCTAAAACTTTCTAATCCTGCGTCCATATTTTCAATAATGTCATTTGCCAAAACTGAGTTCTGAGCGTTTATCTCTGAACACCTAATTGATCAACTTCTGCTTCAGTTTTTTCTATAATACTAAAAAACAGATGACAGGCTTGTTGAGCGGCTAAAAGACTGTCTAGAAATATTTGAGTGTCATACATATACTCATATACGAGAGTATTCCTTAATTTACGTGCGACAATAAATGCATCTGCACTGCTTAAAACACCTACCTTTTCAGCAAAAGCCAAGGTATCCAATAAGGTCTTACTATTTTCACCAACAAGATTTGCAAAGCGGGGCAATAATTTCTCACCCAAATGATCTTGAAGCCTACCAAAACGACTTATAAATGCTTCAACTTTCTCAGCGACTTCTGGTCGTGTATTTAGGGATTTAACCCATTCCAAATCAATAGGCTTACTAAATAAAGTGCTTTCACTATAGCGTAAATGTTCTGCCTCTTTAGTGGCTAAATCAAGAGAAAACCTAACAGCTTGTGCATATTCTGGAAGATATCTTAGACTCATAACTGAATCCCTGTTTGTCGAGCAACTTGCAATACAGTAGCATCTGGAGTCGAAGGATCTTTTAACAAAATATCAATCTTTCGATCACCCAACTTACGTATTAATGCGACATAAAGAGCACCTACTGAGTTAACTCGATTATCAAGAATATGCTCAGTTTCAAATAACAAATCAATATCACCGCCTTTTTTTGCATCATCAACACGAGAACCAAACAGAATAACCCGCGAGTCTTCACCCAACACGGAACAAGCTGTTTCCTTAATCACTTGAATTTGGTCAGAAGTTAGTCTCATATCACCTTAAAGATTTATATCTCACTGTTGAATATATCTAGGCAGTATATATCAATGCCGTAATATTACTGACTGATGTTACGCAGCTACATCTGAAAAGGTGTATTATTTCAGTATGGAAAAAATAAAATTAGAACTCTACACAGACTACCTGATATGCAATAACGGATTCGCAACGGCTACCGGGTTGTCGGCCATGATAGACGGGGATAT
>CAIPPE010000297.1 GCA_903866825.1 uncultured Methylococcaceae bacterium
ATTAAATAACAAAAGGGATCAATCGATAACGTACTTTAAGCTGATATTCGCGATAAAGAGGATCAAGTGCCAAATGCTTTTCTTCTCTGATTATCCGTATAAAAAGAAAAGTCATTGAAACAATATAAACAACGCCATTTTCAACATTTGTATTGGATAATATATAACCCAAAAAAGTTATACAATAGCTAGCATAAATAGGATGGCGTACAAAGCTGTACATCCATTGAGTTTTAACAACTCTATTAGCGGCAACTAACGCAAAACTTCGATTAAGAGAGAGCAGACTTATCATCTGAAAAATAGCACCTACAATAATTGCGTACTTCGCCACCGGTATTACCCCCCATTCCGCTGGACGGAAAAACAAAGGTGCAAAAGTCCCAACAATAGCAATTAACCAATCAAAAAAATGAACAGAGATCGTATTGGGCTTAGTACGAAAAATATATAAAAAAACCAACAATGTTTCGGATAATCCAAACAGAAGCAAGGTAATCTCGTGATTGCTTGAAAACTTCAGCAGATGTGCATAGGCAAATAATATATAAACAGACCCTAAAAAAAGGCTACTAAAAATATGAACTGCTCTAGACTTTAAAAAACCAACTACTTTACTCATAATACATAAGACCCATGGTGTTTTATTTTTATATTAAATTAATCAGTAGATATCGTTAAAAGCCAAAAAAACGAAAAATACTCTTTTTTTCCGCCTTCAATTCAACACCACCTAAGTCTTTTGCCAGTTTCTTTAAATCTTTTGCAATTCTGGATTTCGAAGAAGATTCACAAAGCGGAACACCTAAATTTGAGGCATTTTCAACTCGCTCATAATCACTTGTAATTATATAAATCTTGTCATGATTAATAAGGCTTTTTAAATCTGCTATTCGAAAGCTACTTTTTGGATCAAATCGATTAATCGCAATTACAATTTTGTCTAACGGAATTTCAAGATCTTTATTTAAAATTTTAATCAATCTTAGCGCATCTCTATACTGCGCTAAACTTTGCTGTACAACCAATGTAATGCGGTCCGCCCGCTCCATAACCATGCCAAACATGGGATCAATCAACCTCGGCATATCTATAACAATTTGGTTAAAATTAACTTTTAAAAGATCTAATAAGCTCTCTAGCTTTGAAGTGTTTATTTCTCCATGCAAAAGAATCTCAGAGGCCGAAGGCAACAACAAGCTTAAATTATCGTTATACTTTAGCATATAAGCCTCCAAGGAAACTGTGTCTAGCTCACCAATCGCTTTAACAGCCTCTGCCAAAGTATATTTAGGAATAATATTAAAATTAAGCCCAATCGATCCAAACTGCAAATCCAGATCAACAATCGCTACTTTTTGCTCCTTTTCCTTTGATAATAGATAAGCAACATTGCTAGCTACAAAACTGGCTCCACTTCCCCCTCTAGCGGTAATAAACACATTTAAATGTCCAACATGCTTACTTTTGAAATTATCGGTGATATTTCTTTTTATATTAGAAACCACACCCAGTAGTTTATCTTCATATTCTTTTTCACCAATAAAATCTTTAACACCGGCACGAAGCGCCTGGGTCAATAACTCAACATTACCCTGCTCTCCAATAATAATCATCGCTGATTTTTTATTGGCTAGATCTTCTATAAACTTAAGCTCTTGCAAACCATTGGCTGTTAAGTTAACGATAACGATAACATTGTCATCGTACGAGTACTTTGGAATAGCCCCAGTAATAACCTGACAAACAACCTCACTGATTAGAACACCCTGATCTGCAAGCAGAACTCGTTGCTTATTAAGCACATCTTTTTCACTACCAATTAACACTAAATTAAGTTTATTGACTTCCATGATTATAATTTTCTCTACATTTAATAATTAGTTGCTACCAGTGATTATTCTAACCGTGCCGATACACCTAATGAAATCAGAATTTATTGAGGATTCCCAGAGTAATTTACTAACTTCGGTGGTATTGCCGCACCATAAGCAGGTCCATTACCGCCTGAATCAGACATTTTACAAGCCTGATTAGGTACGGTATTCATGACTATGGAGGACATTTGTAAAGTAACCGTTTGCGTAACGACTGAAACAGAAACCTGAACACAGGCAAAGCCTACAATGGGAGACAAAGCATTTGCATTCAGTGGATCAACTACAGGTATCAATACGTAATTACATGGATTATTAGCCCCTACACAACTACTTACCAAGGGATATATTCCCGGAGCTATCGCACTAATCATATTAACATTATCCCCAATGCTAATTCGATTAGGGTTTGTTGTTGACGTATTGACATTATTAACAAGTATTAAAGGGTCATTGGCAGCATTGTCTAAGGTACTCCATTGCACTCCTATACCACAACCAGAATTAAGATCAGATGCACCAATAACAAATGAACTCGATAGCCCTACTTTTGGCTGATTATTAAATGAATCCCAATAGTAATCATACATGCATTTTGATATTGCAGCCGGAAACATACTTTTCGACGTAAAACTCGGACTGGCTCCGGCTATAGCAACTGCAACAGCACCTCCATCCAGTGAGTTGATACCTAACACGCCTGCAAAAAAGGCTTGAATACCTCCTCCATTTTGAGTTCCGGACTTTCTAATGACTACCTGAACTGCAGGTAGATCATTTGTGCCCTGCACTGTAGCATGCAAACCTGTAGGGGAACCTGTAATATTCCAATAACCTGTTACAGGAGCATCACCCGATGTTAAAACAGCATTAGCAGCACTATTCAGACTAATCGCTGAAGTCGCATATGAATAAGCAAGACTCCAATCAGGGGCATTTCCAACTTCCGGATACAAAGAACTGGCACCTGACAAAGCCGCTGCATCTGCAGCATTTTGAAGCTCGTTTCGTACTACTAGATAATTACTTAAATCAATGGCCAATGCCGAAAAACCCAATAAACAGGTTAAACCTATTGTCACAAAAACCAGCGAGGCGCCTCGCTGCTTATTTATCAACTGACACCTTGGTATTGGTTTAAGAACAGATCTATTCA
>CAIPPE010000298.1 GCA_903866825.1 uncultured Methylococcaceae bacterium
AGATTGATTACGTTTCTTTTCATACTCCCTCAACTGTTCCTTATGAGCCTCTCTCCACTTTTTATTGTACTCACTTCTATCTTTCATAATCACCCATCGTATTCATATGTTACACAGTTGCAGAGCCCCCCAAGCATGGACAGATCCCGGCAATCCACCGTGACGATCTCATGGGCAAGGTAGCATTTCTCAATCATACGGATGGCGGCATGGTCCTCATCAATGTGGAATACAGGCATAAAAATAAGGAACCCCACCTTGTAAAAGTTGATATAATATCCCCAACCCGGATTAAACTCATCAGCATAAGGGTATTTCTTACGGAATTCAATCTCACTTGTGTACGGCATCTTCGGATATGCCCATGTAATTTTATATATCTTGTACCCGGCCTGAGTGATGATGCGTTCCAGTTGGCAGGAATACTCATAATAAGTTTGTGAGGTGATGGATGAATAATCATTTATAAGGACTTTATCTTCATCGAATATCTTAATAATCCCGTCTGCATGACCAAGTTCATCAAGGGGCTCCACGGGAAGGAAAATTATTTCTTTCTGAAATATATCCTTGAGGAATTGAACCAAAGATGGCCGTGGAATCTTCCGGTTTCTCTGAAATACTATTTCGGTCATAAACACATGGGTATCGTTTTGGACTACATTCCCGCCGTCCAGTTTAATGTCTGACATCCGGGGATTTATCCAAGCCCACTCCTCACGCTTCACTTCAAGTTGGGGAAACCGATCATCCTTCTCGTAGACAAACTTTGTGTACCCGCCGGCGGTCTGGATAGGCATTGTATCCCTAACCCAAATGTTCGTAGAATCAATCACCTTCAACGGAATGTTATTCCGTTTCAGATAATACGTAAATTCATACGCTACCTTCGGATACTGTTCCACTAATGCCTTAGATATACAAACAATCATGCCGCCGCCTTTCGTTTAGCCCACCATTCGGTGACCTTTTGTGACATCAACGCCCTTGTCCCTTCTGACCGATGAGTTCCTTTGCACCATTTTCCATATCCACCAACCTTTGCTCTCGCTGATAAAGTATCCCTATATTCTTTCGAAAACACCTTATTTTTGGTAGTTTCCCTACCCTTCGCCGCTACCAATGCCAACCTTGCTATTTCTTCGGAAGTATGCACCCGCTTCTTCTGAGCTTCGCTCATTTTCTTTTTTGTTTCGTCAGAATGGATGGTGCCTAATGCGTGTTTATTCCCCATGCGTTCCTTCGACATCCTAATTCGTGCGGCTTCTGAAATTACAGGTCCCGGATGGCCTTTGTGTGCCTTACTCAACTTCTCTTTTGTAGCGGAGCTAAGGACAAAATTATTTCCTCCACCAGTAGTATGATTATATCCATTTGGGTAAAGCGTATTAAGCTTGCCAATAAAATACTGCTCCCAATAGTTAAGATCGTCCCTCGCATAAATGATTTGCTGAATATCAAAACCGTTCACTCCATACTTCCGTAGAGCATTTCCGAAGTGGCGGTTCTTTTTTTCTTTTTGATGATCTTTCAACCTATGCTCAAAAGAGAACGCTGTCTGCCCAATATATTTTTTCTTATTTATTTTATTTGTAGCTATATAAATCCTTCCTAATTTCATTGTAAGTCCTTGTTAATATATGTGATTCAAAGGGGTACATAGACAGCTTGTTGCGGCGCCGCTCTTCGCATTTTCACTCATCTGGATGAGGCACATCTCAAGCCCCATCTTGAGGCAGATCTCCTCCAGCCGGTTGTTCTTGTGTAACTGAAGATTGTAAAGGGGATCGGATTTTTTAAGGAACTGGATATCCGATGCCACGACCAGGAGCTCCTGGACCCTCACGATATTGCAGATATCTTCATAACAATCATCATCTGTGACCGGGAACACATTGGCCACCTTTTCTATTTCTTTCCAGGTGGCCTTATCAATGGTTTCATTACAGGCGATCACGTTATCGTTGTCGATGACAAAAAGGTTGCAGTCAAGGTGGTAGCAGTATTCATCTTTCTCCTGTATCCTGATCACCTTGCACCCGTATTTTGCCTCCAGCCAATCATAGAATTCAAGGTCTGTCCTCTGTCCCCACCCTCCGAAGTAGATATCATCCCTCAGCCACTTCAGCTCTGGGAACCCCTCAAACTTATAGGGAGGCTTTACGCATTTATACCCCATAGAGGTGAGGAGCTTATCCGCCACCACTTCCTCCCCGGGCCGTCCGGGAGCGGTGAAGTTCGATAGAATGATAGTCGGATCATTCTTAATATGTGGTAAATAAACGAATGAATTCACGTATGTCTGGTCCTGTAGCCCATCGGTGGGCGGAAGGAGATAGACCAGGGAATCGGCGGCAACGATCCGATAGAAATTCCACCATTCACCCATCATCCGTTCCCTGTCTATATCGATTTCACCCTTCTTTTTGGCGTCTTTCATCCAGATATTGTTGGCTATGTCCGTTTCAACATAGCAGGGCTGGCACATCACAAACACCGGGAAAGGGGAATCCGAAGGAGTCCTGTATTTGACTTCCAGTTTCTTTTTCTTAACAGGCTTCTTATCACCTAACCCAAGCCCAGCATTTTTGATTACGATACCAGCCATTATACACTCCCTTCATTCCTATCCTATCAACAGTGGTCTTATCGCCGCTTTCAGTTCCTCAACCGTAGTCGCCGAATCGAAGGCAGTCATCGCATCTGTTTTCAATATCTGCTTTTCCTGAGAGGATGCGCTTGTGGCGTCCAGAAGCGTTGCCGACAGATCGTCGTAGTTCCTTAACGCATCAGCCACGATTGCCCTGTTTTCGGGGGTGTCGTAGGGTGAGGTGTGGGGTGCGTCCACGGGCTTGTTGTTCGCATCGGGGTCAATGAAATAGACTTCCTCACCATGAATCTGAAACTGTTCGGGTGGAATCCGCTGTGCTAAAAGTGTGCATAAAATGCTTGCGTCCATAATTACTCCTTAGTCTATCCGATAAAAACTTAGTCTTGTATGTGTATATATGATCCTGTTCCCTACGCTACCAGCTAGGGATGCCCCAAGGTGTATGGTATCCCCCGCATTCAAAGAAACAATAACAGGACATGAAGAATTACCATAAAAATCCACAGCTCCCTGTTGGATGGCGCTCATTGCCTTGTAGATGGCGCTGCCATAGACAGCACTCCCGGTTTTTACGAAAAGCCATGCGTAAATACTGGTAGCGCTTACAACTAAATTAGGTGTAATTAGGTATTTACCCGATTGTTTAATAACCGAAGAAACCACTGAATATTCAGCGATGTCACCCCCGGATATATTGTTGGAGGCCAAAGCCAAACTATACCCATAATCACTCTTCGGATTCCAAATGACCTGTGGAGCATCGAGAACCGTTGCTTGAATGGTGTGGTCAGGATTGTCGGCGGTGTCGTATTGATAGCGGATTTTCCCCACGCAGACACAGTAATCAGTAATGACTTTTGTATAGGTTGAGGATGCTTCAAGTAGAAAGAAGTCATCATCCGTTTCCGTGGTGGAGGCGGGGACTCTTGTGAATCCAGAGTAGCCACCCAAAGCCCACACGATCCCACCTGCCGTATCCCATATCGCATAGACATAGGCGGTCTTTATTTCAGCAGCAAGGCTTCCCTTTGACCAGTAGTTTGCGGCGTCTGCCATGATGAATTGAGACGTGCCGGAAAGATAAGTAGCCTTCCGTGTCCTCTGCGTATAACCTGTGCCATCAGGGATGGAGATTGTAGGGTAGTTTGTGTTATCAGGAACCGCACCACCTGACTTTGTAAATATGTCCAGTTTATTTACAGAACCGTTGACGACAAATTTCAGGTTGTTGGCAAGGTCAAGACCAGATGCAGTTTGCCAAGTAGCATTTCCATCTGCATCAGAAGTTAAAACTTTAGTTGAACCCGCACCCGTAACTATTTTGATACTATTCACAACAAGGGCGTTGATCCAACCAAGTCCCCATCGTTTGAGGGCGGTTCCCAAACCTCCTTCCGTGTCATTCCGGGGAACAATCGATCGTGTTGACATAAACCCTCCTATGCCGATATTGGCATTATATTATCAGACCCATCCAATTCGTAATAGGGATCTGTTGCTACCGCCGTTATTGGTTCCAAACCCCCATTCACATCAATGTCAAATAATCCGTAGAAAACCACAGACGTTCCTGATGTCCCAGCTATCCCAGAGGAGCCTGAGGAACCTGAAGAGCCTGATGTACCTCCGGTTCCTGTAGAGCCACTTGTTCCTGATGTTCCGCCTGTGCCGGTACTACCAGAAGAACCTGAGCTACCGCTGGAACCACTAGTGCCAGCACTTCCCGAGGAACCTGAACTGCCTGAGGAGCCTGAAGAACCAGAAGAACCTGAGCTACCAGATGTGCCGGACGTTCCACCTGTGCCTGTGCTGCCAGATGAACCTGAGCTTCCGGAGGAACCGGAAGTGCCAGCAATTCCTGAGGTTCCCGATGTAGCGATAGGCGTGGTGCCGCTTGTGCCTGACGAACCAACCCCGGAAGTACCTGATGTGCCTGATGTTGTAAGTGGTGTAGTGCCGGAAGTGCCGGCACTACCTGACGTTCCAGAGGTGCCGCTTGAACCAACCCCGGAAGTACCTGATGTGCCTGAAGTAGAAAAACCGCTATATATGGGAGCCATGAATTTGATTTCAATCGGCTGTGAAGGCTCGATGGTCGCATCAATCTTCTGACCCTCCTGCATCGTAACAGCGACCGGATCGGTGGGTTCGATGTTAACTGTGATCGGCAGAGACTTCGAAAACGTAACACCCACCGAAGGAGATACCTGATTTGTAATTTTAATTTCATCAGCCATTTCATGCCGTCCCTGCCGTTCCTATGGTGCCCGTCACTCCGTACTGAAGGTCAAACTTACCCCTCATCACCGTGAAATTCTCATTCGCCGCCGTAACCACCTTGATGTCAAAATCATACTGCTGTGGATTAAGGTTTATCGTGTCCGTAGGCACGATAGATATAACGGCAAGACCGGTAGTGCCACCGGTGGAATCGGAGAATGAAGTGACTTTTTTCTGGAGTGATGCCTGGGTATCAGGAAGGGACGGGTCTGTTTTAAGGGTGAAATAAACAACCCAGTTTTTAAGACAATACGGAGTATTCGCAGACCCATTCATAAAGGTAAGGGTGTAGGTCTGCGTATTACCCTGAATCAAGGTAAGCTGTTTTAACGCCATATCTACCCCCTTTACCGGATGTACAGATCGGCATAAACACCGGCAGTCCCACCCGTCCCGCAAATGGCTCTTATAACCATATAAGGGAATGGAGGCAGATTGATAAACACACCGCTTGTCCCCCAAAGCAAGGGAGCCATATCCATACTGGTACCGGCTGATCCGGAAGTCCCAATAGGTTGCGCCCCTGAAGGAGAGAAAAACGGACCGTTTATATTGTTGCTCACCTGATAAGTGAAAACAGCCGACCCGGCAGTTCCAGCATAGCTTGTCCCGCCATAACCGAATGTGCCCAATGTTTTGTAAATCAAAGTGAAATACCCATCATAACTGGAGATGTCCGGATCGGTTAAATCAATGACAGCCGATGTTATAGTTCCCGCCGTTGAAACCGGATTACCCCCGAAGATGGCAATTGTTTTTTGTGGCTTTTGCTGTGCCATATCTCAATCCTCATATGAAAGGCGGGGGTTTCCCCCCACCTATTTATTAAGCACCGGCTGTTCCGCAAGTACCCCACATATTAGAAGTACCCGCAACAGGGGGGGACACCGCCACAGCAAAAAACAACTGCTTATTGGTGGAATCCACATAAAGATCCCCTACTTTATTCGGCCATTGCCAGGGAAGCTGATTCGGGTTTCCCGTTCCTGTAAACATGGTTGCTGAAAATTTTGTCGTTTTTTGAATAGCCATCTTTTCCTCCTTATAACTTAACTGCGTAACGTTTTTTTGCACCAATGGACATATTGTGACGTTGCTCTATTGTAAATACTTTGCCTTTATGCGCCAAGGACATCTTTTCCTTTACTTCCGCGGGAGTCGTTTTTCCTTTATTCCAAGAAGGTTTCCCCTTATTACTGATCGATATTTTAGCACGTGTTTCAGGTGAAATTACTTTACCCCTTTGGATTACGGATAACTTTGCTCGTGTTGCATCAGACTGTTTTCTACCCCGCTGTGCAGCCGATATTCTTGCACAGGTTTCAGCAGACCGCTTACTCCCGATTACCGATAATGTGCGTTTAGCGATAGACTCCGGAGATAGTTTTCTCCCTATTTTTTGAGCTCTTAAAAGAGCAATAAGTTCAGGAGATTTTCCGCAACATCCTTCACCACCATCCGTACAGTTAAATAAACATCCCGTTTTTAAGTCTAAACGTCCAAAATAACCAATAAGATGTTTTTTTAAAGAAAACGCATCCTGCTCACTTACACCATCGATAATGCGAAAAGGAATCGGCCAAGTACCATTTATATTCTGATACTTGCGCATCCAGTTGTAAAGATATCCACGGCGACCCGATTTAGCCAAAGATTTATGTTGTAAATCACGGTCTTTACAACCCTTCCCAATATATACAGGGTATCCCGTATTGTGATTTACAAATATATAAACAAAAAATCTCTGCATAATTCAGCTACCAAAATTTCTGGACCTCATTCTTTGTTGCTGTGAAATCATTTTGGTCATTTTTTCCGTGTAGGCGTTCGGAAGTTGCCCAAACTGGGCGGTAAAAGCATCCTCGTAAATCTTTGACAAATTGAGGTTTATGGTATCCGAATCAGGTTTCTTAAAAGCCAGTTGTGCCGCCCAATCCATCAACCCTTCATGGTATTGTTCATCTATTTCCGGAGATGTGTTCAAAGTGAACGGCATCAACGGGATCCTTGACACCACCAGTAAGGCGGTGTCTGTTTTAGAAGGGGCTAAGACGAATGTGATTACATTCCCCGGGGTATTCATGTAAAAATATGGATACCCACCAGACCCTGCCGTTCCTACCGTGCCGGCAGTTCCACCACCACCCGTTCCACCTGAACCGGCCGCCCCGGTTCCAAACCACCCGGGCATCAATTCATCTATTTCCTGAAAGTCCTTCGGCCCATCGATGGGCGTAGTCATAGACATTAACTGGACTCTTCGGACTTGAAGGACTTTGGGACTGAGATTGTAGGTCGACTGGCCGCCGATGATAGGAACCACACACAAAGGTTTAGCACCAACGGTGCCTCCAGTACCGGAGGTCCCCTGATCATTCGGGGTAGTCCCATCTATAATCAGATGAGCCCTACGGCAAGCCTGTACCTCTGCATAATTAAGCATACGCAGAAGTTCAGTATCAGACCAGAGTTGGGGTGGGGCAAGATCGTCCAGCCTACTCTCCCGTAGTGCCGCAACAAGTTCTTTGCCGAGCATTTTTTATCCTCCTGCTTGTGCAGGAGCGTTCTCCGGCAAATTCACCCCTTCTTGAATCATTCTATAGGTGACAGCAGGGACATCGCGAGCATACTCTTTTCCGTCATCACCGTGAACGATTTCCTTTCTGATCCTGGTATCCAGCATCTGTCTGATCGGCCTTGGAATGTCGATTTCAAACCCGGCTTTGACAAGGTATCCATATCCGTTAAGTGAAACGAACAACCCCTCTCGGGGGATGTCAGGTGCCGGATTGACAATGATCCGATCCTTGATATGGTCCTTGGCGTTAGCGGCCGTAAAATACTGTTTCGGGTTCTTCTTCATGTCAGCGTTAATTTTACGCTGTTCCTCTTGATCAGCCGTTATATCAGCCTTACTCATATTCCCTCCAGAATTGTTAAATTAAGGGGGCCGTTTAGACCC
>CAIPPE010000299.1 GCA_903866825.1 uncultured Methylococcaceae bacterium
ATATCCCCGTCTATCATGGCCGACAACCCGGTAGCCGTTGCGAATCCGTTATTGCATATCAGGTAGTCTGTGTAGAGTTCTAATTTTATTTTTTCCATACTGAAATAATACACCTTTTCAGATGTAGCTGCGTAACATCAGATCTTGATGTTGATCATGCAGCCAAATTATTGGCCAGAATACGTAAGCACGACACTAAAAATGGAATTTTGCTAGTAACTGAAGGCTTATTCTCTATGGACTCAGATACACCCGATATTGCTCGTTTACAAGAAGTTTGTCATGAATATCGAGCAACTCTTTTATTAGATGTTGCCCACGATTTAGGGGCTATGGGGGCGGGTGGTTACGGAACTGTCGGAATACAAAATATGCTCGGAAAAGTCGATGTTGTAATGGGCAGCTTCTCCAAAACATTCGCTTCTAATGGTGGATTCGTAGCAACACGCTCACCTGCCGTCAAACAATTTTTGAAAATATACAGTCCATCCCAAACATTCTCCAACGCCCTTTCACCTGCTCAAGCTGCCACTGTATTGCAAGCACTTACAATCGTAACTAGTTCTAAAGGCGAATCCCTACGAGTAAAGCTGTTAGAAAATATAGTCCAGTTACGTAACAGTCTAAACGCAAATGGCTTATTAGTTATGGGAGAACCTTCGCCAATTGTACCTGTATTGATTTCAGAGCCAAGTACTGAAAATTCTGAGGCCAAAGCCCGTCTAGCGGCGAGGATATTGCCAGATCTCGGAATACTCGCAAACTTGGCGGAATTTCCGGCTGTACCTCAGGGCTTGGCAAGATTTCGTCTACAAGTTATGGCAGCACATAATCAAGATGTAATGCATTTTGTAGCTGATAAGTTGGCTCACGCAATTAGTACAGCAGAGGGAGAATTAAATGACCTTGTTTGATCTTGCTTTGAATCGAACACAACCAATACATTTTTGGCAGTCAAGTGAATTTATCGAGACTTGGTCAGCAGACGCCTTACTTGCAAAAGCCCGAGCATTATCTGCTCAAATGCAAGCAGAAGAATTAGAAACCGGAGACTGTGTTGTTTTAATGTTGCCAACAAGTATTGATTTAGTTGCAAGTGTTTTAGCCGCATGGGGTTGCGGCGCTAATGTTTGCATTGTTGCACATACTCTTGGTGAAAGAGCCGGTGAATTAGATACACTTAAAGTTTCTCATATCTTTGAGCTCTTAAAACCCAAATTAATCATTCATCATCGTACCGAAAAACAACCATTTCCACAGTCTAACGCACGACAAATAAATTATAGACAATGGGAAAATGCACCTAATTCATCAACCTTTCCAACTAAACCACAGCCGAATGATTTGGCACTAATACAACTAACTTCTGGGAGTACAAATTATCCTAAAGGGGTTATGTTACAACACACTCATGTTCTTGCTAACACAAAAGCATTAATCAAACGAGTCAGTATTACAACACAAGATCATACAGTATCGTGGCTCCCCCTTTATCATGATATGGGTTTAAGTGCGTTACTTATACCATTGACCGAAAATTTTCCTGTTACGTTAATTCCAACCGAGCAATTTATGCGCAATCCCTGTGTTTGGCTTGAGGCAATAAGCCGCAACGTGCGACTTTATCAAAAGCCCCGACCTTTGCATATGCGTTATTAGCCAAACAAGGTCGATTGTTAGCAAAACGAGGGATTGACTTAACATCTTGGAGGTATTCCTGGATAGGAGCAGAACCGGTATATTTGAAACATCTAAAGGCATTTGAAGAAACGATGCAACCTTTCGGTTTACAGGATAATGTCTTACAGCCTTCTTATGGGTTAGCAGAAGCGGTTGTAGCTGTTTCCTTTAATCCAACAGGCAAAGCATATAGCTGTTTGAGCATTTCTGCTGATGCATTACATTCTCAAGGATTGATAAAGCCAACCAAAATTGGAGAGCCTAATTCACTAACTCTAGTCGCAAATGGTACGCCTATTGATGGTATATCCGTCAGTATTCGCAGAGAAAATGGAGAATTGGCATCAGATAATGAACAAGGTCAAGTTTGGATTGCCGGAGACAGCATAACCAAAGGTTATCTTGGCGGTGCTGATATCGATAGATTTATCGGTGACTGGTTTGATACTGGAGATTTGGGCTTTATTCATAAGGATGAACTCTATATTTCAGGTAGAACTAAGGATTTGATTATCAGTAGAGGAGTTAATATTAGTCCAGCCTATGTGGAGTTTGTAGTAGAGCGCCATTTGGACTTACGTCCAGGTAAGGTAGTTGCATTCTCAGACCAAAATATACAACAAGGTACGGAGGAGGTAATTATTGTTATAGGTGTACAAGTCTCGAAAGAGCAACATGCTACTATTGTACGTGAAATTTTATCAGTAATTATTTCAGAAATTGGATTACAGGTTGACCAAGTAATATTTACTTCTGCTAGTAATATCCCCAAAACTACCAGCGGAAAAGTACAACGAGCAGTAACAAAACAGTTATATTTAGACAATATCCTGAGGATTTAGCTTGATGTCAAACCAAAGAATTTACGAAGAATTTATTAGCCTTATGCATGAACTTATACAGGATGGGACTTTGCCAAAGCATCTGAAAAACATTGAGTTAAAAACTAGTACCCGCGTTGATGAATTAGGTCTAGATTCAATTTCTTTAGTTGCTGTACTAACCTGTTTAATGGACATGACCGATACTTACTTACCTGACAATCTATTTATAGCTAATCCCACTTTATGGGAAATTGCTCAACGTGTTAATGAAAACATCAAATCATGAGTAATACATTACTTTACAACAGGAAGGAATTGCGTGCGTTATTAAAACCTTACGAGCAAAAAAATAATATTCTAGCTTTAGGTTTATGTTTAACAGATTACTTATTATTACTTATCGGGGAATATTTGGTAGTCACCTTACCATTAATCCTTAAGCCATTTGCAAGTTTTATTGTGTTTATTGCTATTGTCCGATTATTTGTGTTGGGACACGACGCCTGTCATGGAGCACTTACCAGTTCAAAAAAACTTAATCAGTGGTTAGGTCGACTAGTATTTTTACCATCTATGACTACATTTCATGGCTGGGCAGTAGGTCATAATATGACTCATCATGGCTTTACCAACTTGGCCTCTAAAAAAGACATGTGGTTACCTTTATCACCTGAAGATTATCAAGCGCTCAACAGTTATGAGCAGTTATGTTATCGTATTTATCGTAATAGCGTAGGTGTCACAGCCTATTACCTATTCGAAGTTTGGTGGAAATATCTTTATTTCCCTTCGCCAAAAATAGTAGGCATTGATGCCGCAAAACGTTTTTTACCCGATTCTGCGCTAGTTACTTGTTTTATGTTAATTTGGATATCATCATTATATGCAATAGCATTGCTTACAAATCAAACCTTTATCCCTCTATTACTGCTAGGAATTGTGTTTCCCTTCCTTGCTTGGAACATGACGGGAAGCTTCTTGATCTATATACAGCATACTCACCCTAAAGTACGCTGGTATCAAGATCAACAAGCATGGATTGATTCGCATCCTCATGTTACAGCTACTGTTCACATTCGATTTCCACAATGGATCAGCTCAATCATTCATCATGTTATGGAACACAATGCACATCATATGGATATGAATATTCCATGCTACAACCTACGCGCTGCTCAACACCAATTGGAAAAAAAACTATCAAGCAACATCGTAATACAGGATTTTTCATGGAAATGGTTTTCAGAGTGTACCCATATCTGCAAGCTCTATGACTATAATTCATATCAATGGCTACCTTTCGAAAAATAGCATTTCATGATAAACCAACCATTTAGATACGCATCAAGTCTGTCGCACTAATAGCCGTAAAGCCAGCAATCTCATCGCCTTAGATGTCGATTACAAAATCAATCTATTCAAATTGTGCGGTAAACATCAATGGTGGCAACGGGTAGATAGAACAAGTTCGTTCACTAAGGATGACGATGTGTCAGGACCTACCAATCAAATTGAATTTTAAATAGCCATGAACCCAAGCAACCAGCTACGTTTTGCCGTTAATGACCGCATCAATGATGCCGAAATAAAGCCGTCGCATGTCCCTTTGGCGTTATTAGGCGAATTTCAAAAAGACGTGAGCGAGTTTTTAAAAGGATCAAGTCAAGATGTTGATCCTAATAAAGATCTAGTTTCAATAGAGGAGGGTTCTTTAGCCCTAGTGGCTACTGGATTACTCTCTGCAGTCACTCTTTGGACTGATCTTGAACATTTAAAATCTACAGATTCACTCAATTTAATTGACTCAAAACGGGCCAGCGTGATCGAGCGATGGCAATTGGTTGCTCAAAAGAATCCCTATAGGCGATATTCGGTTGCTGATCAATCGACTCAGCATCAAACTTCCGTAAAATTGAAGATGCTTGGGTCTATGTAGAAAAATATTTGCACGGCACTGTTTTTGATATGGGTGGAAACACTAAGCCTAATGTTCATCTTAAGTTAGAGAATGGGGCGGCACTTCCTCTATTGCATCTACCCAGGATTTACTAGCAGCAGGTGAACAAAATCGCTTATATCGCCCCATGTTACGGCAGAGGAAAATTTACTTACCAGAGAATTACGTAACTTGCACTTACTTGCTTTCGAAGATCATCAGCCCAGCGATGACGATGATGAATTTAATCTAATGGTAGAGCGAGGCACTAAAGCTTGGGCAGATGTTCCCGATGCAACGGCATGGTTGGAAGTTTTACGTGGTAATCAAGTTTGAAAGCATCAGTCACATTGGTTTATTTAATGCTAGCACTAAACTATTCCCCCCAATCAAATCCAGCAAATAAACCATAACACCAAAATAATGAGTTAACGCCTTGTCAGCTAGGGCGTTTGCATGTATTGCTGTGCTACTATAGAATTCCACATTCAATTTTTTTTTAGTGGAGAGTTTGTTGAGCATTTTAACTATTCTCGAGTTTCCGGATGATCGACTGCGCAAGAAAGCCGCAGTGGTCAAGTCGGTCGATGATAAAATCAAAAAATTAGCTGATGATATGCTGGAGACCATGTATCACTCGCAAGGGGTTGGCTTGGCTGCAACACAGGTTGATGTACATCTAAGAGTCATTGTGATTGATGTGAGCGAAGACAAAAATGCACCTTTGTTTTTAATTAATCCTGAAATCATAGAGAAAGATGGGGTTAAAGACGCTGAGGAAGGTTGTCTTTCTGTGCCCGGCTTTTTTGAAAAGGTAACGCGTGCAGAACACGTTAAAGTCCGTGCGCTTAATAAAGCGGGACAGCCTTTTGAATTTGAAGCCAGGGATTTATTGGCAATTTGTGTGCAACATGAAATGGATCATCTGGATGGAAAGTTATTTGTTGATCATATTTCTTCTCTAAAGAGACAGCGCATTAAAAAGAAGCTAGAAAAAATTCATAAAATGGATAAGAGTTAATCATGAAGATAATTTTTGCTGGAACTCCGGATTTTGCTGTCCCCAGCTTGCAAGCCTTATTGGACTCAAATCATACCGTGTGTGCAGTGTATACGCAGCCTGATCGCCCGGCGGGTAGGGGGCGGCACGAGCATATTAGTCCTGTTAAAGAGCTTGCTCTTAAGTATGGGCTTCCGGTTATTCAGCCGCTGAGTTTAAAAAATGATGAAGATTTACAGGTCTTAAAGTCATTCAATGCAGACTTAATGGTGGTTGTAGCTTACGGTATGATTTTAACGGAAGCGGCTCTAGAAGTACCCAGACTCGGTTGTGTCAATGTACATGCTTCATTATTGCCCCGTTGGCGGGGAGCGGCACCTATTCAGCGCTCTTTAATAGCAGGCGATGCCGTGACAGGTGTAACGATTATGCGGATAGTGCGTAAACTGGATGCTGGCGATATGCTTCATAAGGAAGAGTATGTTATTCAGGCTCAGGATACGGCCAGTGACTTACACGATAAGCTAGCCGAATTGGGTGCGATTGGCTTGGTAAAAGTACTTCCTGATCTGGAAAACGGAACGATTCAGGCAGAGCGCCAAGATGAAAGTCTAGTTACTTATGCAGAGAAATTGACTAAAACCGAAGCTGTCATCGACTGGACTCAAGATGCGAAAACGTTGGCGCTTAAAGTAAGAGGCTTAAATTCCTGGCCGGTCGCTCAAACGGATTATCAAGGCAATGTATTACGTATTTGGCAGGCAGAAGCCATTTTGACGGAAACGGATTTAGAGCCTGGTGTGGTTAGTTTGGTCAATAAGAATATGGATGTCGCCACTGGAAATGGCTTTTTAAGGTTGCATGAAGTGCAATTGCCTGGCGGGAAACGGGTGTCTACTCAGGCATTTATTAATGCTCATGAGGTTAATGGGGTCAAATTAGGTTGAATACTCAGTGAATACCAGGCAAGTCGCCGCACGGGTGTTAACACGTGTTTTGCAGGATGGGCAGTCTTTAACGGCGGCTTTGGATGCTGCATTACCGTCAGTCGAGCTGGATAAGGATAGGGCGTTTGTTCAGGCTTTATGTTACGGTGTTTGTCGGTATTTTTATCGCCTGGATTTTATTTTAAGTGAGTTGTTAACAAAGCCGCTTAAAGACAGTGAGGTTAAATCATTGGCTTTAGTGGGTTTATATCAGCTTAATTATATGCGGGTTAAGTCTTATGCGGCGGTTTCCGAGACGGTTTTGGCGACCCGGAAAAAGCCGTGGGCAAAGGCTCTGATCAATGCGTTGTTACGTAGTTATTTGCGAGATCAAGTCAGCCTGGAACAAAAAGCAGATACGATGCAGTGGTCAGCCATCAGTCATCCTAAATGGTTGGTTAAGCAGATAGAGTTAGATTGGCCAGAGCAAGCACAGAGTGTTTTTGTTGAGAACAATCAACAGCCGCCTATGGCGTTACGGGTTAATCTGTCACGAATCAGTCAGGCCGATTATTTACAACAGTTAACTGAGAAAGGCATAGAAGCAACGGCGGTTGATTTTTGTCCTTCTGCAATTGTGCTTAAGCAGTCTGTGGGTGTTGATTTATTACCGGGTTTTGCAAAAGGGCTGGTTTCGGTTCAGGATGTGGCGGCACAATTAGCGGCCGGTTTGTTAAACGTGCAAGCAGGGCAACGTGTTTTGGATGTTTGTGCCGCGCCGGGTGGCAAGGCCGCGCACATTTTAGAGTCTCAAAATCTGGTCAAGCGTTTGGTGGCCGTGGATATCGACGAATCCAGAATGCTACGCGTAAGCGAGAATATACTGCGCTTAAATCTTTCCGCTGATCTTGTGGTGGGTGATGCAGCTAATCCTGAAGCTTGGTGGGATGGAGAGGTTTTTGATCGTATTTTATTGGACGTGCCTTGTTCTGCACTGGGCGTGATTCGTCGGCATCCCGATATTAAGTTGTTGCGTAAGCCAGAAGATATTCAGGCATTGCGTGATGTGCAGCAACGTATATTGAAGGCGGTTTGGCCCTTGTTGGCATCAGGTGGGGTGATGCTTTATGCAACCTGTTCTATTCTTAAGCAGGAAAACGAACAACAAATCGATGTGTTTTTAAATGAGCATCCTGATGCGGTTGAAATACCTATTGCTGCTGAGTGGGGTTTTGCGGTGAGTTATGGCAGGCAGATTTTGCCAGGTGAATCGGCAATGGATGGGTTTTATTATGCGCTTATTAAAAAGCAATAACCCCTTTTGTTGTCTGGTCTATGCTGTACTCTTCTTTCTGTATGCATCATTTAATGCAGGCTATGCGGCAGAGTTTTCTGCTGAGGTCAGTCAGTTAGAAAGTGTCCGTCATGGCGATAACTATGCGTTTTCTGCTGGCGTTATTTATCATCTGAGTGATAATGCCAAGAGTGCTTTGCAAAATGGTGTCCCCCTGTTTTGGAATCTACGTTTTAAAATACAGCAGCAACGTGATTTGCTTTGGAATATTACCTTACGTAATGATGTGATACGTTATCGCATTCAGTATCACGCCTTATTAAATATGTATAGGGTTAGAAATGAGACCAATGGAGAGATCACCAGTTTTTCAACGTTGTCTGCGGCTTTAGAATCAATGTCTATGGTGACTGATTTTCCAGAGTTAAAAGCAGTTGATATTAATCCTCAAAAAGACTATATCTGTGCTGTTAAGGTAGATTTTGATCGTGATGCTTTGCCTTTGCCATTACGTCCAATTGCCTATGTCAATCCGCAATGGTATTTATCCAGTAACTGGACTTTATGGCCTCTGAAAAAATAACTCCCCCGGTAAACTTCTATGTTTTAATCCTGTTTGGCTTGATTCTGCTGTCATTGCAGTTGATGAGTTCGGCAATGCAGGAATCCTCTGAACTGAGTGCCATGTATTCGTGGTTGCTGTTGTTTAATGCGCTGGGATCTGTGGTTTTGCTGGTCCTGGTCGGGGCAAATATATTTTCTTTGATCCAGCATACCAAAAGGCGGGAGGCGGGGTCGAGGTTAACCACTCGAATGGTGTCGCTGTTCGTGGTTTTGGCGTTGGCACCGGCAGTCATAGTGTTTTATTTCTCGATGCAGTTTTTACATCAGGGGATTGATAGCTGGTTTAACGTAGAGATAGATCGCGCTTTGGAAGATGCCTTAGAGTTAAGTCAGGCGTCTTTAGATCAGAGGACACGTTGGCATTTAAAGCAAACCCAGCAGGTAACCGGAAAACTGGAGGAGTCTTCTGATAGCATGGTGGCGGCAGACATAGAGAATTTACGTGAGCTTTCGGGGGCATCTGAAATGACGCTCTTTTCTCATCAAGGGCGTATTATCGCCTCAAGTAGTATTAATCCGGGCGATATTCTACCGAGTTTACCCGACGAGCATATTTGGTTACAACTGCGTCAGAATGGGGAGTATGTTGCTTTAACACCGATTCATGAAGAGGAGTTGATGGTGCGTGTTATCGTAACCGTTAAGACGGCGGAGACAAAGTATTTACAGGCGTTATATCCTGTACCCGTCAGAATTGCGGATTTGGCTGATTCAGTAGAGTTTGCGTTTGTACGTTATCAGGAGATGAACTATTTGAGAAACTCATTAAAATTAAGTTTCTCGTTGGCGCTATCACTGGTTTTATTGATGAGTTTATTAGCCGCTATCTGGGTGGCCTTTATTAGTATCCGCAATATTACTGCACCGGTTAAGGAATTGGTTAAAGGGACGAAAGCGGTGGCCTTGGGGTATTATGATCAGGAGTTGCCAGTGCTTGCGCAGGATGACTTGGGTTTTTTGGTGGAATCTTTTAACGATATGACGCACCGGATTTCACAGGCTCGCGATGAAACCCGACAAGCGGGTGTTGAGGTGGAAAATCAGCGGGCTTATCTGGAAACCATTCTGGCAAATTTAACGGCAGGTGTTATTAGTTTTGATGCGATCTATAAAATTCGTACCGCTAATCAAGCGGCTTATCGTATCTTTCATGTGCATGTGAACCAGTTTATCGGGCAAACGTTAATTGAGCTTGTCCAGAGTTATGCGGAGCTGGCAGAGCCACTTAAATCTATTCAGCGCCTTTTAGAGCAGGCTGATGATATCTGGCAGCAGCGGATTGCTTTTTTAGGACCCAATGGTCGTCAGGAATTACTTTGCAGGGGAACCCCGTTATTTTCACAGGATGGTCTGCGAGTCGGGGCAGTTGTTGTTTTTGATGATGTAACAGATTTGATCCAGGCACAAAAAAATGCCGCTTGGGGTGAGGTTGCTAGACGATTGGCACATGAAATCAAAAATCCTTTGACGCCTATTCAGTTATCTGCTGAAAGGCTGCAGCATAAGCTGGCAGACAAATTGGAGTTGGCAGATGCGGTTATTCTGCAAAAGTCTACCCGTACAATTGTGCAGCAGGTTGAGGCCATGAAAGAAATGGTCGATGACTTTTCGGAATACGCCAAGCCATCCAAGAAACAGGCGGTGGTTATTGATTTAGCGTTATTAATTCAGGAAGTGTTAGTACTTTATGCGTTAAAATCAGGGGTAAAGTTTAATGCGGATTATGGGGATGGTGCGCAATTAATCCATGGTGACCCGGTCAGTATTCGACAGGTGTTACATAATTTAATAAAGAATGCCCTAGAAGCGATAGGGGCTAACGGATTAATCAATATTAGTTTACATAGAGTGCAAAAGAATAATACGGATTTTATCGAAATAGGTCTTTATGATGATGGGCCGGGGATTAAAGATGATCAGATTGAGAGAATTTTTGAGCCTTATGTTACAACTAAAGTTAAGGGTACGGGCTTGGGATTGGCAATTGTGAAAAAAATAATTGAAGAACATGGTGGTGCGATTTGGGTTGACACTGCTCGAAAGGTTGGGGCCGGGTTTATTATCCAGTTCCCTGCATGTAACGTTGAATCGTTGTAGAGATGTTATGAACGCAAATACACCCCGTATATTGGTTGTTGATGATGAGCCGGATATTCGCAGATTAGTCTGTGAAATTCTAGAGGATGAAGGTTATCAGGTGGCAATGGCAGAGAATGCCAGTGCTGCTAGAGAGTTAAAAAAATCCCAGCAACCCAATTTGATTCTGCTTGATATCTGGATGCCTGATGCGGATGGTATCACTTTGTTGAAAGAGTGGGTCGCTGAAGATTTATTGCTTTGTCCGGTAGTGATGATGTCGGGACATGGTTCGGTTGAGGCTGCTGTTGAAGCTACTCGTTTAGGTGCTTACGACTTTCTTGAAAAGCCTTTGTCATTGGCAAAGCTATTATTAATTGTTGAAAGGGCTTTGGAAGCGGGAAGTCTCCAGGTTGAGAATGCCGGGCTTAGAAAGCAGTTGGTTGTTGACATGGAGCCAGTCGGTAAGAGTGCTGCTGTCGCCAGGATTAAGGATCAGTTAAAGCGCTTGGGGCAGCATGATACCCGGGTGTTGTTTTACGGTGAGGCGGGGGTTGGTAAGGAGCTTTATGCTCGCTATTTACATAATAATAGCGCTTATCGCAACGGCCCCTTTGTTGATGTCGCTGTTGGCAGTATCTCACCTGAAAATTCAGCTGTAGAGTTTTTTGGTAAAGAATCTCAAGGTAAGATTTATCCCGGTTTGTTAGAAAGGGCGAACAAAGGAACCCTGTTTTTAAGTGAAATAGGGGGGATGGATAGGGAAACCCAGTTAAGGTTGCTCAGTGCGTTAGAGTCCAGTTCTTTTTTACGTGTGGGTGGTAGTGAAGCAGTGCGTGTGGATGTTAGAGTCGTTGCTTCAACCCGTATTGTCATGGATGAAGAGATTAGGTCGGGGCGTTTTAGGCAGGATTTGTACTATTTGCTTAATGAAGTTGCGCTTAATATTCCTCCGTTGAGAGAGCATAGTGAGGATGTGCCAGGGTTGTTAGGATTTTATGTGGATTATTTTGTGAGTCAGGATAAGCTGGCGTTTCGGAAGTTCTCGATGGCTGCGCAAAATTTCTTACGTAATTACAGTTGGCGTGGCAATGTCAGGGAGTTAAAGAATCTGGTGCAGCGCCTCATGATTTTAGGCGTCGGAGAAGAGATTGAGCTGGATGAGGTTAAGCTTGCGTTAGGTTCAGTAATCAGTGATGTGTTGGCGCCTTCATCTGTGCCTGAGTTCTTTAATTTGCCGTTAAAAGATGCGCGGGATCATTTTGAAAAGGCCTATTTAGAGTATCATTTTGAACGTACCGGTGGTAGTGTTGCAAAGTTGTCGGCGGCAGTGGGTATGGAGAGAACTCATCTTTATCGTAAATTGCACTCTTTGAATATTAAGTTGTAAATTTTACCGGAAAAGTATTTAACTCTTGATCATATGCCTAGCGTTGCTGTAAACTTATCGGTTTGGTGGGTATATGAGTAAGAGCATTAAAATAATGCGATGATTTTATCTGTACGTGCTTTATACCTGTATATAAATAAACATTGAAAAATATGCCAATGTTTAGTAAAATTCTCGCTCTTTTATTGAGCCTTTTAGAGAAAGACTAAGTAACGATGAAAACATTTAGTGCAAAAGCAGCAGAAGTGAAGCGCGATTGGTATGTAGTTGATGCAGATGGGAAGACGCTGGGTCGCCTTGCTTCTGAAATTGCACTCCGTCTTCGCGGAAAACATAAACCAGAATATACACCGCATGTTGATACCGGTGATTACATTATTGTCGTTAACGCAGAAAAGATTGGCGTTACCGGAAATAAAGAAAAAGATAAACTTTATCAGCATCATACGGGTTATATTGGTAACCTGAAAACAGTTAGTTTAGGTAAGTTAAGAAAAACGTTCCCTGATCGTATTCTTAATAACGCAGTTAAAGGTATGTTACCAAACAATCCATTAGGCCGTGCAATGTTCAAGAAATTGAAAATTTATGCAGGTCCTGAACACGATCATCAGGCTCAACAGCCAAAAGTTTTAGAATTATAAGCGAGTAGACCATGGCAGCAGCTCAGTATTACGGAACCGGTCGTCGTAAAAGTGCAGTAGCACGTGTTTATGCAACTTCAGGTACTGGAAAAATCACTATCAATAAAAAAACGATCGAAGATTACTTTGGTCGGAAAACAGACCAGATGGTTTCTCGTCAACCACTTGAGTGTGTTGACCTGGTAACTAAGTTTGACATTAATGTAATTGTTAAAGGCGGTGGCCCATCAGGTCAGGCCGGTGCTATTCGTCACGGATTGACTCGTGCATTGATGGCATACGATGAAGAGTTACGTCCAGCCTTAAGAAAAGCTGGTTTTGTTACTCGTGATTCGCGTATTGTTGAACGTAAAAAGATTGGCTTACATAAAGCAAGAAAACGTCCACAATACTCAAAACGTTAACAGTTGCAGTTTTCATGGTAGGTATTTAATTTACCTAGTATGCTTGGAGGGTCGCATTCGAAAGAATGGGGCCCTTTTTTATGGGATAAATAAAGGTTTAAAGTTTTTGACCTGATCGTATTTTCTAAAAAATCAATTACTAGTATTTGGAAAAGATTTTTTTTATTATCAATGCTAGAATTTAATCATTAACAATTAAATAAATTTAGATAATGTTGACGGACGCTTCCAATATTCCATTTGCTTTAGAATTAAAGAGTACCTCGTTTTCTGTGCCAGTATTAGTAATTACTACTGATGATATGGATGTTATCGAGCAGAAGCTTCATGACAAGGTTAATCAGGCGCCTGAGTTTTTTAAAAATTCACCTTTGATTCTAGATTTACAGGAAGCAAATAATCAAGGTTGTTTAATTAATTTCATCGAGCTTGCAGGGCTTGTTCGTCAGGTAGGTTTGTTTCCTATTGGTATTCGTGGTGGAAATGAGCAGCAGAATAAACAGGCATTGCAACTGCAAATTCCGGTTCATACTGTATCGGGCCGAGATCAGCCTTTAGAGGAAAAAAAACAAAAAAGTCCTAGTCTAGAGTCAGAGCCTAATGAGGCTGTAATTTCAAATATTGCACCATCAGAAACAACATTAATTACTCACCCTATTCGCTCAGGGCAACGGATTTACGCTAAAGGTGACTTAATTGTTTTGACGCAGGTTAGTGCGGGTGCAGAGATTATAGCTGAAGGAAATATTCATGTTTATAATACCTTAAGGGGGCGAGCATTGGCAGGTGTTCAGGGGGATGTCGAAGCACGCATTTTCTGTTTTGACCTTCAGGCCGAGCTGATTTCAATTGCTGGTAATTATAAAATCAGTGAAGATTTAGGTGACTCTGTTAAAGGTAAGCCTGTTCAAATTTATTTGCAAGACCAAGCATTAATTATCAAAGATATTGAGTTACACCATTAACGTAGAGGAAAATTTTGTGGCAAGAATCATAGTCGTAACATCTGGTAAGGGCGGTGTTGGTAAAACAACCACTAGTGCTGCAATTGCCATGGGGCTTGCAAAAAGGGGTCATAAAACAGCAGTTATTGATTTTGATGTCGGTCTTCGTAATTTGGATTTAATTATGGGGTGTGAGCGTCGAGTAGTCTATGACTTTGTTAATGTGATTAATGAAGAAGCGACCCTCAATCAGGCATTAATTCGTGATAAGAATTGTAATTTACTTTATATTTTACCCGCTTCGCAAACACGTGATAAAGATGCCTTAAGTCAGGAAGGTGTTGGGCGTGTGCTGGACGAGTTGAAGAAAGATTTTAAATATATTGTTTGTGATTCTCCGGCTGGTATTGAAAAAGGAGCTCATTTGGCAATGTATTTTGCTGATGATGCTTTTGTGGTAACGAATCCAGAAGTCTCATCGGTACGAGATTCAGATCGTATGTTAGGGCTTTTAGCCAGTAAGTCGCGTAGAGCGGAGCAGAACGAAGAGCCGATTAATGAGTTCTTGCTGTTAACCCGTTATTCTCCGGATAGAGTTAAATTAGGGGAAATGTTGAGTGTCGATGACGTTCAGGATATTTTATCGCTGCATTTATTGGGTGTAATTCCTGAATCAAAGTCTGTTTTAAACGCATCAAATTCAGGTACGCCTGTTATTCTCGATGAGAAGAGTGATGCGGGTCAAGCTTATGCAGATATAGTTGCCCGATATTTGGGCGAAGATAGGCCTCATCGATTTATTGATGATAAAAAAGGTTTTTTTAGGAAGCTTTTCGGAGGTTAGTCATGAGTTTATTGGATTATTTTAGAATATCTAAAGTAGGTACGGCGTCCGTTGCAAAAGAAAGGCTGCAAATCTTGGTTGCTCATGAAAGGTCTTCAAAGAATCAGCCTTCTTATCTTCCGCAATTACAAAAAGAATTGCTGGCTGTGATACAGAAATATGTTAATGTCGGTCAAGATGCCATTTCTGTTAGTTTTGAGCAGGATGATGATCAAGAGACGTTGGAGCTTAATATTGTGCTTCCAGATCACAAATAAAAACACTTAATTTCATGTCGCCTTTTATAGGTGGAATTGGTAAAGATTGGCTTTTCATAATAAACTTTGAATTGTAATATTTATGCGTTGCCTATCTTTGATGTGGGCGATATTTTTCAAATGACCTTAATACGGGTGACTTAATATGCTTAACACAATTGGTGAAGCTGCTGGCAGCGTCTGGCAATTTTTGGATAAAAACGGATCGGCTAGTGTAACTAAGATTACTAACGAAACTGGTCTTAATAAAAGTGATGTGCAGAGAGGAATTGGTTGGTTGCTTAAGGAAGATAAGCTTTTGATTGAAGTAGTAGGTCGTACTGAAACAATTTCATTGAAATAGAGCCGAGCAAGACGAAAGGGAAATCCTTTCGTCTTTTTTGTTTTTTCAAAATAGTTGCCGTATTAAGCGTACTATATTTCGCTTGCCAACATGAAATCCTGGTGGTTAGAAAATCTTAGAAGCTTGAGTGTAGTGACTAATCATAAAATACCGCTTCTTTTCTATTCAAATTAATCAAGTCTTAAGGTCTAATATTATAAACGGACTCGCGTGAAATCCTTCATGCGGATAGAATAGGTTGCTTTAATGTTAAGTTATTTGGATAGTGTTTATGAAGTTTAAGAGCGTTGTCATTGGTCTTTTTTTGGTATTTTCGTTTCAGTGTTTTGCGGTTGAAAAAACGGTTATTCGTATCGGGGTTCAAGCTGCCGGCACTTTAGAGTGGGAGTTAGCTGCTTTACAGGATGACCCTTCATTTAAAGTCAGTGATTTTCAGATAAAAGTTGAGCATCTTGCCAATGCAGAGGCGGGCAAAATTGCCTTGCAGTCTGGATCGGTTGATATGATTGTGTCGGATTGGGTTTGGGTTTCGAGTCTTCGGGCCGATGGCGCGGATTTTACTTTTTATCCTTATTCAAATACGTCGGGCGCTTTGGTGGTGCCAGAAAATAGCAGTATTCATGCGCTTGAAGATCTCAAAGGTAAGCGCTTGGGCATTGCCGGCGGAGAATTGGATAAAAACTGGTTGCTGTTGCAGGCGTTGGCGCAAAAAAGCAATCTGAATTTAGATGCATCCGTAGAGAAGACCTTTGGTGCGCCACCTTTAATCAATGAGCAGATCAAGCAGAATCGTGTTGATGCAGTGTTAACGTATTGGCACTTTGCGGCACGACTTGAATCACAGGGTTATCGACAAATTATCGATGGTAAGGGTATTTTAAAAGGTTTGGGTATTAGCGAAAATGTGCCTAGTATTGGGTATGTTTTTAAGCAAGGCTGGGCGAAAAGTCATAAGCAAGTGATCAAGGGTTTCTTGCAGGCCACTAAAGGAGCTAAGAATCAGTTATGTATTTCTGATGTTGCGTGGCAAAAAATAATACCGTTGACGCATGTTGAGGATGTGCCGACTCAGAAGATATTGCGTCAGCGTTATTGTGAAGGTGGTGTTGAGCAATGGGGTGAGAAAGAGCAGCAAGCGGCTGCGCGTATTTATGAAATGCTTCGTTCTGTTAGTAATAAGAAGTTAACAGGGCAGTCAGAGCATTTACAGCCAGGTACTTTTTGGTCTGTAGAATAACTTGAAGGTATCCAAGAATATTTTACCTGCTTTATCGCTAGTAATTTTTATAGCGGTGTGGCAAGCATTAGCGGTTTATTTCGAGAGTAATACTTTGCCCACGCCAGTGTTTGTGGCGAATGTCTTTTGGCAGAGTTGCGTGGCTGGAGAACTACCCTTTCATTTGGGTGTTACATTGCTCAGGTTGGTGGTAAGTTTTTCTATTGCTATGTTATTAGGTTGTGCAATAGGAATTGTGTTAGGTCGCAATAAAAGAATGGACGCATTTTTTGATAACTGGCTGGTTATTTTTTTAAACGTGCCAGCTTTAGTGACTATCATTCTTTGTTACGTTTGGTTTGGGTTGATTGAGTCGGCAGCTATACTAGCGGTTGTTGTTAACAAGCTGCCTAATGTCATCGTCACCATAAGAGAGGGGACTCGTGCACTAGATCAGGATTTGTTGGAAATGGCCCGATGTTATGGTTTCAGTAAACGCAAGACGCTTGTTCATGTTATCTGGCCACAGCTACATCCCTTTGTGATGGGGGCGACTCGTTCTGGATTAGCGTTGATATGGAAAATTATTCTGGTGGTTGAGTTGTTAGGCCGTAGCAATGGCATGGGGTATCAATTGCATCTATTCTTTCAATTGTTTGATGTGGCAAGTATTTTAGCTTACACCATTGCCTTTGTAGCAGTAATACAATTAATAGAATTAGTGGTTTTGAAGCCTTTGGACAAGAGGTCTCTTCAGTGGCGACGATGACTGATATTCGTATAAATATTGCCAGTAAGTTTTATCCTGCAGTAGGACGTGCAGGACAGCATTTGGCAATTTCGAACCTTAACTTAACGCTTAAGGTCAATGAGTTTGTTTGTTTGCTGGGTCCTTCGGGTTGTGGAAAAACAACCTTGTTAAATATTATTGCGGGCTTGGATAATGATTTCAAAGGAGATATTTTTTCTGGTCAGAGGCATTCAGTGCCAAAAATTGGATACATTTTCCAAAATCCGCGGTTGTTGCCTTGGCGGACAGTGCGAGAAAATATAGACTTGGTGTTAGGTGATCGGCACTCGCCGGCTGTTGTCGATGCATTACTAGAGGTTATGCAATTAACTCAGTTTCAGCATGTTTATCCAGAGCGATTGTCGTTAGGGATGAGTCGTAGAGTGGCGATTATTCGAGCGTTTGCAGTTGACCCAGATATATTATTGATGGATGAGCCCTTTGTTTCGTTGGATGCCCCAACGGCTCGACAGGTTAGGGAATTGTTATTGGCTCTATGGAGTGAGCGTCCTCATACCGTGTTGTTTGTTACACATG
>CAIPPE010000300.1 GCA_903866825.1 uncultured Methylococcaceae bacterium
AGCACAATCCGGGCGCTCAGATGATAGCATTGCAATTACTATTTTGAGCTATAAAGATTATCGCGGCAAAGACGGGATAGTTTTGTAGGATTTAATAACCTTTATATGAAAAGACCAGAATCAATAAACTTTGAAATGCCGGAAGCTTACCGATTTTTATTTAATTGGGATAAGGCCTGGCGTTATCGCGTTTGTCCTGGCGGTCGCGGACGCGGGGCTTCATGGAATTATATACGCGCGCTTCTTGCCATTGCGTATAATCCTGTTAAATTATGGCATGGTCAAAGCAAAGTCATTATCCTGTGTTGCCGCGAAGTGCAACGGTCAATTAAGCAGTCGACATGGCGGCTACTCAAAGACCAGATCGAACGGCTCGAATTTACGCCGTATTTCGACATAACGGATACGTCGATCATCTGCAAACACAACCGCAGCGAGTTTGCGTTTGAGGGCCTTTTAAGGAATACTAACCGCATTAAATCTTGGGAAGGTGCAGACATTTGCGATGTGGAAGAAGCCGAGGCGGTGTCAGAGCAGTCTTGGGTTGATTTAATCCCTACTATTCGTAAAGAATACCGCAACGTTCCTAAAATCAATGGCGAATACCCGCACGCGGAAATATGGGTAAGATACAATCCCAAATATGTCGATGATGCAACGCAACAGCGGTTTGTCGTTAATACGCCGCCTAATTGTCTGTTAAAGAAATTGACATGGCGCGATAACCCTGAATTTCCGGATGTGCTTAAGCAGGAAATGAAGCAGGACTATGCTTATCGGCCTGCGACAGCGCGCAATATCTGGGAAGGCGAATGCCTGGCGGCCGGCCGGCGCGTTTGGTCTGAATTTAATGAGAATGTGCATGTGCGCAGCATTCCGATGGAAGAAGTAAAAAAGCACGGTTGCTGTTATATGGCGATGGATCCGGCACAACATTATTATCCGGCTTGCATTTGGGTTGCGATTATGCCGAAGCAAGGGCAGAAAGGGTTTTATCGGTACATTTACAACGAATGGCCCAAGCGCGAAACTTTGGGCGAAGATTTCCACACGGCAAGAACAAGCGTATTATATACCGGTTCAGTTTTAGAACTGGCACAGAATTTTTATAATTGCGATGGCACCGCGCAGTATGGTATTAAAATCAAAGACAGGTTTATTGATACGCGCTTTGCCAAGGGGACCGGCAGCGGGTCGTATTTCAGCAATTCCACAGAAGGCATTGTAGGGGAGTTTGCCAAGCGTGAAAATGGCGGCATTCAATTTAATTGCCCTGCCCCGGCATTGATTACCGCGCAACGCGGGAAAATCATCCAGGATTTACAAGTCAATACGCTTATGCCTATCGGCCCGATGAATGAGCCAGGCCTTGTAGTTGCCCCGTGGTGTACAAACACTATCATCAGCTTAAAAAATCACAGGCTTTTAGAGGGAAGCGAAGAAGAAGACCCGAAATATAAAGATTTTTCAGACACTCTGAAAATTATCTATGCTGGCATGGACGGCGCTAAATGGGATGATCCCGAGCCGCCGCAAGAACATACTGCGCCTGCTTACCCCGAATTTGCCGTGGCCGGAATGGGCGGCAGAAATGGATGGATGTCGTGAAAACATTAGCCGCGAATAAACAAGCTTTTTTACGCTGGAAGCTTGATCCCACGAGAAAAAACTTTCTCGAAATGGATGCCAACTTTTCCGCCATGATGACTGGTTTTATGTACAAGGCATTAAACGGTATGACCGAGAACGCATGGGC
>CAIPPE010000301.1 GCA_903866825.1 uncultured Methylococcaceae bacterium
ATGAATTTTTACGTTACTGCGGCGTGGCTACGGCTTCGGTGTTCGCTTGGCCAAACAAGTCGGTCAAAGGGACGCGCTTCCCGTTGGCGGTTTTGAAATTTGGTTTTTATCAAGGTTCGGCGGCTTTGTTCAAGCTCTGTGAGCGGCGCGGCCCTTACCGTAAAGTTGAATGACAGCTAAAGGCATTGCTACGGACATTAGGGGGAAAACTTTGAATGTCACTTTTGGGTCGAAAATTGCCTTTGATTTTACGAGCAAATTAAATTAGGCTTTACAGTTTCCTGATCATCAAATTAGCTCTTATCATTTCCTAATAGATAATCTCTAACCAACTGAATACCCCCTACTTCAGATTACTTTTTACAAATTCACTCATTCTGTATATCATCTGGTCACACCCTTTCTTAGGATCACTTGATTGGGAACTTTGTAAAAACATGCAAACGCCTGTCGCGATTGAACCCTTGGAGTAATGCCATGTTTTACACCATTAAAACAATTGAGCCGAATGCCACAAACTACAACATCAAAATAGCTTATAGTGACAATGTCACTATTATGGCTGATTTTAAGGAGCTACTGGAAAAAGGTGTAATGACTGTATTGAAAAATCCTGTTATTTTTAATCAAGTGCAAATAGGTAATAAAGGGCGTTCCATTATCTGGCAAGAACAGGATATTGATTTTTGCGCTGATAGCTTGCGATTAAAGTTTTTGCAGAATAATCATTATGATCACAGCCTTTAAATTCGAACCGGCACACCAGTTTTTAGGATCACCCAAGTTTAACTAATGGACTTTCAAACAATTAAAAACCAAGCCTCTAACACGCCAGCATTTATTCTAAATGCAGATGCAATGATTAACAACCTACAAATTCTAAACACATTACGCCAGCAGTGTGGATGTAAAATACTATATTCGATCAAAGCCCTACCCTTATTATCAACCGCTCTGGAAATTGCCATACCTTTATTGATGGCTTTTCTGTCTGCTTATAGCCTGTACAACCCAATGATCTAGACTGCTTCCAGTACATTTTCATATAAATCCTATTGCTTTATATAGTACCTAGTACCATAATTATTACTAAGGATTTTAATAAAACATCTATTACAGGGATTTTTAATATGGCAATTTATAAAACCAAAGTTTTTGAAAGATGGGCAAGTAAGGAGGAATTTGATGACAAAGTATTTTGCAAAGCCGTTCAGGAAATGACAGAAGGTCTTTTTGATGCCGATCTTGGTGGTGGACTATTCAAGAAGCGAATAGCGAGGCAAGGAAGAGGAAAAAGCGGTGGGTATCGAACATTAGTCGCCACTAACAAAGGTGACCAATGGTTTTTTGTTTTCGGCTTCCCTAAAAACGCGCGTGGAAATATCAATAATGTCGAAGAAAAAGCCTTGAAAATGTACGCCAATCAATTGCTGTCATATACCCAAACGGCTATTGATCAGCTTACTAACGATGGCAAACTAATACGAGTTGAATGCAATGAAAAAAGTGAAATCAGAAATTCTTGAAGCGGTCCACGAATCTGCAAAAGATTTATTCGACTCCAGCTTGATGGACAAAATGACAATGCGCGAGTTTGATCGTCTTTGTTTACCGCCGATAAGTCCTCTACAGCCTGAGGAAATAAAGAAAATTCGCGAAGCTACCAATGTGAGTCAGGCTGTTTTTGCTGCGTTATTGAACACCAGTATTCCTACTGTGCAGAAATGGGAAATAGGCAAGAAGAAACCAAGTGGAACAGCGCTTAAGCTTCTGCATTTGGTACAGGAAAAGGGTTTAGATGTTATATTTTAATTTTTATAAGCCACGAATCCTATTTTCTAAGAAGCTTATTAAGCATGGCTACCCGCTTAAAGTGGATGGCCAAAGTTTTTGCAGGATAATCACTTCTTAGGATAACAACACCTTAACCAATGGACTTTCAAACAATTAAAAACCAAACCTCTTGCACGCCTGCATTTATTCTAAATGCAGATGCAATGATCAACAACCTACAAATTCTAAACACATTGCGCCAACAGTGTGGCTGTAAAATATTATATTCCATCAAAGCCCTACCCTTATCGACTGTACTGGAAATTGCTAAGCCTTTTATTGATGGCTTTTCTGTCAGCTCTTTATTTGAAGCGAAACTGGCTAATGAAATTTTAGCAGGACAAGGTAGCCTGCATTTAACCACGCCCGGTATCCGATCCGATGAATGGCAAGAATTAACAGCCTTGATCACCCACCTGAGTTTTAATTCTTTAACTCAATTTCAACGCTTTTCAAGCATCCCCGCCCCGCAAACGTCTCTTGGTATGCGTGTTAACCCCAAACTATCCTTTCTTAAAGATGATCGGTTTAACCCCTGTCGGCCTCATTCAAAGCTAGGCGTCGATATCGATGTCTTGTGGCAATCATCAGATATCAATCAGGTTAAGGGCTTACATATCCATAATATATTCTCAGCGACTGACTTTACACCACTAGTTAAAACAATTGAGAAACTCCGTCAATATTTTGGGGCAGAGCTGGCTCAACTGGACTGGTTGAACCTGGGGGGCGGTTATTTGTTTAATCAAATTAACGACCATCGCCCCTTCATTAAATTAGTCGCTAATCTTAAGCATGACTATAATCTGGATGTTTTTATTGAACCGGGTAAAGCCATCATTGATAACACCGGCCATTTAGTCACTACCGTGATTGACCTGTTTGTAAGTGATGGTAAAACCATCGCTGTGCTTGATACCTCCATCAATCATCACCCTGAAGTATTTGAATATCAACGTCAGCTTGAGTTAAACGAACAGGTTTCCAAAGGTAGATATTCAGTCATTTTAGCCGGAAGCACTTGTTTAGCCGGGGATCTTTTCGGAGAATATCCGTTTAATGAACCTTTGAACATCGGTGACAAGCTGGTTTTTAAAAACTTTGGCGCTTACAGCCTCATTAAAGCCAACCGCTTTAATGGCTATAATTTACCCACTATTTATCGCTACCAAAACCAGCAACTCACGAAGATAAAACAATACGATTATCAGGATTATCGTCAACAATGGTTGGCGGATTAATCTCAACTTTATAAAGGTCTACAAACATGAAAGCCATTTTAATGACTGCAAAAGGTCAACCCGATGTACTTAAATATGAAGAGGTAAAGGAACCCGAAATTTCTAGCCCTTCTCAGATTAAAGTCAAACTACAAGCCGCTGGCGTTAATCCAATTGATACTAAGATCAGGAAAAATGGCACGTTATATGACCATCCCTTACCTGTTGTCTTAGGTTGTGATGGAGCAGGCATTATTGTTGAAACCGGTTCAGCAGTGACCAAGTTTAAAGTCGGTGATGAAATCTGGTTCTTTCATGGCGGACTAGGGCAAGAACAAGGTAATTATGCCGAATATACCGTCATCGATGAAAACCATGTCAGTTTAAAACCCAAGTCATTCTCTGCTCTTGAAGCGGCGGCCTCACCATTAGTATTAATTACGGCCTGGGGTGCTTTATTTGATAGAGGCGGTTTACAGGCAGGACAAACCGTATTGATTCATGGGGGTGCGGGTGGCGTGGGCCATGTTGCCATCCAACTGGCCAAGTTAAAAGGTGCAAGGGTATTGACGACCGTCAGTTCTGCAGAAAAAGCTGATTTTGCTAAAAGCTTAGGCGCGGATGAATGCATCATTTATCAGCCTAATGGATTTGCTGATGAAGTTAATCGGCTAACGGCGGGTAAAGGCGCTGATTTAGTGTTTGATACTGTTGGCCCAGACGTTTTTAAAGAAAGTATTCTCGCAACCGCTCATTTTGGCCGACTCATTACTTTATTAGACCCCGGTGCGCTGGATTTAAGCGAAGCACGCTTGCGTAATTTGTTAATTGGTTTCGAACTTATTCTGACGCCCTTGATCAGAGATTTACCTGAAGCCCGTCATAAACATATTGAAATATTAGATCAATGCTCAAAATGGATTAATGAGAGTTTACTAAAGACTCATATCAATCATCAGTTTCCCTTAAAAGAAGCAGCTAAAGCACATGACTTAATCGAAGAGGGTCATACGTCAGGAAAAATTGTTTTATCTATCGAAGATTAAAATTAAAATCAGCGCTGACATTCATTTGATATTCATCAGACATGACTACACACATGATACAAAGATGATGCTTGCCCGTATTCATCTGCTTGATTTATGTATAATAGTCAGAAAGAATCCAAGCGTGATGATTACATATAGTGACCCCATAAAAATCTATGACCGATAAAACTAACAGATACAGTTCCAGTTCCAGTTCAAGATATAGCAACAAAAGACCACCAAAAAAGAGAACTTCAAGCTGGTTCAGAGATTTGTTCCTGATATTAACCGTTGTCAGTTTATTTATTTTTGCCAGTTATATTGGGTATCTCGATTTTAACGTTCGCCAACAATTCGAAGGTAAGCGCTGGGCAATTCCAGCCAGAGTTTACGCTAACCCTGTTGAACTCTATGCGGGTATAGTCTTACCACCTGAAAAGCTTGAAGCATTATTAAAGATGCTTAACTACAGGCATGACAATACGCTTTCTGCTGAAGGTAGCTATTTTAAAAATGGCTCACAAATTCAGATAAAGACGCGCTCATTCGCTTTTTGGGATCAGCAACAAGCCAGTACGCGCATCAAAGTCAACTTTACTGATTCAACGGTTAGTCAAATTACGGATGCATCCAACGCCGAAGATATCGCTATCATCCGCTTGGACCCCGTACAGATTGGCAGTTTATACCCTAAAATAAAAGAAGACAGAATTCTAATAAAACTAGAAGAAGCCCCTCCAGCATTAACCAATGGCATCTTCGCATCAGAAGATAGAGATTTTTATAATCATTTTGGCATTTCACTGCGTGGCATAGCCAGAGCCTTCATGAATAATGTCATTTCAGGGAATATGGCTCAAGGGGGGAGTACCATTACCCAACAGTTAGTTAAAAACTTTTATTTGACTAACGAACGTCGTTTATCCCGTAAAGTAAAAGAAGCTTTAATGGCTTTTATTTTAGAATATCATTATTCTAAAAATGAGATTCTGGAAGCCTATCTGAATGAAATCTATTTGGGTCAAAATGGCCCCAATGCGGTTCATGGTTTTGGTCTGGCCAGTGAATTCTATTTTGGAAACACCTTAAAAGATCTCCCGCTTGAGCAGATCGCCTCGCTGGTTGCTTTAGTGCGCGGGCCATCTGAATATGACCCTAGACGCTTTCCTGATAGAGCACTACAACGACGCAATTTAATATTAGAACAAATGGCAGCTGAAGGTTATATAACAAAAGATGAAGCCTCCGAAGCGATTGCTAAAGCGTTAAATGTCATTCCACGTTCGCAACATGCATCAAATCGCTATCCTGGCTTTCTTGATCTGGTTAAACGACAGTTGAGACAGGATTATCGCGAAGAGGACCTTACCTCTGAAGGCTTAAAAATCTTTACTACGCTTGACACCCAAGTCCAGGATATTATGGAAAATACCGTGGCTAACAAGTTAGTACAATTAGAAAAAATACCGCATGCAAATGACCTGGAAGCAGCGGTCATTGTAACAAGAAGAGATAGCGGCGAAGTGGTTGCCTTGACCGGTGGTCGAGAAACCTTGGCGGGTGGATTTAACCGAGCTCTTGATGCAGTGCGCCCAATTGGGTCTTTGGTAAAACCGGCTGTTTATTTAACGGCTTTAGGTTTTCCAGATAAATACACGATGACGACCCCTGTACTTGACTCTACTATCGTTGTTAAAGGCGATAATGGCGTCAACTGGATTCCTAAAAACTATGATCACAAGCTACACGGTAGAATTCCTTTATATACTGCGCTGGCAAAATCATACAATTTAGCAACCGTCAGAGTGGGTATGGATGTTGGCTTGGACAATGTTGCCAATACTATAAAAAACATGGGAGTAACGAGACCATTAGCTCAATTCCCGTCATTACTACTTGGAGCGGCTTCACTAACCCCCATTGAAGTTACTCAAATGTATCAAACCTTAGCAGGAGACGGTTTTTCTACGCCTATCAAAAGTATCAGAGCCGTCGTTAACGCCAACGACAAACAATTGCAAAGCTATCCGTTTACTGTCAAACAAGCCATCGATCCAGCGGCTACTTACATTGTTAATACCATGTTACAAGGTGTGATGCATGACGGTACTGGACGCGCGGCTTACGAAGAGTTTCCTAAAGACTATGGTCTGGTAGGAAAAACCGGAACAACTAATGATGCTAAAGATAGCTGGTTTGCGGGCTATACAGGTGATTATTTATCAGTAGTCTGGTTAGGGCGCGACGACAATAAACCGATTGCTTTAACGGGTTCTACCGGTGCGCTTCCTGTCTGGACAGCGTTGATGAAACAAATTTCAATGCAACCGGTGACTCTACTGCCACCTGACAATGTTACCCTAGCATCAAGAGGCTGTGGGGGTGGTAAACAGTACCCTTATATTTCAGGCTCTGAACCAAGAGCCCACAGATCATGTGGCCATGAAGCAGTTGAACCTGCTGAGCCAGTTGAAGCAGTTGAAGCAGTTGAACCCGAAGATACAGCACCTACCGACGTTTTTGAAAGTGATCCCGAAGAAACCTCAACTGATCCTACTGAAAACAAAACTGATAAACAATAAATCATAGAAAAACCATGATCTCAATTAATTACTTTCGCCTAACGTTGTTGGGTATCTTACTTTTTATTACTACAGCGGGTTTTGCTGAAAACGAACCGGTGAAAAAGTTGCAGACCTTTTTGCAATCATCAAAATCATTAACGGCTGATTTCAAACAGGTATTGATTAATGAGGCGGGGAGTCCTTATCAAACCAGTTACGGTGTATTTTATCTGCAACGCCCCGGGAAATTTCGCTGGGATTATTTAAAGCCCTTTCAACAACAAATCGTATCAAAGGATGGAAAAGTCTGGTTTTATGATACCGATTTAGATCAAGTGACTATCAAAAACCTGGATGAGTCTGTTGGCTCAACGCCTGCTTTACTGCTGAGTGGCAATATTTCTTTGGAAGATAACTTTACTATGAAGGATCAAGGGGTGGATGGCGACATGCAATGGATAAAGTTGCTGCCCAAAA
>CAIPPE010000302.1 GCA_903866825.1 uncultured Methylococcaceae bacterium
GTCAACCACCCATTCGTACAGAAGCGAGTGAGAATCGGGTTTGCAGACAAAGAGGAAGTCCATTTGTTGCAGCTGGACTGCTTCACAAAATGGCTGATGACAATACAGGTCATCGCCCAGCAGGGTAATGCGCCGGGAAGCGTAATGATCGCCCCAAGCAGTCAGCCAACGCTTTGCCGCCGCCAGTTCGCAATCCTGTTTCTCTTGTCCGTCCTGTGCAACGACAAACTCAGGAGGCAAAGGCACCACACGGCTTTGCCCGGGTGCAACGATAACAGCCGTAACCACAATGTGTCAGTACAATGTTTTGCCGTTTTTCAGCGCTTGCCGGCGGCAACAGGGACAGGTAATGCTTTTAAGCGTTCAAGCTTTTGTAATGCCGCTTCTTTTTCCTTAATCGCTTCATCCCTGGCTCTTCGTGCTTCATCATACGCATGCTCTCTGGATAGCTGTTCTCTTATAAAGTTCTGTCTTGCTTGATAGGCATGGTAATCACGGTCTTTATCTGAAAATTGTTTAAGTGTTTTCATGGCTTGTCTCATCTCTGTTGTGGTCATCCATTCAGGTCAGCCAGTCTCATCATTTAACTGCTCACCGTCTTTAAAGAATTTTATCCAGCGCTGCTGTTCATTGACAATCTGCGTTTCAGTAAATTTCTGGAGTTCCAGTAACCAGATACCACAGTGATTACTGAATGCTCTCCCGTTATCATCACGTAATTTATTGGTATGTATGGTGTTGCTATCATCTTTAATCAAGTTCTCTGCCAATAACCAGATGGAATAGGTCGGTTTTAATTGATAGTAACCTTCGCCATTCTGTAGTTGTTGACTATAAATATCGGCCCAGTTGTAGAGAATCCGTTCCGTTAAATCAGCAAAGTTGACCAACTGGATTTCAATTTGATAAAGAGTTCCCTGACTATCTCACGGGCTTTAACATCCACGATACTGAGTTTATCGTCGAGATATTCTTTGTCATTATAGGGGTTCATAATATCCACAGTCGTTAAGGGCGTGGCCAGCTCTGAACCAATAATGGCATTAAGGAAATGTACCAATAAGTTACGATTAACCTCCGCACCTAATAAGGCTTTGAATATGTAGTCGATTTGGGGAGAGATCATCACATAATGAATTGGTCGACACGGTAGAGCGGATAATCCGGTTATTTATTAAACTGCATTATGGTAAAGATGCCACGAAAGCTGATTTAAAACGTATTTGCTTAAGGATGTCCCTATTTTTAAGTTAAGATTGAATTTTGCAATGATTGCTTCTTTTCTGAACTGTCCTGTTTTGTTTGTTCAACAACGATTGCATTTCCATCAAGCACTGCAATGGCTTCTTCAAAATGAATTATATTTTTCATGTTACTGAATATATAAGCCGCCAAACGCTCAATGGCTTGCCAATGAACTCTGGACTCTATAAATTGAAAGGCTTGATTGAATAGCTCAGTCAATTTCTCTTCCTGTTGCCGGACATCCTTTCCAAAGTATTCCAGATACTCATAAACTTTTTCAAGGTCGGAGCTGCCGCCGTAATTGTTTAGTACATTGACGGTAATCAGATTTTTATTAAAACATTCATTATCACGCAGTGCGACATGCTTTGCTTCCGCGAGAGGACCCACTAATAAGTTGATCATATCGGCTTCATAGGCCGTCCGAAAAGGATCTGCTTCATTAAGCAAGCTTCCGATTAAGGTCATTGGCTGGCTATGAATCAGGCTACCGCCTTCAACAATGGCTGTAAAATGGTCGCGCGTGATGGCATGATGCCCGGAAGTTTGATTATGTGAGCAATTCGTTTGCTTAATGACAATTTTAAAAGGAACTGAAGGCAGGCATTTTTTTCTATTGTAAAGATGAATAGCAGCGGCATGGCCTACTTTATGATAGACAACCTGCCTGATCAAATCTTTATATTCCGTAGGAGTAATTGCACACATTGAGTAATCAAGTTTCATGGTTTGATCCACAAATAAAAAAAGCGGCCAACAAACAGGCCGCTATGAGAGGAAGGATATAAAACTCTATTCCCTTTAGGAGAGGACGTTCTCAAGAGTTGGGTAAAGTTTAATGAAGATTCATAGGCTTGAAAATGTGGCATATTGCCGCGCGACAATATACCGCAGAAAATGGCATAGTATCTGCTGTATATATTGGTTTGGCTTTATGAAAAGTCAGGAAAATAGAGGGATTGAAGTCATTTAATGAAACTAAACACTTCATTATTGAGGCATTTCAAACAGCAATAAGTCATATGACTTGCTATTTATTCTTTTATTTTCACCAGCCAATCTCCGCCGCCTTGCAATTGCTTTGGACATCCGCTTCGATGACAATTCTGGCATAAGTGTCTTTAGGAATAAAATTGCAAAATGTGGGCCTGGCACAGGCTTTTGAGCTACTGCGACTCAGGCAATAAAATACTAGCCGTAAGCGTAGCAGGCAACTGAATCCCCTGTTTTGTCAGCGCGGTTTCTAACTCCCAGTAATAATCCGCTCTGACTTGCAGTGGTTTTTTAACTGATTGCGGCAGTAGCCACACGACTAGTTCAAAATTTAAGCTAGTGTCGCCGAAACCGATGAGCCAAGCCTCCGCTTCCCGGCCTATGTAGTTTTTCAGAGTATGTGGGGTTTTAGCTGCTGCCTCAAGAGCGGCTTCCCTCACTTTCTGTTTATCATTACCATAGGCGACGCCAAACGGTATATGGAAGCGTCGTGAGGCGTCGTTTAAGGTCCAGTTGATGACTTTACCATTGACGAATTCAGAATTCGGCACCAGAATTTCCACCATGTCCTGAGTAGTGAGCAAGGTACTTCGCACATTGATGGCGCGTACTTCGCCGGTGATCCCGGTAGAGAGTTCGACGAAATCTCCGATCCGCAAACTCCTCTCGAAAAGCACGATAAGTCCAGAAACAAAATTACTAAAGATAGCCTGCAAGCCAAAACCGATGCCTAAACTCAGGCCGCCGGCAATTAGGGCAAAATTACTGAGATCGACTCCAATACTGGATAGTCCAATACTGATGCCGGTAATCAGGATGAGGTAATGCGTCAGTCTCCCGAGCGTATAAATAAACCCCACGCTTCCGTGCCGCCACTCACTAAAATGTCTTAAGCCACGACGCACAAAATACGACAAAGTCCAGGCCATGGTTATGATGACCAGGAGTCTAAAAATACCCAGGGTTGTCACCGGTGATTCACCAATTTTGAATAAACTGATGCTCAAGTTATTGCCAAGCATTTTCCACGTCTGTGCAGAAAAAATTTTGATGTTTTCCAGCCCGTTTTTCATTGCGCCTTGCTGGACTGTCATCAGCGCCTGGGCTTTGTCTGCAATGAGGCTGGCATCGCGAATTTCACTATCCAGACGTTGTAAGGCAAGCAAGCTGTCTTGTACTTTCGTTAGACGTTGCTGAGTAAGCTTAACAACAATATTGCTTTGGCTTGTGTTAGCAATAAACAGAGCCGCCAATGATTTTCCAGCCCGGCTCTGTTCGCGTTCTGTTTCAGAACGCCATAAGTCTATTTTACCGTTAATCTGGTTAATATTGTCGTTATTGTCCTGAAGTTCTGCACTGAGTTCTTTCGGTTCACTACTGCTTTTGGAAATTAATAGTTGTGCCAGCACCAGTTGAATTTTTTCACGGGTAAAGACGGTATTGGCAATGGCCGTGTTGATGGCGGCGTTTCTGATGCCTTGTTCTAAAAGTAGTGTGTAGGCCTGGGTTTCATCGCTATTCCCTTTACTGGTGTCACTCGCGGCCCCTAAGCGATTTTGAGTTGTAACTGCTGTATTAAATTCTTGTGCTCTTATTTGTGCTTCATTTTTAAGCTGTTGCAAGTAGGTGGCGGATACAAATAGCCTACCCTCTGCTGTGGAAGAGGCTTGAATGAGTTGTGCCAATTGCGTGTTATTAGCTGTCAGAGTCTCTTTTTGGAGGCGCAACTGTTCGTTTTGTGCGGCAAATTTCGCCCAGGTCGCCATTAAAACAATGCCTGACGTTATTTTGTCATCGGTATGTTGATAGGCAGCGGTCAGTGAATCAAAACGTTGCTCTGCGGCATTACCACGGTTTTCATCAATTAGCAGATCTTCTTGTGCGGATTGTAATTCCGTATCCAAGGTGCGTTGCTGATGGACGATATCCAGCCATTCGTCAATCGTATAGGTTTTCTGAAGGGTAAGAGCCGTTGATGCTTTGACCGCCGTCTTGGTACGGCCATCTAGGTAAGTCAATAAATTGGCATTGAGTCGATCAATGTTGGGTTGGACATCTGCTTTTCCGGTTGCTAATAATGCTGGCCGAAGGCGTTTTAATTCTTGTGCTAATTGTTCGATACGGCCTTTGAGTAATAGTGGGTCACTCGCGAAATATTGCCACCAATCTGCTCCTAAATTACCAGGGTTAGGCAGTGTCGGGGAGCTTATTGCCGCTTTATTGTTCTGCAAGCCTTGCTCGGCGGGTCTGTTGGCGACAGGTAGGTTAGCTGGAGTAGTTGTTGAATAAAGCAATATTACAATAAAGATTAGCTGTTTCATATCCGGGGTGGTGTTAAGTTTTCGTTGTATAGTCCTTCTACATTGGGAGTTAACAGTATCAACAAAGGAATGAACTGCTTCGCTCAGCATAGCCGAGTTGTAGGGCCACGTTCCCGCAGTGACCTGAATTTTGCCGGGATATAATGGTGATGTCTGTTCGCTACCCAGCATAAAACGACTGTTGATACCCTCAGATTTGAAATCGGTTTCGAGCAATGTTATTTGACGCACAGACTAACAATTTTTGTAAAGTTATTCTCGTATTGAGATGGTCAGCGAATTAAAGTTAATAGCCAAGGAATAAGTGCCTTGACGGAGTATCTAATAGTGACCATACTCAGACGTTAGAGTTTTTGGTTTGGTTTGTTTGGATTAGTTAAAGAGGATATCGTTATGTTTCCAGTCGATTCAATTAGTATCGTAATAGTAGTCATCGTTTTTATAGCATTTACCTCGCTTCGAATTGTGAAGGAGTATGATAGAGGCGTTATCTTTTTTCTAGGAAAAGTTATCGGTATTCGTGGACCAGGTCTTATCATCCTTATACCTGTTTTTGAACAGATGACGAAAGTAACCCTGCGTACCATCACTATGAACATTCCTTCGCAAAAAATCATTACTAAAGATAATGTATCGATCGATATTGCAGCGGTGGCTTACTATAAAATAATAGACCCACAGAGATCCGTTATTGCTATTGAAGATATAACCAGTGCTGTAAATCAAATTAGCCAGACCACCGTGCGTAATGTGGTGGGTCAGTTTTCACTTGATCAGCTATTATCTCAAACCAGTAATATTAATTTACAAATTAAAACGGTGATTGACGGTCATACAGAGCCATGGGGTGCAGAAGTCACAGCGGTAGAGATAAAAGATATTACCCTACCAGATAATATGCAACGGGCCATGGCAAAAGAAGCAGAAGCAGAACGAGAACGCCGCGCCAAGATTGTAGCCGCAGAAGGCGAGTTTCAGGCTGCAGTCAAGTTAGGTGAGGCTGCTGATATTATTGCTTTGCATCCGGTTGCGCTTCAACTCCGTACTTTGCAAACGATGGCTGAGATTGCTACAGAGAAAAACTCAACGATCATTTTCCCCGCGCAATTTATGACCACCGTACAAGAAGCTATTTCAACCATTAAGAATGATACTAGCAAAAATTAGTCAGAAGGGTTTTCAGAGTATCTGGTTGTGTTTTTTATAACTAATCAAACACGGTAACTGCTTAAAATAGCAGGGATACCGTGTTTAGTTATGATACAGGATTAGATAGTAAATTATTATCCGCACTTACTATCGCCGCAATTCAAACAAGTCATGCAGCCATCCATTAAGACGAGGGCTTTAGTCTGGCATTTTGCACAGAGTAGGGCTTTAGCCGGAAAGCTACCCGATCCATCTAAAGATGAAGTATCACTATGAATCGCTTCAAACTCTTTACGCTTGGCATCCAGGAACTTTTTTTGGTGTGTATCCAGTTCATGCGTTTTAAGCATGCCGATCTTTTTTAGATGCTGTTCTATGGTGCAACCAATTTCAGCTACCAAAGAAGGCATAAACACGCCACCCTTTTTAAAGTAGCCGCCTTTAGGATCAAAAACTGATTTAAGTTCTTCCACTAAAAAACATGAGTCACCGCCTTTACGAAATACGGCTGATATAACCCGAGTCAATGCCAATACCCATTGGAAATGTTCCATGTTTTTGGAGTTAATAAAGACTTCGTAAGGACGACGTTCTTCATATTCGGTATCTTCATTCAAAATCATGTCATTGATCGTGATATACAATGCGTGTTCTGATTGGGGTGTTTTAATTTTGTAAGTTGTGCCATGAAGGATTTCTGGGCGCGCTACATTTTCATGCATACTTTCCAGGTCAAGCTTTTGCTCTTCAAATGCAGTTTGTTCAGCATTGGCTTTTTCTTCGCTGTTAAGTACTTTGTAACTGATAATTTTTCTGTCTATCTTGAATGCCATGCTATTTTGTCCTGATTAAATGGGTGTGTTCAGGAATCATCATTTTCGATGATCCCTGAAAAGTTAGTACGTACCTCAATCAATGAGGCTTAAAATTTACCGTAATAACCTTCTTTTAAGGCATCAAACAAGTTGGCGGCACTGTGAATTTCACCGTCATATTCCACGTCTTCATTGCCTTTAAGTTCAATCACAGCACCATCGTCTAAAGTAAATTGATAGGTCGTATTTTCTAAATCCGATTCTTTTACTAAGACGCCTTGGAAGACTTCAGGGTTAAAGCGGAAAGTAGTACAACCTTTTAGTCCTTTGTCATAAGCATATTCATAGATAGACTTAAAATCTTCATAAGGGAAGTCAGTGGGTACATTAGCTGTTTTGGAGATTGAAGAATCTATCCATTTTTGTGCGGCTGCCTGAATATCAACGTGCTGCTTAGGTGTGACATCATCAGCGGCTATAAAATAATCGGGTAATGCATGCTCTGGGTTATCACTATAAGGCATTGCATAGCTGTTAATCATTTCCCGGTAGGCTAACAGTTCAAAAGAAAACACGTCAATTTTCTCTTTTGATTTTTTACCTGCACGAATTACGTTGCGAGAGTAATGATGTGCAAAGCTGGGCTCTATGCCATTGCTGGCATTGTTCGCTAAAGATAATGAAATGGTGCCAGTAGGAGCAATAGAGCTGTGATGAGAAAAGCGTGCACCTGTCTCAATGAGTTCGGCCACCAGCTCAGACTCTTCTTTTGCGAGTTGTTGCATGTAACGACTGTATTTTGCGTGTAACAACTTACCTGGCACTTCATCGCCCATTTTATAACCATCAGCAACCATTTCTGGACGTTTATGGAGCATTTCTCCAGTCACAGTAAAGGTTTGCGTCATGATAGGGGCAGGGCCTTTTTCTTTAGCTAAAGATAAGGCAGCTTTCCAGCCTTCTACGGCCAGCACTTTGGTTACTTCTTCAGTAAAGTTTACGGATGCACTATCTCCGTATTTCATGCCCAGCATGGTTACCGTTGAGCCTAAGCCAAGATAGCCCATACCATGTCGGCGTTTACTGATAATTTCTTCACGTTGCTGGGGTAAAGGTAGGCCATTAATCTCAACCACGTTATCCAGCATACGGGTAAAGATTTTGATAGTTTTACGGTAGCTTTTCCAGTCAAACGTCGCATCGGCAGTAAAGGGTTTTTTTACAAAACGGGTCAGGTTGATAGAACCTAACAAGCAGCTACCATAAGGTGGTAGAGGTTGTTCTCCACAGGGATTAGTTGCTCGGATTTTTTCACAAAACCAGTTGTTATTCATTTCATTTACTTTGTCGATCAGAATAAAACCAGGCTCAGCATAATCATAAGTAGAACTCATGATGATGTCCCAAAGACGACGTGCAGGAATCGTTTTAGTTACTTTGCAAGCGATCAGACCATCTGTATTCACAATATAGCCTTCTTTAATAGGCAGGTCGCGCCAGATAATCTGTTGGCTGTTGGTCAAATCCAGTTTATCGAGTTTGACTTCCTTCTCGGTGACTGGAAATGATAAAGGCCAAGGCTGATCAGTTTTAACCGCTTGCATAAATTCGGTGGTAATCAGTAACGAAAGATTAAATTGTCTTAAGCGACCGTTTTCGCGTTTGGCACGGATAAACTCAATAACATCGGGATGTCCAATATCAAAAGTAGCCATTTGAGCACCACGTCTTCCACCTGCAGAAGACACGGTAAAACACATTTTGTCATAAATATCCATAAAGGATAACGGTCCGGAGGTATAAGCCCCCGCGCCTGAAACGTAAGCATCTTTAGGGCGTAGAGTTGAAAATTCATAACCAATACCACAACCTGCTTTTAGCGTTAAACCGGCTTCATGAACTTTGCCCAATATGTCATCCATTGAATCTGCAATAGTGCCTGATACCGTACAGTTAATGGTTGATGTAGCCGGTTTGTGCTCCAGCGCGCCAGCGTTAGAAATAATTCGACCTGCTGGAATAACGCCTTGACGTAAAGCCCAGAGAAATTCCTGATAATATTGATCCTGTTTATTACTGCCTTTTTCGACTTGTGACAGCGCTCTTGCGACCCGTTGATAAGTTTCATCAATAGTGTCATCCAGAGCGATACCGTCTTTCGTTTTCAAGCGGTATTTGGTATCCCAAATATCCATTGATGCATCTTGAAAAGGGATTTCCGTTACGGTATCGGCTATCACATGAAGTTTTGCTGGCATGGGTAAATATCCCTGTAGTTATGAAGTGAAAATGGAAAATAAACCAAAAATCAGCACCTTATACAGCCAGGGTGATGTTGGCAATAATATCTATATATAGATATTATTTGATTTGTTGGCACAATATATAGTGTTTTTTTGAAAATACAATACTAAAAAAAGGCCTAAAAAAAAAGCCTTTCTAGGTGCTTGTTTTTTAAGGACCAAGATTTAAATTAATTCAGAAATAAGTAAAATAACCGGCAAGATTTGCATTTGATGACTCGGTAATGAAGGCTTGAATATATACTTGCAAACTAATAAAGAAAGGTGTTGCAAGTTAGCCTTATTAAGCACATCCTTTCTTTATTGACAGCAGGATTAAGCTATTAATGAGCATCATGGCGCATGAGAATAGATGTAAATTGGGTGTCGTGAAAATTCGGCTTAGCCAATAATTAAAGATCCTAAAAAGAGGTTCTTTCTATTAAACAATAAATTGAATAGGTGATTATTATGAAAGATTTAACGATTGAGCATTTAGAAGAGGATAAATTGTCTGCCTCTAAAAAGTTAGCAGCAGCCGTTTATTTGTGTCAGGCATTAACCTTTTTGCTGGCTGGCTTGCCATTATTAATTGGGGTAGCCATTAATTTTATTTGGCGCAAAGATGTTGAGGGAACTTGGTTAGCCTCTCATTTTAACTGGCAAATTCAAACCACCTGGGTTGCTTTAGCCGGTTTTGCTATAGCAGGTCTCACGTTTGAAATAGGAATTGGTCTTTTTGTACTCATTATCACAGTAATCTGGATGGTCTACAGAATCGTGCTGGGCTGGAATGCGTTAAATGATGACAAAGAGGTTACTGGTAAACAATGAGGGATGGTTCCGGTGCTTATGAAGGATAGGTTTATAACTGGCCTTATGGTGGGAGTGGTTTTAGTCACGAAACTTGTAGCTAAAGCCTCTCCCACTTAATGGTTTTCTCTTAGGTGTCTTTAGGTATTTATTTAATATTCCGCATCATGATAAATGTTTTGAACATCATCCAGATCATTTAGCATATTTAAAAACTTCTCAAACATTTCTAAATCTTCACCGCTGATAGGTGTCACGCTACGGGGAAGAAATTGTATCTCGTCTACTTCAAAATCAATATCGCCAAAAGCATCGATTAAGGCTTGTTTGGCTTTAAAATATTCTAAGTGTGGAGTAAAGACGGTGATCTTGCCGTCATCGTTTTCAATATCAGAGACATCCACATCGGCACCCAGTAAAGCTTCAAGCACAGCGTCTTCGTCAGTGTTTTTAAACCCCAGAATAGCAGAATGGTCAAACATATGGCTGACCACGCCTTGAGTCCCGATTTTACACTTTGTTTTTGTAAAGCAGAGGCGCACATCGCCAAAGGTACGGTTAGGGTTATCAGTCAAGCAGTCAACAATGACCATGACATTACCCGGGCCATAACCTTCATAACGCGCTGGAAAAAAGTCTTCACCGCCGCCGCCTTTGGCTTTATCAATCGCTTTGTCAATAACATGCGTAGGGACCTGATCCTTTTTCGCACGCTCAATCAGTCCTCTTAAAGCAAGGTTGCCTGCGGGGTCAACGCCGCCGGCTTTGGCGCAAACATAAATCTCACGACCATACTTACTGTAGACCTTTGCCTTGGTATCAGACGTTTTGGCCATTGACTCTTTGCGGTTTTGATACGCTCTACCCATTTGGGTGCAACTCCATTAATTAATAAAAATTCCCTAATTTTACAGTGAAGTATCACTCTAGGGAATCTTTTCATTAACATGATGCTGAGTTGCTGTATGGGCAAGGTGTCGTTAATCAACCAGGAAGTCTCCACTTTGATGTTGCCACATGGCAAAATACTTACCCTGTTTGGCCAGAAGTTCTTGGTGGGTGCCTTGTTCGATGATATTACCTTGATCTAAAACAACAATCCGATCCATACTCAATATAGTCGAGAGACGGTGAGCAATAACCAAGGCCGTTTTATGTTTTATAAGTTCGAAGATGGCGATCTGTATCTGTTGTTCAGTGAGTGAATCTAAAGCACTGGTAGCCTCGTCTAGCACCACGATAGGCGCATCTTCTAAAAAGGCGCGAGCAATTGCAATCCGCTGTCTTTCTCCACCTGAAAGCTTAACCCCCCGTTCACCCACAAGCGTATCAAATGATTGAGGTAATGAGCTGATAAAATCCAGACTGCGGGATTTTTCAGCGACGTCTAGCAGTTGTGCATCGGAAACTTCGGCACCTAGGGTAATGTTATCGCGAATCGAACGATGAAATAACTCAGGCTGTTGAGGAACCATAGAGATTTGTTGACGTAAGGATTCCAGGGTAAAGTCTTTGGCGTTAATACCATCAAAGAAAATATGACCTTGTTGAGGGTCTAAGAACCGAAACAGGAGCTTAGTCAAACTGGATTTTCCAGAACCAGAATGACCCACAAGCGCGACCTTTTCGCCCGCTTTGATAGTAAGAGAAAAGTTCTTAAATAGAGCCGTTCGCTGACTATTAGTTGAGTTATAACTAAAGTAGAGGTTTTTAAACTCAATGCCCCCTAGGCTAATGATATGAGGATGTGCCTCAGGGCTATCCACTTCAAGTTCTTTTTGTCTAAAGACTTCTGCCATTTCTGAGGCGTCCGCTAGGGCAGTAAACAAGTTTCTAATATTACGCCCAAACTCCCATAATCGCTGAATCAGAATGAGCATAATGGATTGAAACAATACAAATAAGCCGATCTCAAAATGACCGGCTTGCCATTTTTGGATCATTAGATAGATTAAGAGGAGTTCAATACCAAAGGTCATTAAGCCTTGGACTGCAAAGGAAATAAAAGTAAAGAACCAGGCCACTTTTTTCTTTTTATAAACACGATCAGTGGCTTTGTTAATGACCTTTTGCTCTCTATTTTCTAAGGCAAAGCTTTTGACAATAAAAATATTGCTAATAGCATCTGAATAGGCACCTCCCACCAGTGAGTCGGCTTCGGATACGGCTTTCTCAAAACGCAACTTCCAGATGGAATAGCCGATATTCCAGGTGATAAATACCACGACCCATATTAAAAAGTAAAACGCAAACTCAGGTTCCTGTTGATAAAACAAGGTGAAGGAAATAGAGATTGCCAGAATATTCATGTAAAACTGGAATAAAAACCAGTCCATAATAGTTTCAAATGAATGAGAGAAGCGATAGACCTGTTTTATCAGACTGCCTGAAAATCGATCTTCAAAGAACGCATACTTCTGTTTCTTAAGTACATCAAAACAGCGTTTATCTAACAGATTAATACCGCCACCTTCTAAAGGTATGATGGCTACTTCAAGCAAGCGCCAAGATAACCAGATTCCACCATAGATTCCTGCAAGGGTTTTTAAATTGTCTAGTAACAGAGTCAGTGTGGCTTCGGAATAAGGTAAGGCCAAGCCATTCGCAATGTTTTTATAATAGACGGGGGCTGATAAATCCAGCGTGATGGAGCTGCCTAAAGCGAGTATCGCCAATAAAAAATAGCCCTTCTTTTGCCAGATAATTTTGCAGTATTCTTTAAATATGATGTCCATTCGCTATAGGTATCGATAAGTTGATGATTTTTTAATGAGGCAGGATCAATCCCTGGCTTGTATGTTAACCGAAGTTGTTTTTTAGGGTTTAAAAAGTACGGTCAATAGGAGATAAATGCTGATTTTAGTATTTGGGCTGATGTCGATTTAGTCTTTGGTTCGGGTTCAGTTATTAGTTAAACCATCAAAGATCTGGTTTGTTCCAAACCCAATCATAAATGCTCCTTCGGTTGTTGACCGAGCATTTTAGATTAAGTACATGGCCCTTTAGTGACCATTCCTTGGAGCATTCTAGGGTAAGATTACTGCAAAACAGATTACTTTTAGAGCAAACAAGGTCAAGTTTGTTCTAAAAGTAATATGCAATGTGCTAAAGACAATATGTATTACTCCAAAGGTAGTATGCAATGTGCTAAAAGCAATATGCATTACTCCAAAGATAGTATGAAACGGACTAAAGACAACACGCATTACTTTAAAGGAGATATGAAATGCACTAATGGCAATATGTATTTCGCTAAAGACAGTATGCCATGCGCTAAAGGTAAAGTGAAAGGTAACTACTCTCCCCCAGACAAGTCTAATTCGCCAGCCAATGCTATTTGAATCGCTATTAGTGGGTTGTATCCTTTGTTCGCCATCGTTTGTAGATAGCTCGATATTCGACAATA
>CAIPPE010000303.1 GCA_903866825.1 uncultured Methylococcaceae bacterium
AACCACCCGATCCCATCCCGAACTCGGAAGTGAAACCATTTAGCGCCGATGATAGTGTGGCAGTTTGCCATGCGAAAGTAGGGAATTGCCAAGCTCTTATTTAAAAACCCAAGTCTTAGCACTTGGGTTTTTTTTTGCCTGATCGATGGTCAGTACATCATCTTGAATAAAAAGGTATAATTCCACAATTTTGGTAAATCAAGTTAAGAAAGCATGTTAGAACAAAACTCAGAACTGCTAAGGCGTCGAACCTTTGCTATCATTTCACATCCTGACGCAGGTAAAACAACGATAACTGAAAAGCTACTGTTGTTTGGGGGTGCTATTCAGCTTGCTGGATCTGTTAAGGGGCGTAAAGCAGCTCGTCATGCGACATCTGACTGGATGGAAATGGAAAAGGAGCGGGGTATTTCTGTGACCACGTCTGTCATGCAGTTTGAACATAAAGACTGCATTATCAATTTGCTTGATACACCAGGCCATGAAGACTTCTCAGAAGATACCTATCGTACTTTGACAGCGGTTGATTCCGCATTAATGGTTATCGACGTTGCTAAAGGCGTTGAGGCTCGTACCATTAATTTAATGGAAGTGTGTCGATTACGTACCACACCAATTCTCACATTTATCAATAAACTGGATAGAGAAGGACGCGAGCCTATTGAGTTAATGGACGAAGTCGAGCATGTATTAAATATTAAATGTGCTCCGATGACTTGGCCTATTGGTATGGGTAAGCGCTTTAAAGGTGTTTATCATTTGTACAAGGATGAAATTCATTTGTTCAGTGCCCAACATGGTGGAAGGATTGCAGAGGCCGAAGTGATTAAAGGCTTGAATAATCCTAAGTTAGATGAAGTTCTCAAAGAACAGGCCGAAGAATTACGTCATGAAATAGACTTGGTTAAAGGTGCAAGCCATGATTTTAATTTGGAAGACTATTTGTCTGGAAATCTAACGCCGGTTTTCTTTGGTTCTGCGATAAATAATTTCGGTATTATTGAGTTGCTAGACGCCTTCGCAGAATACGCACCCTCTCCAAGACCGAGGCAGGCAGAGCAGCGTGTGGTTCAACCCGAAGAAGAAAAGTTCTCAGGATTTGTCTTTAAAGTTCAAGCGAACATGGATCCATCTCACAGGGATAGAGTTGCTTTTTTAAGAGTTTGCTCAGGCAAATTTGATAAAGGCATGAAAATTCAACATGTCCGCTTAGGCAAGAATATTCAGGTGAGTAATGCGATTACTTTTCAGGCAGATACTCGCAAGAGTGTTGAAGAAGCTTATCCTGGAGACATCATCGGTCTACACAATCATGGCACTATTCAAGTAGGTGATACGTTTACTCAGGGTGAAGCCCTTAAATTTGGAGGGATTCCTTATTTTGCTCCTGAATTATTTCGCCGGGTCATTTTAAAGGATCCTTTAAGGGCTAAGGCCTTGCAAAAGGGTTTAGTGCAATTAACCGAAGAAGGCGCTACACAGTTATTTAAGCCATTAAAAAATAATGATTTAATTCTGGGGGCTGTGGGGATTTTGCAGTTTGATGTAACGGCCTTTCGCTTGAAAGGTGAATATAATGTTGAATGCGTCTATGATGCGGCTCCTATTTCAACCGTGCGCTGGGTGAGTTCAGATAAACCTGCGAAACTTGAAGAGTTTAAAAAGAAAGTGTTTGAAAACCTTGCCGAAGATGGGGGTGGTTACCTGGTTTATTTGGCTAATAGTCGAGTCAATTTGCAGTTGACAGAAGAGCGATGGCCGGATATCAAATTTAGTGCTACGCGAGAATTATAAGCTTTCTCTGTGAGATAAAAGCAAGTGATGGCATGAGCTTATCACTTGCTTTCTTTTGAGTGTTTATTGTCGGTTATTGTTTAATATTTTTATAACTTTCTTCACTTTCTCGTTGTATTTTTTCGCCTTCATCAATCATGCGATTACCTTCATCGATTTTGCCTTTACCATCACGGATTAGAAGATTTCCTTGGTCTATCAATTGCTTTCCTTTTTTCCACCTGTCTCCTAAGTTAGCAATATTTTTACTTTCGCTTATCATTTTATCTCCAGAAAGAATTGGAGAAGCCGGTGTAGGGGCGGGGTCAGAAGCGCAACCTGAGAGCAGTGATACTAAGATGATGCTTGTTGCATAATATCGGTTAACGAAGTGATGTTGCATTTATAAGTGACTCCAAATGGTTATATTCCAAAATTAGTTTAATTCATTCTAAAGTGTTATAGAAGCCTGAATCAATATCTAAATTCCATTTTGGTTAATATTGGTATATTCAGAGAATAACTGGCAATGCTATTTATGCCCATATAGATTAGATATATGAATGGCATAAAAGCATGGCCAGAATGGCAACCTATTCTTTCAACGCTTTTAATACTGCCTGCATGGTTGTATTGGCATCACCAAATAACATGCGTGTATTCTCTAACACAAATAATGGATTACCTACACCCGCATACCCCGATGCCATACTACGTTTTAAGACGATAGTTGTTTCGCCTTTCCAGCATTCTATAACCGGCATTCCTGCAATTGGACTATTAGGGTCATTCAGTGCAGACGGATTAACGATGTCATTCGCACCGATGACAATGGATACATCTACATTTGGGAAATCATCATTGATTTCGTCCATTTCAAAAACAATGTCATACGGTACTTTAGCTTCGGCTAATAATACGTTCATGTGTCCTGGCATACGTCCAGCAACCGGATGGATACCAAAGCGTACTTTTTTACCTTTATCTCTTAATAATTTGGTGATTTCATTAACCGTATGTTGTGCTTGGGCAACGGCCATGCCGTAGCCAGGAATGATCATAATGTTTTTGGCTTCTTTAAGTAATTGGGCTGTTTCCTCTGCACTAACTGGTTGAACTTCGCCTTCAATCGCAGCTGATTCTCCACCTGAAGTTGTACCAAATCCACCTGCAATAACACTTAAAAAATGTCTGTTCATCGCTCGGCACATGATATAACTCAAAATAGCACCGCTACTGCCCACTAAAGCGCCGGTTACAATCAATAGGTCGTTACTGAGCATAAACCCAGTTGCCGCCGCTGCCCATCCTGAATAACTATTCAGCATGGAAATAACCACCGGCATATCTGCACCCCCGATAGCCATAACCATGTGTATACCAAAGATTAAGGCAATACCGGTCATAATTGCTAATGGAATAATGGCATCCCCACCGGCTTCGGTTTGTTGTAAGAACACATAACCTAAGATGATAGCAGCGATCAGTAACAGTAGATTTAGCCAGTGGCGACCGGGTAATAACAAAGGTTTACCACTAATCTTTTCGCTAAGTTTACCAAAAGCAATCACCGAGCCTGAAAAAGTAACCGCTCCAATGAGAATGCCGATATAAATTTCTACTTCGTGGATGGTTTTTTCAACACCCGAGATAGAAATCGCATGATCCATAAAGTTGGCATAACCGACTAAAACCGCTGCCATACCGACCAGGCTGTGCATAATCGCAACCAGTTCTGGCATTTGAGTCATTTCAACTTTGGCGGCGGCTTTGGCACCAATAGCACCCCCTACGATTAAGGCGGCGACTAAAATACCAAAAGCCGTAACAGAACCACTAAAAGTGGTAGCAATAATGGCAATGGCCATGCCTAACATGCCGTAATAATTACCTTTACGAGCCGTTTCCTGATTACTTAAGCCGCTGAGGCTTAGAATGAACAGGATGGCGGCAACGATGTATGACATCGTAACTAAACTGTGTGACATTGTGATCTCCTGTTATTTTCTAAACATTTCTAACATACGGCGGGTGACAAAAAAACCACCGACTATATTGATAGAGGCTAAAAGAATCGCTAAACCCGCCAGAATAGTGACTGTTGAATTAGCGGTGGAAATTTGCACAATGGCACCTATTACGATGATACTACTAATAGCATTAGTTACGCTCATTAACGGGGTATGTAGAGAGTGTGAAACATTCCAGATCACCTGATAACCGACGAAGCATGAGAGTACAAAGACGGTAAAATGCGTCATGAATGACTCAGGTGCAACGGCTCCTATTCCAAACAATATAAACCCTGCAGTAACAATAGGTAGTAGTTGCTTGACAAACACTGGAAGAAACGACTTTTTAATTGACTCTTTAGGCGTTTCCGTTACTGCTGCATTTTGTGGTGTCGGACTGGCAGAAAGTTTCGGTGCTGGTGGTGGCCAAGTGATTTTGCCTTCTTTGATCACCGTGGTGCCACGAATGACCTCATCTTCCATATTAACATTGATTTCACCGTTCTTTTCAGGACAAAGCTCCGTTAACAAGTGTCGCAGGTTAGTGGCGTAAAGCTGGCTAGATTGGTTTGCTAAACGACTAGGCAAGTCGGTGTATCCAATCAAAGTCACATCATGTCTGACGACGACTTGATTCTTTTCAGTTAATTCGCAGTTACCCCCTTGTTCTGCAGCTAAATCAACAATAACGCTACCGGGTTTCATTGACTCTACCATGGCAGCAGTGATTAATTTAGGCGCTGGTTTACCTGGAATTAACGCAGTGGTTACTATAATGTCGACTTCTTTGGCTTGCTCGGCAAATAATGCCATTTCTGCATCTATAAATTCCTTGGACATGGTTTTTGCATAACCACCGGTGCCGCCGCCTTCTTCCTTGAAATCGAGCATGAGAAACTCGGCATCCATACTTTCAATCTGTTCTTTTACTTCAGGTCGAGTATCAAACGATCTGACGATAGCGCCCATGCCTTTTGCGGTACCAATAGCTGCTAAACCAGCAACACCTGCTCCTATGACGAGTACTTTAGCCGGTGGGATTTTTCCGGCAGCAGTGATTTGGCCGGTAAAGAAACGGCCAAAAAATTGCGCAGCTTCAACAATCGCCCGGTAACCGGCAATATTTGCCATAGAACTTAACGCATCCAGCTTTTGTGCACGGGACATACGCGGAACACTATCCATGGCTAACACAGTGACTTGGTTATTGGCCAGCTTTTGCATGAGCGCTTCATTTTGTGCGGGCCAGATAAAACTGATTAAACATGCGCCAGGTGATAATAAATCAGCTTCGTCTTTATTGAGTGTTTGATTATGTTCGGGTGCACGCACTTTCAAAATAATATCGGATTGCTGCCAAAGTACTTGGGTGTCGTTTACAATTTCGACACCGGCGGCTTGGTAAGCTTCGTCTGAAATGTTTGCATCAAGTCCTGCTCCCGTTTCGATACTGATCGAGAAACCCAGCTTTATTATTTGTGCAGCAGCCTCTGGTGTCGTAGCTACGCGTTTTTCGCCAGGGTGAATTTCTTTAGGTATACCAATCTTCATACAGTCTCCTGTTGTTGTGATTTAGGGCATAATAACGCTCACTTAAGTTTTAGTTTAAATTAAAACTTAAGTCTATGAGCATAGGTGATTAGGCTTTTAGTTTCAATAAAAATATAGATTTGAAGTTAATAGAGGGCTGTATGATTAATTTGTTGGTGAGAGAATTTACAGGGCAAGCCTAGGCTAGTTCTATTAATAAGGGAACTTATGGATATAAAGGTAACACTCAATCGGTCATTAATTTTAGGAGTAAAAGTTTTCGTATGAAAATGTTAATCGGCAACAAAGTTCATTGTGCCGTAATAATAGAGAAATAAAATGATATTTTTACCTAAGGATTTTATTGAGACTGATGAAGGATTTATATTCGCAGTTGTCGCGCATGGTATTGAGCAGGGTAAGGTACTCTGTTTTTTACGATATATTAAGTTAGATGAGTCATGGATTAAGGTTGATACCGACCAAGCGAATGAATTGCTGAAAGAGCAATGCCCAAGCTACTTATACTATTCCGCTTTGCTGGATGCTAAGTTACACGCAGTAGCAATTGATAAAATTATTAAACATTATCAACCCAGAGAACGTCTGCAGTATATTTTGAATAAAAGACAATACGATGAAATTGAACTTGATCTCATTCAATTGTGTGACTTATTGCAGGAAATCGGAATGGATTTATCCCACATCGGTATTACTGGATCACTCTTGGTCGGTGTGCAAAAGCAAAGCTCCGATATTGATCTAATTTGTTACGGGCGAGATGTTTTTCATCAATGTAGAGCAAGTGTTGCTAAGTTAATTAGGCAAAATAAATTACAAGATTTGACGGAAGAGGAATGGATCTCTTCCTATAACAGAAGATCTTGTCATTTAAGTTTTTCTGAGTACGTCTGGCATGAAAGAAGAAAAGGTAATAAGGCACTTATCAATGGACGTAAGGTTGATTTGAATTTTATTGATGATACGTCAAATACTGACACAATGAGTTATCAAAAGTGCGGAATGATAACGCTGCAATGCCTTGTTATGGATGACACTTACGCCTTTGATTATCCTGCTGTCTTTAAAGTGTGTCATGGAGAGTATGATTCTATAGTCTGTTTTACTGCGACGTATACAGGTCAAGCGATTGCGGGTGAAATGATTGAAGTCTCAGGAAAAATAGAGCAAACACTGGAAGGTTTAAAGCGTATCGTGGTTGGCTCCAGCCGTGAAGCGATAGGTGAATATATTAAGGTTATCCATGCGTAAACTCACAGATTTTGCTGCAGTCATATTTGATATGGACGGATTAGTTTTGGACACGGAAAAGACTTATTTTAAAGCTTGGCAGACTGCTGCAAAATCAATGGGGTTTGATTTTACAGAGGTATTTTTAAATTCCTTGTCAGGATTACAGTATAAAGATATAGAAAGAAAAGTCTTGGCCAGTTTTGGAGAAGATTTCGATTTAAAATCCTTTAATGAACTCAGTGGTTTTTTTTGGCGAGAACAGATTTTTATTGATGGCATAGAGGTTAAGCGCGGTTTTGAGCAGTTTTTGAACTATATCAATGACTGCAAGATTCCCTACTGTTTAGCAACGAATAGTAGAGCGAACAATGTTCAAGAGTGTCTTGAGTTGGCTGGTATTAAAGAGGTGTTTGCGACAATTATTACTCGTGATGATGTGATTCAAGGTAAGCCTGAGCCTGATATTTTTTTAAAGGCAGCTGAACGATTAAATGTGTCTGTTAGAGATTGTTTAGTCCTTGAAGACTCTTTTTCAGGTATTCAGGCGGCAGCAAAAGCAGGAGCATTTTCAGTTTTTGTGCCTTCAACAGAGCCAGTCGATTTAATGGCCATTGAGTTGTGTGATTTTATGGTAGCAGATTTGTCACAAGCTCTTTTTGCTTTTAAGTCCGTATGTAGGGATGTTAATACTGTATAATTCGAGCATTTTTCAATCAAACATTACACCACTAGCTTGATAAGCCACTATTCTAAAGTTTCAGTTATTGCTCCAGCTCGGTTGCATATGGGTTTTATAGATCTAAGCGGATCGTTAGATCGTCATTTTGGCAGTGTTGGCGTCGCACTCAATGAGCACTCAACAAAACTATCCCTGTCCCATTCAACTAGTCGCTTAGTAACAGGGCCATCTGCAAAGCGAGCCGATAAATGTTTGACTTTGATGTGCCAAGCCTTAAATGTCCCGGATAATTTGGCTGTAATTATAGAATCAGCTATTCCTGAGCATGTTGGTCTGGGTTCTGGGACGCAAATGTCATTGGCAATCGGTGCGGCACTTAATGCTTTTTATAATTTAGGGTTAAGCGTGCGGGACATTGCTACTCTAATGGATAGAGGCTTACGTTCAGGTATTGGTATCGGCGTTTTTGAGCAGGGTGGATTGGTAGTTGACGGTGGGCGTGGGGAAAAAACTATTACACCGCCGGTATTGGTACATTTGGATATTCCTGACACATGGCGTTTTATTTTGGTACTTGATCAGCGTGGACAAGGTTTACACGGTCAGCAGGAAATCGAGGCCTTCAAAATGTTACCTATTTTTCCAAAGCGTGAGGCAGAGCGCTTATGTTATCTATTATTGATGCAAGGATTACCGGCTGTGGCTGAAAATGATCTTGGTAAGTTTGGTGATGTAATCACGCAACTTCAAAGTTCAGTGGGTGAGCATTTTGCCCCCGTTCAAGGCGGGATATTTACAAGTGCAGAAGTTGCAGTTGCGATGCAATGGTTGGCTGAGCAAGGTGCTGTTGCGATTGGTCAAACTTCATGGGGCCCCACAGGGTTCTGCGCTGTAGATAGCATCGAGCTAGCAGAATCTCTTGTTCAAGAAGCGATCCAGAGATTTGCTCATTTTGACAATCTGAGTTTTGTGGCTACAAGCGCTAGAAACAGCGGTGGTGATGTGTTTGTTGTTTAGAAATTATTGATGAACTATGCCGCTCAACGGTGAGAAAACAATGAATAATCATAAAGATATTCAAGAGCCACTCTCTAATGTTATGGAGTTATTGGCTCGACATAAGTTAGTTGAAGATTTACTTCATCGGCAAGACATGCCACGACATGACTTGGTTGAAACATTAGTTCATAAGCAAAATAAAGTTGAGTTGCAACGGTTACTTGATCAATTTGATCATCCTTTAGTAGCACGCATTCTGGAAGTTTTGCCTTCTGGTGATCGTAAAATTGTTTGGCAGTTAGTTCGGGAAGACAGGAAAGAAGAAATCCGTAAGGAGGTTTCTGAGGACATCCGTTATGATCTTGTGCTTGATTTTAGACATAAAAATAGAGCAATGATGATTCGAGTATTTGATCTTCATGAAGGGCGTTTACGTCAGATTCCTATAGAATTTAAAGAAGATCTGGTTAACGTTAAACCTATTTGGGTTGATTTGGTTATGCCAGATGATGAGCAACTTGCCTGGGCAAAGGATATGTTTGGGGTAGATTTGCCTAACCCAAAAGAGTTGACTGATTTAGAAACGAGTGCGCGGTTTTATGTAGAAGATAACGGAGAAGTGCATCTACATTCTGATTTTCTTCTTGACCGAAAAGACGAATCTCGAAACGTGGCTGTTGCATTCATTCTTAATAAAGATACCCTGTTTTCTGTGCGAAATAAAGAGTTACCCGTATTCCGTTTGCAACGATTAAGAGCGAGAGCCGAGTTTGGTTATGTGACTGAAGCTAAAGATGTGTTGTTAGATCTTTATGCAGCTGAAGTTGAATATTCTGCTAATGCCTTAGAAGACGTCTATTCGGAATTGGAAGAAGTTGGGCGGCAAGTCTTCAGTTCCCACATGACAGATGATGAAGCTGCCAATATACTGGCTGCAATAGCAGAAGAAGAAGATCTTAATGGACGCATTCGTAGAAATGTTTTGGATACCCGACGTGCGCTATCTTTTTTAATGAGAGGCAAATTTCTTTCAGAGATTCAGCATAATGATGTCAGAGAAATCTTACGAGACATTGATTCTTTAGATGGGCATACAGCTTTTTTATTCAACAAGATTAACTTCCAAATGGATGCTACGGTTGGTTTTATTAATGTAAATCAGAATAAAGACATTAAGAGATTGACAGTGATAAGCGTTGTTTTTATGCCTTTGAACGTGTTGGCGGGGATTGGGGGTATGTCTGAGTTTACAATGATGACAGAAGGAATACCGTGGCCGCTTGCTTATGGTGGTTTTTCGGTGGCTTTGGTAACAATCGGCTGGATTACCTATGCGGGTTTGAAGTTTTTTGAGAACCGTAAGATAAAAAATAATTCGGAGTCCAATAGAAAGGTGGCATGATTGCTTCGATATTGTCGCTGATTTCATAGTTTCAGTTTGTGAATACGGTAGTCATTCCTGAGTACATTCTGATTATTGCCAGTTCGGCACGGATGTTAGCACAGGCGGCAAAAAGAGCTAATCTTAGGTCTTTAGTTATTGATCTGTTTGCTGATCTAGATACGATTTCTTCTGCTGAAGATTATTTTAAAGTCTCTTCGTTGGCTGTGGAGTGCTTGGCACCAGTTGTTGATGAGTTTATAAATAGGTATGCCATCAAATACATGGTGTATGGTAGCGGTTTTGAATACTATCCGGATAGTTTAAGCTATTTAAGTCGCCACTTAACTATTTTAGGCAATACACCAGATACTTTTGTAAGGATTCAGGATAAACGGGTATTTTTTGCTGCGCTGGATCAGTTGTCTATTTCTTACCCTGCTATTTGCTTTTCTGAGCCAGTGCCTGATGATTGTTGGTTAGTTAAGCCTCTATCAGGTCAAGGAGGCGTAGGTATAACATACTATGCTACAAACTCATGTTCTCAAACTGCAGTTTATTGGCAAAAATACCAACAGGGAATCTCGTCTTCCGTTTTGTTTTTGGCTAATGGATATCAAACCCAGGTTATTGGTTTTAATACACAATGGACAACCGCTTTAAGTGAGACTCAGGGATTTATTTTTTCGGGTATCATGAATTACGTTGAAATATCGGATACACAAAAAAATTTGATAATCTCCTGGCTGCAGAAGCTGGTGCTTTTTTGGGGATTAAAAGGACTTAATTCCCTAGATTTTATATTGGCGGGTGAAAGTCTTTATGTGCTTGAAATTAATCCAAGACCCTCAGCCAGTATGCAGTTGTACGATGCCGATTTACTTCTGGGTCATATCAAAGCAAGTCAGGGTGAATGGGTTGATCTTAGCGTAAATCAAGAAGGATTTACAGGTTATCAAGTGGTTTATGCGCCGCAGGATGTCACTATACCCGATGATTTTAAGTGGCCCGATGGCTGCATGGATTTACCTGGATGTGGTGTTACTTGTCGCACTGGGCAGCCTGTTTGCAGTATCATTACGCGCCAAAAACACGCTCCATCCTTGATGGATGAGCTATTGATTAAACAATTTAACTTACTAAAAGGTTTTTAACCACTATGGAATATAAAGCTAGCGTTAATAAATTGACTCAGCCTCTGGTCAAGTATTTGATTGATAATGCGGATAAACTACGTCTCAAAGTAGATGTTTTGGAAAATGGTTGCACCATTATCGATGCTGGTATTAAAGCGCTAGGCGGAATTGAGGCGGGTCGCATTATTGCCGAGATTTGTTTGGGCGGTTTGGGTACAGTTTCTATTAGCCATAGCCCTTATACTAATCATTGGCCGCTATCAGTGAATGTACATACAGGGAATCCCGTATTAGGTTGTTTAGGCAGTCAATATGCGGGTTGGAGTTTGTCTCATGAAAAATACTACGCCTTAGGATCTGGCCCGGCAAGAGCCTTGGCTACTAAAGTAAGAGACGGTAAAGAAGAGCCTGTTGAAGAATTATATAAAGAATTAGCGTATTTAGACTCATCGGATAGCGCCGCTTTGGTGGTTGAAAATGATGCCGTACCCCCCATTGAGATTATTGAAAAAGTAGCGGCGGCATGTAAGCTTGATCCTTCAAAATTAACAATTATTGTGACACCTACCAGCAGTTTAGCGGGTGGGGTGCAAGTGGTTGCTAGAGTATTAGAAGTGGCGTTGCATAAAGCCCATGCCTTACATTTTCCTTTAGAAAATATTATTGATGGCAGTGGTAGTGCGCCTATATGCCCCCCGCACCCTAATTTTGTTAAAGCGATGGGCCGTACCAATGATGCGATCTTATTTGCCGGTCAAGTGCATTTGTTTGTAAAGGGTAGTGATGAAGATGCTGAAAAATTAGCAAAAGACTTACCCAGTTCAACCTCAAAAGATTACGGTAGACCATTTGCAGAAATCTTTAAGCAATATAACTATGACTTCTTTAAAATTGACGCCATGTTATTTAGCCCTGCCAGTGTGATTGTCACAGCGGTTGACTCCGGTAAAAGCTTTAGAGCTGGTCAATTAGATAATGCCTTATTAGATCAGTCTTTTGGTTTATAACCCGTTAGCGCAGGGAGCATGGTTAGCGTGAAAGGGCGTATCGCTATATTTACGGATGATCCGGGTTGGCATGGTAAGCAATTGAAACTTGCCTTTGCTGAGTTAGGTTATAGCAGTGACTATGTTTCGTTAACAGACTGTCGTTTTGAAATACAACCCGGACGTGTGCCGTTGGTGATTCCCGGTTTTGAAGATACGTTGCCTGATGGTGTGTTTGTTCGGGGCGTGCCGGGTGGTTCTTTAGAAGAAGTGGTGTTGTATCTGGATTTTTTACACGCCTTAAAGCGGATGAATATTCCCGTTTACAATAACGGTCATTCGGTAGAGCGCAGTGTTGATAAAGGCATGACCAGTTTCTTATTGCAGAATGCGGGATTACCAACTCCCTTAACGTGGGTATTAAGAGATCGGGATATGGCTCTGAGTATAATTGAAAATGAGCTTAAATTAGGTCATTTCGTTATTAGCAAACCTTTGTTTGGTTCTCAAGGCGCAGGGATTCGGCGTCTTGAGAAAAAGACGGATTTAATGTGGTTGACCAGTAGTCAGGGCGTTTATTATTTTCAGCGCTTTGTGCATTGTGCGGGTGAGGGTTTTTCTGATATTCGGGTGTTTGTGGTCAATGATCGGGCCGTAGCGGCGATGCGTAGATGTGGTAAGTCCTGGCTGAATAATGTGGCTAGAGGGGCGAGTTGTGAGCGGATTGAGCTAGATTCCGACATGGTGACTTTAGCGATTAAAGCGACTGCCACCTTAGAAATGGATTATGCGGGTGTGGATATTATTAAAGACCAGGATGGACACTATACGGTGATAGAAGTTAATAGTATTCCAGCTTGGAAAGGTTTAGAAAGTGTTTGCGATTTTAGCGTGGCCAAGGTCTTGGCAGAGGATCTTATTAAGCGGTATATGTATCTACTTTAAAAAACAGGGTAAATTGAACACCACTAATAATTATGTTGATAGCTAATGATAAGCATGTTAGCTCTCGGGCAGCCTCCTAGGGAAAAGAGCGGCTCTCACTTCATTGAGACTTGCTTACGAGTTGAATGCTCTATACACATTTTTGAAGTATGCTGGTTAATCATTTGAATACTTAAAAAGTGACCTATTGCAAATTCTGTAGCCAACGAACAAATTAGTTCAGTCATTAAAGTTATCCCTATAAATCTTGTAAATAGATTGAACAATAGCATTGCTAACTTTACTTCCGCTTTAACACCATCATTACATTGCATAGAAACATAGCAACAAACATTGAAAACCCTTTCAGCATAACCGTTATTTCTTGGATTATTAATTCTTAAACCATTTAAAATTTCACCATCCAAAAAAGCCTTCGCTAGCACGGGACTCAATATAGAAGACAAGACTTCAACAGCAGTATTTGTATCTATGAACGCTTTTGGGTATCGATAAATTAGTTCTGCTAAAAAATAATAGGCATGTTTATCATTTGACGAACTTAATAAGTTTACGTCCTGAAATGTAAGCGCATACGGGATACATTCTAGTGCATGCAAATACAGACCTTCTTTTTTTTGTTCAAAACTTAATGAACTCCCCATTTCGACAAATAAGTTAAAAGTATCTACCGATTTCCCACCAAATGAGTGAAAAATCTGCGCCAGGATTCCATCAGTGCATAACCAAGGAATATCGTTGCTAATAGATAATTTAATACTGGAATAGACTGAATCATCAACCATGTCACGAATGCGAAGAATTAATGGCGGCATATCGGCTATTGCCGGAGTCACTACTTCAGATTCAGTAATAATCAAATTAAGGACATCTATAATTTGACGATGTTGAGGGGATTGTTTTATATCTTCAGCCGTCACCCGAAATAATCCACCTCCTGGTCTAATGCCCATTGTTAAATAGTCTTCACGATTTATGTCATTTAACCAATCCTCAATAATATATTTTGTTTCCTGAGTTATAACAAAGTCAATTGACGTTTTTGTCATCCCAAATGCCAAACCCGTAAGGGCTAAATAGGCAATGGCATAGACATCTAGAATGACTTTTGTCGGAGTGCGTTCGCCAAAGTTAGGTAATGAATGTTTAATGGAGTTCTTTGTTGTCCACTGTATTAACGCGGCTTTGACAGGATCACCTCGGTTTTGAAAATGTCCCTTACAGCTTATTGGCATAACTGGATTTTTGAAGATTTCATCATCCTGATGATATTGAGTTCGAACAAGCTTTTCTTCAAAAGTTGCTAACATCTCATCTGGATCAGTTGGCATTTGAAAGGCGTGAAAGCAATCGCTACCGTCATTCTGTTTTTGTCTTAATTGTGATGAAATACGATAGGCGGCAACATAAGCGGGTAGGCGTTCAATTAACTTATAATCGTACATACCGTTCCGTATTACTTGCTCAGTCTCCAAATTGTTAAGAAAAGCACCCAAAGGTGAATTTATATCTAAAAGATCTGGGTATTTTAGTTCAGAGTTATCAATTAATAATTTGGTATGTTGAAGATTGTCTTCGGTGTAAACGACACCTGCGATACAATCGCCAACTCTTTCAGAACCTAGCAAGGCTCTATTATTAGCATCACCTATCGTTAGACTTAAATGAAAATCGATCATTGCTTTTGCACAATCACTAGGATTTTCAATAAACCATGCAAGTATTATCTTTTCAGCTCGATTAAAATCACCTGTTTTAGCAATTTCAATCAAAAGAGTAAGTGCAATATCTGATTTTTTTGATAACACCTCAGGCGGAATACCTTGCAGAACCGAACGCACAGTATCATCAGAATGCTCATCTTTTCTATGTAGACGAACTAAAGCAAGCCAACCATCCAATAAAGTATTATTAATTTCAATTGCTTTTTCAATAGCTTGTATTGCTTGCGGATATTGATCTAATTGCTCAAACACCGCAGCTTGAATTATCCATAATTCACTATCCCATTCACTTTCATTAATCTCTCTCAAAATAGCTGAAAGCGTAGCCACCTGTTCACTGAGCAACAAAGCTCTTAAATAAAGTCTAGTTATTGGCGACGCCCAAATATCACACGAAGGCATCAATGGTTTTAAAAGAGCGCAAACAATAAAAGAAAGCCCTGAATGTTGTAACAAACTTTCAGCTAGTTCAATTAATATAAAAGGATTTAGCTTTGCTAATTTTTCCTGGTAAGTGATAAGAAACTGCTCAGCTTGATCCCTTATATTTTCAATTTCTGCTCGATTATTATTGCTGCTGGATAAAACTATAAGCTTGAGTTGCAAATTACGAAAATCAGCCTCTAATGACTCTTCACTAACAATTACCCCACCTGACTTTCCCCATTGACAGATTTTATTGATTTCAAAGTCTTTTAAAATAACAAATTTATCAACGGAAATTTCTTTTGAGGAGGATAGATCACTTAATAGCTGTTCACGATATTCCTTATTCTCATTAGCTTGAATATGGTTACGCACAACACCATCTATAATTTTTGACGAATTTTTAGTATAAATGTTATATAGTTGAGCGGCTATATCTGAGTGTATTTCTTCAAATTGTCCTACATATTTCCAGCAAATATCCCTTAATTCCTTATGTTCACCATTCATATACTGCAAGCTCAACGCCGCAACACTAAACAAGCGTTTATCCTTTCCGTTAGATTCATTAATCAACGAAACTAATTCTTCAACTAGATCAATAAGCTCAGCTTTTAATTTTGACGTAATAGTCCAGAAAAAGGTTTCTTGCAATTTGCTATTTAAAAGAATTATTCCTTTCGCAAGGACAACTAATACTTTACTGTTGAATGATGGGAATACATCATTTAGACGATTAGCTGCTTTTAATCCCAATGCCAGATTTTCTATTCTGAAAGACCCACGAACAATGCCATTAAGCTCACTTTCTTCTAGGTTAATTTTATTTTTCTCATATCCACTTTCTAACTCATCAGCAGTTGCGATAAGTTCAAAAAATGCTTCTTTAGAATAAGAGCCAGGGAGGATGATATTAAGATAGCGCTCTCTGGCATCAGTACTTCGATTGCTTTCTACCTCTAATCGAATCAATGTCGCTAGACATAAATCGCGAGTTAAATCATCAGATGGTGTTTTAAGAAATGTAATGAGCGAACTTAAAAGTTTCTTTTTGTCTTTATCGTCCAGTAAATTTAAGTGAAACGAAAGGCTATCAAGAATAATTTCGCTATTTATATCAAGTGTGCTGAGGGCTTTGATAGTTTCTAAGCGATTTTTCGCTGAATCCGGATTTTTTCCGCGAATGTCGGAGAGTATAAGTTCAATAGATTTTTGGAGTGCTTCAGGAGCGATGCTTTGATACTGATTTACAATTTTATCCCTTGCTATATTATCACCCGATCCACTATGAAGCTGATTAGGGATATTTGGCTCTATTGAACTCATCGTTTATCTTCCTTGATGAATTACTTTATCTCTGCCTACATTATCACCACTGCCGCTGTGAGACTGAATAATGGTATTGCCCTCTGCTATTGGTTTGATATTTTCAAGGAGTGAAATTAGTTCGGGCGAAGCCTGGATTCTCTTTTCAATTGCAGACTCGCTCATTCCATCAGTTAAACTTAGTTTATTAACCTCACCAGCAAGTACTGATAATGAAGAATCATCTATAACCCATTCTTTTAATCGATCTTTAAGATTGTCTGCTGTCAGCAAAAAACCGCATTTGAGTAAGTCGTAAGCGATACCAGATAAAATAGTTGACGTTAAAAAGTCCATAAAATTCCTTCATTAAAAAACTCATATATTGGGTCAAAACTTTGGATTTCAACAGTTTGAGAAACCATAGGATTCCGTAGGATTGATCGGTTTTGTTCCTTTGTTTTTAATGCAGTCATTCGCTACATCTTACAATGACTCGCAACTATCTACAGCTTATTAACAAATCAATATCTATCAATAAGTTGGTCAAATAATTACAAAAAAACACTCAGAATAGATTGTGTCTTTAAGTGCTATTTAAAAATAAATCAGATAGTTATATCTATTATTAAATTAAAGGACTATTGTCTAACTGTGACAACCCACCCATTAACCAAGGAAAGATAATGAAAACGATTATAGCGCTGTTAGATTTTGTAACCATTCCGATTAAAACCAAACCGACATACTTTAAGAATGTCATTACCCACCTAACCAACAACCCCGTCTATACGACCCCAGACATTCCTTTAGAGACTCTTCAGTTAGCCGTTGATAATCTTGAGCTTGCCATACTGGCCGCAGCAGATGGTAGTCATCCTGCTATATCTGCCATGCATGACAGCGCTGATGCCGCTACATTACTTTTTAAAAACACGGTAGGGTATGTTAATAGAATAGCCAATGGTAATTTAACTAAAATCTTAAGCAGTGGATTTAACGCTTCCAGTCAGCCTGCTGCCAGAGATAAACAGGTATTAACCCTGAGTGATGGCCCGCGTTCGGGTACTGCAAAAGCAACAACTCAACCGGTTGAGCACGCGGGTGCTTATTCTTGGGAGAAAAGGATTACATCTGCTGCCGGTGTACAAGGCGTGTGGGGACCTGCTGGCCTTACCACTCAAGCAAACATTCTTATTGAAGGTCTGGAAGTAGGGTCAATTTTAGAAGTTAAAGTCTTAGCAGTAACAACCACAGGCGTTACCGATTTTTGCGTCCCGGTATCAAAGCTAATCAACTAAGGGCGTTAAACGCTTAAACTGATAATCTGACAGGCATTCCACTTATGAAGAACACCTGCCAGATTAAGTTTTAGGCAAATAATAATACCTAAATGACACTTTAAGATACCTTAACAAAGGTTTATAACGTTAAAAAGCCACTTAGTGATATTTAAATCAGGCTTATTGATATCTTAAGCAAGCTTTTAGATATCAATTCAACACTTTTAGATATCAAAGTCCTTCTTTTAGATAGTAAAGCAACCCTTATTGATATCTAAACCCCCGATTTAATACTACAAGCAGGTTTTTAGATATTAACCCCGTCCTTTTAGGTTTTAAAAACTGTCGATTTAATAAATAAAACCGGGTTATTGATATCACTCCCGCCCTTCAAGGTATCAAAAACTCCCTTATTGACGCAACCCCCACCCGTTTTAATATCAAAAACTACCTTATTAATACCTTAAGCGGCTTTTAACAGACATTCAGCTCCCACTAATACTCGGAATTAGTGAAAATTGAAACCCAAAATTTCGATATGTGACCTTAGAAATCCTATAAAATGTAGCATTGTCTTTGTATTTATGAACCAATTAATATGTTTAATATTATAACTGCTGTAAATGGAAAACTTGATGTCCCTTTAATCCGGGAGTGGACTGTACAGCTTTATAAAACCGCTTTTTTATGATGACGTTAGCTGAGCAGCTTGGTTATTTTTATCGGCAAGCCTGTGATATTGAACTACAGGCATTCAAACCGGGTAACGTGAGTATTTATGCAGATGGGCATGATATGACGGTTGCTGATTTTAGATTGAGTGCAGAGGTAAGTGCAGTACCTTTGTGTAATCCTAATTATTCCTTAGGCGAAAAGATATTTTATGCGGTCAAGGCGACGCGTGAGGCTGTTGCATGTAATACAAATTTAGGCATTATTCTTTTATGTGCACCCTTAATTCAGGCCATCGTTGATAGAAAACCGGATTGTACCTTAAGGCAATCATTACAGCGTGTTTTAACGACAACTACAATCGAAGATGCTGAATGGGTTTTTAAGGCGATTGTGTTGGCATCGCCGGGTGGATTAGGTCGTTCTGACGCACAGGATGTGTCCGGGAAACCCTCGGAAAATCTGGCTGAGTCCATGAGATTAGCAAGCTCCAGGGATAGAATTGCCCTTCAATACATTACTATGTATCAAGATATTTTTGATTTTGCGATCTTGATCCATTACAATGCAATGAGAAAATGGGGTAAGCAGGATTGGGCTGCTGTTTCCGTTTATGTTGGTTTGTTATGTCAGTTTCCTGATAGCCACATTGAAAGAAAATATGGCAGTCAGTATACTGAAATGGTAGCAAAGATGATGACTTCTCTTTCGGAAGAGTTGTCCAGTGTTGAAAGGCCAGAACAGGTGTTACCGTCGTTTTATAGTGCAGATAAAGCACTTAAAGAAAAGCACTTAAATCCAGGAACTATGGCGGATTTAACGGTAGCCACCGTATTTACAGTATTTTTAGAAGATATTATTCAAATTAAGTCTTCGTATAAAAATCTTCCGACTTAATTGTTGGTAGTAATTAAAAACTCGATATTATAAACTCGAATTTTTTCATTTTTTTTAATTAGGAACTTTAAACATGGCAAAAATTAACAACTTGCGCGTAGGCGAATCTTTAGTAGGCGAAGGCAACGAAATCGCTCACATCGATTTAATCATTGGACCACGTGGTTCAGCTGCTGAAACTGCGTTCGCAACTGCTTTAACTAACAACAAAGACGGTTTTTCAACTTTATTAGCGGTTGTTGCTCCTAACTTATTAGTTAAACCAGCTACTATTTTATTCAACAAAGTAACTATCAAAGGTGCTAAACAAGCTGTTCAAATGTTTGGTCCAGCACAACGTGCGGTTGCTTTAGCGGTTGCTGATTCAGTTGAAGACGGTACTATCCCAGCTGACGAAGCTGATGATTTATTCATCTCTGTTGGTGTATTCATTCACTGGCAAGCTGAAGACGATGCGTTAATTGAAAAATTCAATTACCAAGCTACTAGAGAAGCTTTACAACGTGCTGTAGCAGGTACTCCAACTGCTGCTGAAGTTGTTGCTGCTAAATCTTCTGCAAAACACCCATTCGCTCCTAACGTAGCGGGTTAATTTGATTGCATAATGCTTTAGGGCATCCTGTTTCAAATACTAAAAATACCTCAGCTTGCTGAGGTATTTTTTTGTCTATAGTTTTTCAATCGTTTCTCTGTTGATTTCGCCAGAGTGTAATGCGCTCGCTATCAGTGCCTGTTGTACACCTATCTGTTTTAGCGCTATTAAATCACTCCCATTTCTTATGCCTCCGGCAGCAATAAAGTTCTTATGAGGATACTTTTCACAATACTCCTTCAGCTTTATTAAGTCAGGGCCTTGTGCGCTTCCCACCCGATTTAAGGTCATGATGATAATCGATTCAGGCCATAGTGAAGGCTTAAGGAAAATGTTTTTGGCCCCTAGTGCTTCAGACTTGGAATAATCCAGAGATAGGATAAAGTGCTTGTTGAAAGCTTCAAGTTCGAAGATGTCTTCCTCTCTGTAACACTCGCTGCCTAATATAGGTAAACAATTCTTAGGGTATTGTGTCGGGCGTTGAAAACCCTTATCTATCCAGAATTGTAGGTGTGGAAAAGTAGTCAATACGTCCTTGATTAAAGCGTCATGATTACCCTGTAAAGTAATGGCATCTAAGTCGGCGATATAGAAGGTATCAAAATTATAAAGGCGCAGAAATGCCTCAATCACTTTGTAAGTATTTGATGATTGGCACAGTGGGCTACGAATGGGTTGGTAATGGTCTCGCTGACCATGCCTGGCATGTACTACGACGCCCCCTTTTAGATCAATAACGGGAATAATTTTCATCGTTAAAGCTGGATTTAATATTCTGATGTTAAAATGAGTTTATGAGAATTTTAGTATTTGAGTATATCACTGGTGGAGGCTTTAATAATCAGGAACTTCCTGCTTCTCTGGCAAGTGAAGGAATGCTAATGTTACAGGCATTGCTGGATAATTTAAGAGAAGTAATGATTCATAGGTGTGATCCGCCTATATCCATTTTGGTTATGATGGATGAGCGGGTTAAAGACATGATTAACGCACAAGGATTTGAACAGTGCCTTATTTCTCCGGCTCAAAATACTAAGGATGAATTTCTTCGATTAATGCAGCAGTGTGATGCTGTGTGGCCAATTGCGCCTGAATCGGATGGTATTTTACAAGACCTTTGTGCTGCTGTTGAAGCGGCAGGTAAGAGATTGTTAACATCTCCTGCCAGTGCTGTTCGAGTTGCTGGAAATAAATTTAATACCTATCAATTGTTTATGCAGCATGGTATTGCTACTGTGCCAACAAAAATGTATATCGATTTTGAATGGGACGGACATTTGCAATGGATAGTTAAGCCGGTTGATGGCGTAGGTTGTGGAGACAGTTATATTTTATCCAAACCAGAAGACTTTAAGCAGATGGCTTTAAGAAAAGGTAGTTATATTATTCAGCCTCATCTGCAAGGTAAAAAAACCAGTCTATCCTGTATTTTTAAAGAAGGGAGAGGCTGGTTATTGTGCGTCAATAATCAGCATTTTGAGATTATCGATCAGCAATATCATCTGGTGAACATAATAGTTAATCATGATATAAAGTCAGAAAGTTATCACTCTCTCGTTGCTAAGATCGCAGAAGCCATGCCTGACTTATGGGGTTATGTAGGCATTGATTTAATAGAAACTCCAGAACAAATCCTGGTGTTAGAAATAAATCCTCGATTGACGACTTCTTTTGCAGGTATTAAAGCAGCATTAGGTATCAATGTGGCCGAAAATATACTGCGATTATTAAAAGATGAGACAGCCATTCAGTTCGATTGTAACCAGCCTATAAATATTGCAGTGAAATATGAAGCAAATTAACACGATAGGTTGGGATATAGGTGGCGCTCATGTGAAGGCGGCTGTGCTTAATTTAGATGCTGAAGTGGTTGCTGTTTATCAAGAGCCATGCCCCCTATGGAAAGGCCTGGATCAGTTGCAAGTAGCTGTACATAACATCCAGCAAAAGATTGGGATTTTGGATTATTGTCATGTAATTACTATGACCGGGGAGTTGGTTGATTTTTTTGAAGATCGAAATGACGGTGTAAAGAAAATTATAGCAACTATGTTGGCCTTATTATCTCCAGGGCGCTGTTTATTCTATGCAGGAGAAGCAGGTTTTTTAGAGGATAGTCAAATTGATGCAGCGCATTATCAAATGATTGCGTCTGCTAATTGGTTGGCAAGTGCTTCTGTTGCAGCTCAAAAAAAGTGTGATGGTCTTTTTATTGATATAGGTAGTACGACCACCGATATTCTTTTGTTCAGGGAAGGTCAAGTTCAGGCCGAAGGTTATACGGATTATCAGCGCTTAATATCGCAAGAGCTAATTTATACCGGTATTATTAGAACTGCGGTCATGGCCGTTGCTCAGTCAGCTGTCGATCAAAATCAAGTTATTGGCATAATGGCAGAGTATTTTGCAACGATGGCTGATGTTTATCGGGTCACTGAAGAGCTGGATGAGAGGCATGATCAAACGGAGTCGGCTGATGGTGCTGAGAAAACTAAAAAAGCCAGCGCCAAGCGCTTATCTCGCATGATAGGGAGTGATTTTTATCCTGAAGAATTACCTCGCTGGAGACTGTTTGCCGAAAATATTCGTGCGCAACAATTACAAAAAATACAACAGGCTTGTGAGTATCGACTTCAGGGTATAGACTTTTCTAAGTCCTATCCTCTAATAGGGGCTGGGGTTGGGCGATTTTTAGTTAGGCAAATTGCTCAAACTTTAGGGGTTGCTTATATTGATTTTACTGAGTTATTCCAACAGGTTGCCAGCCCAATAGGCTTAACTATTGCTGATTGCGCTCCTGCTGTTGCAGTCGCTTGGATGTATCGAGATAAATAATGACTAACTGTTTTAAGCTGTATTTTTGATGACTACTCCAGACAACTCAATTGAGTCAAATAATCCGGTTACGCCTGTACCTGAGAAGGTTGCGGCTAAACCTAGAAAGAGGGCTGCGCCTAAAGTTGTTTCTGATCCTGGTCAAAATCCTAAACCCAAGCCAAGTCCAAAGCCAAGAGCGAAATCAACGAGGAAGCCATCAAAGAAAAAGGCGTCTAAATTACCCGTTGTTAGTATTAAACATCGGCTTATGTGGAATAGTTTAGAAGTTCTTGGTTTTTCGATTGCTGCAGTTTCAGCGATTATGGTGCTGTTAGGTTATTCGGCGAAAGTATTTTCAGGTACGAGCTTTTTAACTAGTTTGTTGCCTTTTGCAGTTGGAATATTAGCATTAATTATTGCGACAGCAGGCTTTTTAATAGGTTGGTGGACGTTAAGAAAATGGTTAAAGTCCAAGTATTTGTTTTTACCGGCAATATTGTCAGTTAGTCTGTCTTTGGTAATAGGATGGTTTTCAATACAAGATCAGTTTGCATTGGCACGAGGACATTTTCGGACATTACTGGGAGGTAAGCAAGAAGCCGGACGGGCGACTCTTGCTCATCAGGTCTATGCTGCTTATCGTCGTTATGATCAGGAGCAATTGCAAAAAATACTGAAGCGTGCCGAAATTTACAACTCAGCTATTATTGAAGCGGCTGAGCAGTTTGAAATTGACCCTAATCTATTGCAAGGGGTTGCTGCAACGGAGTCCTCTTTTTTGCCTCGTGATAGTGCTGATGGGGGTAAAGGGTTATTTCAAATTACTCAAGTACCCAAAGAAGTGATTGAACGTGCGGGCAAGAAACTTGAAGAACATCAGCTTTCGCTACAAAATCCGCGGCACAACGCATTTTTGGCGGCCGCAACGTTAAAGTATTATCTGGAACAAATGAACGGTGATTTGTTTTTAGGTTTATTGGCTTACAATATAGGCCCTGCTAATGGCGGGCTTCGCTTTATCATGCAGCAATATGGGGCGAGTGATTTTTTTACAATACAGCCTTATTTACAACAGTTGCCCCGTGATTATCCCATTCGTGTTTTATCTTATTCACTGGCGTTTAGGCTCTGGCAAAAGGATGGGGTATTACTTGCTTATGAGGAAGGAAAAAATGCCCAACATATCCAGCGTATTGGGATACCCGGCTTACTAATGGATTTTTGATGAACAAATATTGCTTGAGTGTTGTGTTTAGTTTATTGATGAGTTTTGTAAATGTTGGCTTTGCCGATCAGTTTACAATTCCGATTCAATTGGATTATAGTCTTATTAAAAGAACATTGATGAGCCAGCTTTATAAAGGGGAAGGCAATACAGCTGAGCTTTGGCATGATAAGCAAGGTTGTAGTTATTTAACCTTGTCGAACCCTGAAGTCAGTGGTCAGAATGGACAGATTAAGCTGTTGAATCAGGTGCGGGCCCGTTTCGGAACCGGCTTGGGCGGTGGGCAGTGCATTACCCTTATTGAGTGGGCGGGTATCCTGGAGACTTTGCAAATACCCACCATAAATGGCTCACAATCCATGCTGAGTTTACCTGTTACTCAAGTGAAGGCTACCGATTTAGATGGACGAACGGTGAGTAATAATAAAATCCAGGACTTGATCAAGCGTTTTGTTGAACCCAGGTTGTCTACTGCTAATGTTGATTTAAATGAATCAAGAGCAGATATTGAAAAAACAGTGACTGGGTTTTTACCTAAAGAAAATGCTTCTGAGGTTAAGCAGATGCTTAATACCTTAAAATTTACCAGCGCCAATGCCAATGATTCAGGTGTTGCCATTAAATTAGCTTTTAATACACCCACTCAAGTGGCGGTTAAAAAATCAGTTGCTCCTTTAAGTGAAGAGGAGCAAAAGCAATGGCAAGCCAGTTGGCAAGAATGGGATGCCTTTTTGACTAAAGCAATTCAACAGGCCTCAGAAGATGCTCAGTCACCAGAGCTAGGTGACACTTTGACGGAGATCTTGCTGGAATCCCGCAGTGCTTTTCAGGAGGGTTTGAAGGAGCAGGGTAATAATAAAGAGGATCCGGTTCGGGTATTTTTTACTCATACCTGGGAAAGTTTGGCGCCGCAATTAAAAAAATTGGCTAGCGCATTGCCAGAAATACAAGGCTTACGTTATATGACTTTTATTGCCGCTACTGATGTGATTTATGAGCTTGAGAAAATCGGAGCACCTCTGGGGCTAGAAATTTCTTCAGAGGGGCTACGAAAATTGGTACGCATTCTGATTGCTGGACAACAAGAGCATACAAAAAACAAATAAGTTAATTCTGCTATTGGTTTAGCACATTGTTGCAGAGTTTGGGTAGTTCCAGCGGTTTAGGAGGCGCTTGTGGTTTGCTGGGATGCTTTGCTTCTTCTGAAAACCACCAGGCTAGTCCCGAATCGCAACCGTTACCAGTTGGTAATGGTTCTTGTCCCTGGCAGAATTTATTGTCGTTTGGGCATTTCAAACGAACGTGAAAATGATCCTCATGTTGCCACCAAGGACGAATTTTTCTTAACCAGTCTTTGTCTGCAAGATGCGTGCAGAGTTCTCGTTTGATACTGGGATTAACAAAGATGCGATCAACTTCAGGTTGTTGTGCCGCTAACTCCAGGATTTTCTCGTTTTCTTTTGACCACTTTGTTAAATCAATGTTATCGGACTGGGCTTTTAGCATTGAGGGTGCGCCAAGCGTTTCGCGTTCATTGGATGACAGGTGGGTGCTCGACGTGTTTTTTGATAGTAAAAACCAAATATCAACATCAAGTCCAGTTTGATGGCTACGATGTCCGCTTAAAGTTGGGCCACCTCGTGGTTGCCCTAAATCACCAATCAGTAATGATCCTAGATGCTGATGGTCTGCGCTTTGGCCTAGTTTTTCAATAAATTGCTTTAAATTGGGGTGGCCGTAATAGCGTTTTCTGGATAATCGCATGACTTGATAGCCGACGCCATCTATGGGTATAGATACGGCGCCACTGATGCAGCCTGCATTATAATTACCTATGCTTTGCGCTATAATCTCAGAAGTTGGTTGCGTGACCATGGCCCACTGCTGAGCTATTGTTGTTGCCATACATTCCGAGGATAAAGCCAATAATAAGCCACCGATAAAAAAGGCTGTTTTCATTTTTAACATAGGGTTTCCAGAGTAGTTTGCGGAGCACAATATTCTAAAGTGATTACTTTTCTTCCGGGCATAAAAAAGCCCACATTACATGGGCTCCGTCCTGTTTTTTATTATTATGGTGGACGACTGCGTGTTGATTTGCAGCTTAAATTGAGTAGCGATTATTAATGTTGTTTTTCCAGATTAACTGGCCGCTTTCCTCCTCACCTTCAAAAAGACCAAGAAACTCTGCAATCCAAGCCCTTTTCTTAAGGTGAGCGCATTGTAAACTGAAATAGATAGGTTGTCTATAAAAAGTGCGGCAATTTGTCACACCCGGTGGAATATTTTTTCTGGATTAATGATAGGGAGCTAAGCCTGGCACTTTTATTATTTTTTATAAAATAGTATAAACGGTATATACTGTTTTTTTATTAAATAATAGGGGAAGTAATGATGAGTAAGGTAAAGTCTAAGTCAACAGAATCGGTCGTCGAGACTTTAAAGGAACAGCCGGTGATTGAAGCAGCAGAGGTTCAAGTCACCAAGAAAAAAACAAGGGCAAAACCTAAAGAAGTCGATGTTATTGAAGTTGTTATAGAGGAGAAAGAAGTGGTGGAATTAGTTGAATCAATTAAGCCGCCAGTTGAGTCAGAAATAAAAACAACTTCAAAGAAGAAAAAGGCAAATAAAACAAAGGTAATTAGAGATAGTTTTTCATTCCCGGAACAAGATTATCTGAAAATATCAGAGATTAAGAAAACTTGTTTGGCATCTGGTGTTCATGTAAAGAAAAGCGAAGTCCTACGGGCAGGATTAATGCTCTTATCAAAATTAAATATAACTGAACTTAAAGAAGTGATTGAACAGGTAGAAAAGCTTCAAACGGGTCGTCCGAGTGCTTTATAGAATTTCAAATGTATCTTTGTCAAACTTACCTTTAGCCCCAAAGCAGTGTGGGTCTCTTAAATTATACGGTCTTAATATTTTATAAGGTGTATAAGTATGGTTTCTACACTTGCTATTTTAAAGGAATGATCATGATTAAAAGTAAGAAAGTTATATCGGTTTTAGCTTTTTGCGTATTCACAATATTTTGTGCAGGTATTCAAACTAAAACTGCTTCTGCAAATATTTGGCCTTCAGCGGGTTCTTTGGAACTGATTAAGTCATCATGTACTTCTGGGGCAGATCAGTACGGTGAACTCGTTCAATTGAAAAAAGAAATTGCGACTGCCGAAACTATTGATCAAGCGCGGACAATAGCGCTTGCACCGACTGACGATGCTATCGATTCACTAGAAAATGCACGTATGTTTATGCCCATGAGTGAAGAACTGCTTAATGCTGAAACTCGGCTTAATGATGCCCGTTCCCGAATCCTTGTAGCATCCTCACAGGCGCAAGTTGCTGATGAATTCTCAGGTATGATGCTTGCAGGGCTTGATAATGATCGTGCAGCCCATGTCCGTGTTGGTAAAGTGGGTTGTGATTACTCCACAGGTGAAGTGATTGCCATCGTGCTTGGGTTGATTTTGGGTATTATTCCCGGATTGATTTTACTGGTCGTGCTTTGCTAATTAATTAATTAAATTCATCTTTAACTACGCTATAGTAAATCTAAGATTCCTGAGTTCTTGCTGTGGATAATTTTCAAGAGGGTCTACCCTATGCATTATTGTATCCAGTTTTTAAATCAGGAATTGCATGAGCGCAAAAAAGAAGCCAAAAAGAAATTAATGTGGGTATTAATTGTTGATGTTCGTGCAGTCAGGAAACAAAATATGTCTTTATGGCATCATGATTAATTAAATGGCAGAACTTGATTTTACATAAGCAATAAGTGTTTCAGTACAAGAACAGGAGGCCCGGTTTTACTGGAACAGGCATTAGGAATATACAAGTAGAGGATTCAAAAACCTATGGATGATGAAGTGAGCGATTCAAGATAACGGGTAAAGTTTTTAGGCATTCACCCTCTGGCCTTAAAATACAATATGGCAGAAATAGACGCTTATCTTGATAAGCGTTTTTGAATCTCAGCGGCAACCAAGGCATTTTCAGTGCTTAAATGAGTCAGAAAATGTCTTCTTAATGTGGAATCTTCAGGTATAACGATACTTGAAAAATCAGTTCTGCTTTTCTTAAAGGGGTTTAAAACGCTATCAGACAAAAATAGATAAGCTACAAAAGCCAGCGTTAGAAACAGTATTACTTCAACCATATAAACTCTCCAAAGAACAACTAAAAAATAACAAAAGTAACATGTGTTCGATACAAATAAGAGTGTATCGAAATGTACTATAGCATTTTATATACCAAATCATTCGTCATTATCCTGTGTGTAAGTTTTTTAATACAAAATTAGTTGGGATTGTAATTTTTCGAACAAATCCATAAAGATACTGTTGTATTTGTTATAAAGCAGACACCGTCATTTATATTAAACGACCTCCAGTTGTTAAATTCATTGAGTTCTTTAAGGTTTTATTCGGCTTGCTTTATCAGGCATAGATTGTGTTAATCAATCATGAAACAGCCAAATAACACATATAATGCTATGCCCTTGTTGGTAGACCTTAATGCCAAAATAGCGGGCTATAAGCCAGATTGGAGTGTAAAATTTGTTGGCATGTCTATGACCTGCCTTTGGACAGCTACCTAATCATTGGAACTGTCCCACTTGTGGTGCTCAAAAGCAGGATTTTTTATTGTTGGAGGACTCGTTATGACGTGGCAAGATAGCAATCAATTGACTCATACACTGGAAACAGTTTTTAACCAGATATTGGATCAACGCATGTGTGGGTTGCCGTTACTGAATCATGCACTGTCGGTGCAGGTGGCAGGTTTTAACCCAGTCAATGATGAGTGGGTGGGGATATTGATCACACCCTGGTTTATGAATTTGTTGCTGATGCCTAGGCTCAATTGTGCTTGGGCCGGGTTGCATATGGGGGCAAAATTCGAGAAGTCTTTTCCTTATGGGGTGTTTGAGTTTACGCTAGCTGTTGAAGAGCGATTGGGTGCTTATGCACAGTGCTCATTGTTTTCCCCCATGTTTCAGTTCGCCACTCAGGCGGATGCACTGGCGACGGCACAGTCTGCATTGGACGCTTTACTGGTCGGTGATAGGCCACCTGACTTGAACTTGAGCCGGAGAAATTTTCTGCGCGGCGAGCTGGGTACTGGACGCGTTTGAGTGACGGCAGCGGGCAAGATCAGCATTGCTTTATATCATCAAAATGGCCTGTTGGTCAGAATACTGGCTAGATTGTTGGAAGTGAGTCAGGTTTTGCCTCATTTAAGGCGGCTGTTAAATACTATCAACGACGATTTCTGTGTTAGGATTAATGAAGAGTTTGGGCGGGATATTGGCTTAGGCAAGGTTCAAGCCGCACGCGGCTTACTCATTCATCGAGTAGAATTATGGCAAGGACGAATCAAGGATTATTGTATCGTAGCACCTACCGAATGTAATTTTCATCCCCAAGGTGTTGTCGCACAGAGTTTAAAATCTCTGCAAGCCAATGACTCAGAGTTATTGCGGCAACAGGCAGAGTGCTTGATTAATTCAATTGATCCTTGCGTACACTATGATTTAACGTTAATCGACAGCGATAAGGCACAGTCAACTCATGCATGAAATGTCACTCTGTGAAGGTATTTTACAAACCCTGGAACAACAAGCCAAGGTTCAGGACTATCAAAAGGTAAGAACAGTCTGGTTGGAAATTGGCGCTTTAGCGGGTGTTGAAATTGACGCTTTACGCTTCAGTTTTGACGTCGTGATGGAAGGCTCTTTGGCCGAGGGTGCCAAGCTTGAAATTATACCCGTGCCAGGACAAGCGTGGTGTTTGCCCTGTGGCATTAATGTGCCGGTGGAACAATTATATGATCCTTGTCCCCACTGTGGCAGTCATCAATTACAGGTAAACGGCGGCGATCAAATGCGAATTAAAGAATTGGAGGTGGAATAATGTGTGGAATCTGCGGTTGCGGCGAAGGCCACGTTCATTTAGATGAACACGAACATTCTCATGAACATGATCACAATCATACCCACAGTTATGCGGCTGTACACTCTCATGCACCGGGTTTAAGCCAGGTGAGAATGGTGCAGATTGAGCAGGATATATTGGCAAAAAATAACCAGTATGCTCATGAAAACAGACGTTACTTTAGCGATCACGGCCTGTTGGTCTTAAATCTGGTATCAAGCCCAGGTTCAGGCAAGACGACGTTACTGACTGAGACCATATTACGTTTAAAAGATGAAATAGGCATTGCCGTGATTGAAGGTGATCAGCAGACGGCACGTGATGCAGAGCGTATTCTTTCTACCGGCGTGCAGGCCATACAAATCAATACCGGAAAAGGCTGTCATCTTGATGCGCATCGAGTAGGTCATGCCTTGGAAAAGCTGCAGTTGCAAGATCACAGTGTGTTATTTATTGAGAACGTGGGTAATCTGGTATGTCCTTCTGCTTTTGACTTAGGAGAAGCGCATAAAGTCGTGGTTTTGTCGGTTACTGAAGGTGAGGATAAACCCATTAAATATCCTGATATGTTTCATGCCGCTAATTTAATGATTTTAAACAAAATCGATTTATTGCCGCATTTGGATTTTAATGTTGAAGAATGTATTCAGTATGCGAAACAGGTTAATCCGCGTATTAAGATACTGTCCTTGTCAGCTAAAACAGGGGAGGGTATGGATAATTGGCTAGCGTGGTTAAAGGCGGAGTTGCAACTGCAATTTATTGATTACGCTTGAGTTTAAGACGTGTTTTGTGAGTACTTAAGCCTGGCAGCGTGTCCAGGCTTAATTAGGTAGTCCTTTGAAGTGATCAATTTAAGGCGCGATGCAGAACTTAATGAACAGTCTGCAATGATTTTTTAGTGTCCCGCCACTATCAATATGCCTCTAGCCGAAACGATGAATGACTGGCCCAGTCTACAGTGTTATTTGAGCAATTTGATATAGCGCTAGGAAGTCATGACAGTGTTAAAATGATGACTTATGAGCGGTAGTGAGATACGTTGTAGTGCTGGCGCTGTTTGGGGAAGCGCTGGAAAGACCCACTTGATAGGTGCAAAAGGTCGGTGGATTTTTGTAAATTTACTTTGAACAATTTGTCCAACCCTTTAAAGCACTTCAAAGTTATGTTGAAGCTCTGGGCCGTTTTAAAAAGAGAAAATGACTGATTCTCCAGCAGTTCAAATGGACTTTTGAAGCACTCTAAAATGTTAGCTCAGTGGTTGAGTAGGTGTTTGGAGTCGCTTTTGGGGTCACTGAGTGGGTACTCCAGATAAGCCAAATCATTGGTCGGGTTGTTCCGGGGAGTCGCTATTTTTGCGAAAGATTTTTCCGGGCTTCCTGCTGGAAAAAATCAGCAAAAATCACGCGACCGCTATTGCCTTTGGCGGCCCCAATTCGTCCTGCTACACTCGCTATACACCCAACAAGGGGTGTGTCGCATAGTTTCGCAATGACTTTACGCCATTTCGTAATGCCTGCATTTTCACTACGCAAAAAGCGCTTCGTGAAAACACATGCCCTATGGCAACTTAAAAGCGGTCAAGAATATCTTCAGCTTAGGCCGACTTATTCGATTTGGTTACTGGCAGAAAAGCTGTTAACCGATAAGTTCTAAGCCATAAGCTATTCGCCCTATTGGATGACTGTCAACATAAATATAATTTAACTGGAGCAATGTTAAATTCTAAGCTCTAAGACTCAATAATCCTGTTGGACGCTGTCGCTAGCACCGATAATCAGCTCGATATCTTCAGCAACGAGGTCGATATTAACGATGCTCAAACACCCTGACCTCTAGGGAATTTAATTCGACCGCAATTTGAACACCATACGAAGAGTTGTACGCGGAAATAATGCTTCTGTCACGTTGAATTCATTGCAAAGCTCAAAAATAGGTTATTTCCGTTTCTCGTTAATTCTTTCTTAGCACCACAGGTCGAGCATAGTAATTAAGTATCAACATGCTTTGTGCTCTATTTATTAACCACAATGAAAACAAGAAGCTCAATAAAGCACTGCTGGCAATCCATAAATCTAGATTTGGCGTTTCTACTGGTAACATTCCATTGGCTATTCCAGCCCCAAAAAAAAGGAAAATCAACGGCAAAAGATATAAAAGCAAAGAGGCACGCAATAACAGACTTTCATCAATTGCAACAATAACTTCATCACCCACTTTTAATTGAATATCTGAATCAACTGGGACTTGCTTTTTCTTTATTACGCTGTTCAGAGCATTCGTTGTACATGAAGTTTTTTGTTGGCAACCTCCACAAGCACTATTTGACCCACTGGTAACCCAGACTTGCTGATTTTCTATTTTTACCACCACAGCAAGTTCCTCAATCATGGTCATCCTCATTGAGTGTTAAATGTTTCTCGGCAAAATAAAAAACACCCTCTAGTTCTTGCAATCGAAGCGTCTGCAATCGTTGTCCAAAACAAACCGGACTTTGACATTCGCCCGTTTTTGGATCAAAAACAAACCCGTGCATTGAACAGCGTAAATATTTTCCAGTTTCATCAAAAATCGCATCCCGCTCACAATTTAATAGCCGCTGCATATGCATACAAACATTAATGTATGCATAGGCAATATTCTCAAAGAGAAAAATAATGGCCGAAACAGGCTGTTTTTTATAGCGAATTGCGATTGTCAAATAACTAATATTTTCAAGTTCTTGACGAGTACATGCTTTTTTTAATTTCTCGTTAGCCACTTTAGTTTCTCTGATTCGTTTTACATACCTGTCTAATTCTTAAACAGCGCTTATACAACAATTTATTGTGTATGCTAAGAAAATAAATCATTCTGCTGAGATAACCAAGCAATTTTTCTAGGGTACCCAAACATAGAGCTGTTTTGTACCCTAAAAAACTAAAGTTAACGCCTTATTGCGTTGGTGGAGCAGGCGGTGTTCCCGCAGGTGGAGTAGGTATAGAACTGCTTGGCGCTGTATTAATGGCACCAGAAGGCGGTGGAGGTGGAACGGTTGAAGGGTGGACTGTGTAGGGTGAACTGGTTGCGCCAGAGAATTGACCCACCACGGGTACTTGATGACCTTTAGCATACATACATTGAATATAGGCTGCATCATAGCGCTGTTGATCAGCATACATTGTGTTATTTGACACACCGGTGCCGACTAAACTTCCTCCTACCAAACCCGCACCCGCACCTATTGCAGCACCTGGCCCCCCACCTATTGCTGCTCCAGCTGCAGCACCAACTGCCGTGCCGACTGCAGCACTGGCAATTCCATTATTCACACCTGCCTGACCAGGACTTATACCTCCTATCTGAGAAAAAGCATATTGCTGACAAACCGCATCATCATTACGAAACCGATCAAACGTCAGCCCTGTTCCTGGTAACACCATAACGCCAGGACCGGTGGGTAAACTTGCACAGCCTGTTATGGCAAACAGAGCAATAACTAAAACTAATATAAATGAACGTGACATATGAAACTCCTTAGCGTGGTGCAGGGGGGGTAGGCTCAACTTGTTGCCAACCATTGGGGCAGGTTTTGATATAGGGATAATAACCTTGAGGATTGCTGCAATAATACCAATAACCCTCTGGATATTGTTGAGTGACTGGGGGAGCTTGTTGAATATAAACAGGCGGTGCAACCGGTACTTGAGCAACTTGGGGATATGAATAATAAGGATAGCCTCCATATCCATAATAAGGATATCCACCGTAGTAGCCCAAACCATAACCTATACCCAATCCTAAGCCTATACCACCGTAATAAGCGCCACGACCATATCCACCATATCCGCCACCTCCATAGAAATGACCGCCACCGCCACCAAAGTGACCACCACCGCCGCCAAATCCTCCGCCGCCGTGTCCGCCACCGCCGCGTGCCCAAGTGTAATTACTGGCCATCAATACGATAAGAACCATAGCCAACCTCATCAGTACAATCATAATCTTTTTCATAGAGTTCTCCATACCGCGTCAGCGGCATTCACAAAAATTGACTTCGACCACATAAAGCAAAAAGACATTCTTCAATCTTTCGCTATTCAATCAAATAACATCTTAGAAAAGGGCAGTAAAAATCTCTATTGAATGCTACAGGATATAATTAAGGAATCTTGGATAATTATTAAGCAATTAGCAGACCACAAATATCCAAGTCTTTAAATTCAATAGTTCAGATGATATTGACTCAAAATAGTTCCAACCCGAAAGTAGAAATAAACCGATTAATCATTCATTTCAGGTTGAAAACAACCAGCTTCGAAGCTGAAGAAAAGATTCAAACCATCTGGTTCAATGCAAGCATAGATGGTTTGAAGTTGATATAAACTAAACTTTTGGCAAGTACTTACTGATATTTGTACCTGTACCGGCCACTGTCCAAGAGGTTCCGGCATCTGGACTACAGGCCGCTGTGTAGACAATAGAGTCACCCGCTACGACACCCGAGCCAATGGCTTTCAACACTATCGTCACTGTGCCAGACAAAACTACCGACGTTCCTGTTGTCGCTGCACCAACAGCTGTCACCGATGTGGTGTACTTTCCATTAATAGCAGTGGCAACGCCTAAATTTAAAGAGGCATTATCGACAGCGGTACTGCCTAAAGTACCCTCACTACACGCCACGCTAATCGCTGTCAATGCAGGTGTAGCTAAACTGACGGCTTCTGTTACCTTGGCTTTAATCGTGTAATCCTGATAAGCAGGTACTGCGACTGCAGCCAAGATACCAATAATCGCGACCACGATCATTAATTCAATTAACGTAAAACCTGGCATTATTTTTTTTGTAACTGATAAATTGTTCATGAGTAAATTCTCTTGGGAGTAAAAAATCAAATCACAATAAATGGGGATACCGGCTTATGTATACGGATAAATTATGATACTGTTTTAGTCGAACGATGGAAACCCAAGTTATGAGCAAATCAAAATACTAGAACTATAGATCAAACTTGGAGCAACACTTATACCATAGTATTATTATTGAAAGTATGCGTATTAATACGTAATTAAACATTACCCACTGAGATTATTTATTTAACAATCCTGAATAACTAACAACCTCGTTGAGCAGACCACCCACTGTTTAAGCGCCTAACAGAAGCTCTATTCTACGAAACACATCTGAAAACATGTCCTTCGTCAGACGCTTTGTTTGTACGTTATAACGACTGGTATGATAAGAATCTATTAATATTTGGCCGTTTGATAGTTGATGAACCGCATTATGTGAAAAAGGCACATTACTCGACTTTAAGTTATAAGCTTTTAACACAGCTAGATGAGCAACAGTTCCTAACGCAAGAATAACAGCGTTATTAGCTAGTGTATTTAATTCAGCAGCCAAAAACTGATTACACTGAGTTATTTCATGACCAGTCGGTTTATTTTGCGGCGGTAAACATTTAACAGCATTTGTAATTCGACAGCCTTTAAGCTCCAAGCCATCGTCTAATGATTCAGATTTTAATTGATTACTGTAACCAAATTCATACAGGGCTTCATAAAGCAACAAGCCCGCATAATCCAGGGTAAAAGGTCGACCCGTTGCATTAGCACCATGTAAGCCTGGAGCTAAACCGACAATTAATAGCCTAGGATTTTCATCGCCAAATGGGGCAACAGGACGTGCATGATAGGCAGGGAATTTTTGTTTAACCTCACATAAAAAATCATTTAGCCGTTTGCATTGACGACAGTCCTGATCAAATATTTCTTTTGAATATATCAACTCAATTATTCTCTTACTGGTTTCTTGTCCAGCTTTCTTTGCAATGTCCGCCTGTGCATATTTAAAGCTCTTGCCGCCGCAGAAATGTTACCATCATGTTGCATCAATACTTTCTGCAAATGCTCCCATTCCAAGCGCTTTACCGAAAGTGGGTTTTCACTAATCAGAACCGAGGAATCACCTTCATTTTTACTCAAGGCGGTCACAATTTCATCAGCGTTGGCAGGCTTGGTTAAATAATGAATCGCCCCAAGTTTTATCGCTTCAACAGCCGTCGCGATACTGGCAAATCCTGTCAGCATAACAATTCGGGTATTATCATCTAATGAAATCAGCTTTTTTACCAACTCTAAGCCTGATTCATAACCGATACGCAAATCAATAACCGCATATTCAGGAATATGCTTTTCAGCCATAAAAATACCATCAGCAACATTAGTGGCCATTACGACATCGTAATTTCTTTTCTCCAGGGCTGATTTTAAAACCTTACAAAATGTTTCATCATCATCAACAAGCAACAAGCGAGGATTATCCGTTTCCAAAATGGTCATCAGTAGTCTCTGTATTTAAGAGAGGGAGTGTAATTTCAACAATAGCCCCCCCAGAATCGCTATTGTAATGTTTAATGATACCGCCTAAACGGGTAATTGTGGAGTACGTCAAAAATAAACCAACTCCTAAGCCACGTTTTTTGCTGATAACCGGTTGTTTACCTGCAAACTCAACGATCTCGGGTGGAAAGCCAGGACCAAAGTCTCTTATTTTGATCTCGATATTATTTAAATCCCAACTAGCGTGAAACTCAATACCCAATTCAGGCGGTGACGCTTCAGCGGCATTATTTAAAATGTTAATCAACGAATGCGTTAAGGTGCGCTCGGCGATGATTTTAGCATCTGTTTCGACATGGGGATCAATAAAATAATTGAGTTTAACTCCTGATTCATGGGTTCTCCATTGGTTGATGACATCATCTATATAATCTATCAATAACATTACACTACCTGATTCAGCGCGCACTTCCCCAGCAGACGCAGACATTACTGAAAGCGCTTCCTTGCATCGATTAATTTGCTGTTGAATGATAGACATCTTTTCGTAGAGTTCTGGATAACGATGGCTGGGGTATTCTTGACCCAACTCATGAGAAACTATCGCTATAGTACCCAAAGGCGTTCCCATATCATGAGCAGCACTGGCAGCCAGAGTACCCAAAGCAATCACTCTTTCATCTCTTAATGCATTCTCCCGTGCCTTGGCAAGACTTCTTTCCTGAACCCTCAAAGTTCTAGCCAGCTCAACAACAAAAAATGCGACTAAACCCGCACTAAATACAAATCCGAACCACATCCCAAACATATGTAAGCTAAAATAACTTTTATCATTCATTACATGGGCATGTTGTAGCAATAGATAGCCCTCTGCATCAGATTTCATGAGTTCCGGATCAGGCATATGTGGCTCTATCGATGGCAAGGGGACGTTAAAAGCAATTAACATCGTATACAGGGATGTGGTCAATATGACCATATACCACGCATACGCCTGCGGCAACATGATAGCGGTGATAATAAGGGGTAGCAAAAACACCCAGGTAATTGGATTTGAAGCGCCCCCCGTTAAATATAACAAAGCGGCAATAGCAAAAACATCAAGGGATATTTGGGAGAAAATCTCCAGCTCTGTCACCAGATCATCGGCCTGCATACGCATTGATGTATATAAATTAGCTGCACCGGTTGCTAAAACGACCAGCCAAAGCTGCTGTTCGGGCAAGCGTATTCCAAGTCCATGCACAGATAAAACAATCAGCAATACTTCACAACATATCATCAAATTCCTAAGAATATACAACCACTTTAAATTTTGCCGAAGGGATACTTCTGATTTTGGTGATATATGTGAAAGCATTTAATAGATAAAAATGAATTTAAGAGAGAAAGGTTTTTATGCCTTATACTCTAAAAAGTCATCTGCGACAATATGTCACATTTTTATTTGCATTAGCTATTGATATTATTAAGCTAACTTTTAAAGCTTTATAAAAGCTTTTAGCTGAAAGTTGCGTTATATCACTCCTAATAGTTTTTAAGGCGGTTTAATTACCGCCTTTTTTTTATCGGTCATACCGTAAAATGTTACGCAAAATTAACACCTAAGCCTTTCAAGCCACAATACCCCATGGGTTCTTTAGCAAGATATTGCTGATGATAATCTTCCGCGTAATAAAAAACATCTGCCGATCTAATTTCTGTAGTTATTGAGTCAAAGCCTGCCTGAGTTAAAAGCACCTGATAATCATGTTTTGACGCTAATGCCTCACCAAGCTGTGCTTCACTATTAGTATAAATTCCTGAGCGATATTGTGTTCCCACGTCATTGCCTTGTTTCATGCCTTGAGTCGGATTATGCGAGGTCCAGAACACTCTGAGTAGCTCAGAGTAAGCTATTATTTCTGGATCATATATAACTTTAACTACTTCATTATGTCCAGTTAATCCGGTACACACTTCCTCATAGGTAGGATTAGGTGTATAACCACCACTATATCCTACTGCAGTACTGATTACTCCCTGCTTTTGCCAGAATCTTCGTTCAACGCCCCAAAAACATCCCATACCAAAACAGGCCTCGTGTAAATGGGCAGGAAAAGGCGGCGCAATCGGATAACCCGTTACAAAATGCACATTTGTAATCACCATGGGAGTATCTCTTCCCGGCAATGCTTTTGAAGGTTCAGGTAAAGTAAGCTTTTTTGATGTTAAAATCATAACCTATAATATTTTGGTAGCTAGTGAGTTATTATTCATTTTCATCTTACTGTTTTTTTTGATTATAGCAACCCAACTTTTAAAGAGAGATAAATGATAGAGCAAGATGTCTTACGCAGATTTATATTTGAATCATTAGGTATCCGTGGGGAGTGGGTAAAACTCACCACCAGTTGGCAAATAGCCAAGCAACATCAACAAGGTCCTGAGAATGCCCAATTACTATTAGGGCAAGGTTTAGCGGCTGTTGTTATGCTCTCAGCTACTATCAAATTCAAAGGCTCAATGATACTTCAGGCTCAAGGTGATGGTGACTTTAAAGCACTGGTTGCCCAATCAACTCACGATAAGAAAATTCGTGGATTAATCCGTTGTAATGACGACGTTAACAACGGCTCACTGGAATCAACCTTTGGTAAAGGTCAATTAGTGTTAACCATTGAGCCCGATGAGGGACAACCTTACCAGGGTATTGTACCCTTAGAGGGCGAAAATCTAGCCGCCGCCTTACAAACTTACTTTGAGCAATCCGAGCAGCTCAATACCCGGCTGTGGCTAATTGCTAATGAAACTTATGCGGTGGGTTTGCTGCTACAAGAATTACCTGCTCAAGCTACCGATAAAACGGGATGGGAGCGCATTGAGATTTTAGCCAATACCATTACAGAAAAAGAATTGTTAGCCTGGGATTGTGAACAACTCCTTTACAATCTGTTTAATGAAGATCAGATCAGATTGTTTGATAGTGAACCTGTCCAGTTTGAATGTTCTTGCGGTCGTCCCAGAATTGAAAGAACCTTACGGGCATTGGGCGCAGAGGAACTAGAATCCATATTGAAAGAACAAGGCAAAATTGAAGTGGGCTGCGAGTTTTGTGGTGAACACTATACCTTTGATAAAGTTGATGTGAGCACCCTACTCCTCCGGGAAAAGGGGATTGCCCCCTCGGATACTCTACACTAAAGTTACTACTGACCTCCTTAACTTAATGGCATTGGAGTGCCCCCCCCCATTGTTAACAGAACAGTCGAAATTTAATGTAAACTCATCGATAATGCTACGTTTTTTAACCAAAATACAGGACGTTTATAATCAGTTATGAAGTTGGAGAAGATTAAACTTTCGGGCTTTAAATCATTTGTTGATCCGACAGTCATCCCCATACACGGAAACCTAACCGCTATAGTGGGTCCCAATGGTTGCGGTAAATCCAATATTATTGATGCCGTGCGTTGGGTTATGGGCGAAAGCTCTGCCAAACACTTACGCGGTGGTAACATGGCTGATGTCATCTTTAATGGCTCATCCGGTAGAAAACCCGTCAGCACTGCCTCTGTAGAACTCATCTTTGATAATTCTGCCGGTAAATTAGGTGGCGAATATGCACAATACGATTCCATTGCTATCAAGCGTCAAGTGAGCCGAGATGGTCAATCCTTATTTTTGCTTAATGGCTCACGCTGTCGACGTAAAGATATTACTGATTTATTTTTAGGAACCGGTTTAGGTTCAAGAAGCTATGCGATTATAGAACAAGGCACCATCTCTCGCATGGTTGAGGCCAAGCCCGATGAGCTCAGAGTACATATTGAAGAAGCTGCGGGTATTTCAAAATACAAAGAGCGGCGTAGCGAAACAGAAACCCGGATGAAACACACCCGTGAAAATCTCGAACGACTTGATGATTTGCGGGAAGAAGTTGAAAAGCAACTGAAGCATTTACAAAAGCAAGCAGAGAAAGCAGAGAAATATACGGCGCTGAAAAAACAGGAGCGCCAGTTTAGACTCGAATTATTGGCGATGCGCTGGAATGCGTTTTATCAAACCAGCAAACAACTGGAAATAAAGCTTCATGAGGTCGCTAACGAACATAACCGTTTATTCGTAGAGGTACGTGACATTGAAAAAGTGGTCGAAATAAAACGCGCAGATCATAAAGCCCAACAACAGCTGTTTAATAAAGCCCAAGGAGATTATTATACGATCGTTGCTGAAGTAAGTGGTTTACAGCAAGCCATTAAACATCATGAAGTCAGCTACGAAGAAACCCTGCATGAAATTAAGCGTACAAAACTTCAGGCCGAGCAATCATTAAATCAGCTAGAGTCTGACTTGCAAACTTTAGAAGAGTTAAAACAAGCTCTTTTAGAAGCTGAAGAAGACCTCCAGATTGCCGAAGACAAACAGACTGATGTTTTGCAACTTCAACAAGATATCCTTCAACAAAAAGCAGCATGGCAAGTTCAATGGGAAGATTATCGATTCTTGAGTTCTGAAAACAAAGAACAAGCTGAAGTACATAAGACCAAAATGATCCAGCTAGAAAATCAGCTTCGTCAATTACAGATTCGCCAGGATAAATTAAAAAACGAACAAGACGAACTGGCGACCAGTGAATTACAAACAGACCTTGAAACCCTGGATGCAGATATTGAGATTATAGGCTTTCAACGAGATGATTTTCAGGCTCAATTAGAACAATTACATCATCAAATTCGTGAACAACGCCAACAGATAAAGCAGTTCCATGACGCTCTTCATACTCGTCGTTCAGAGAGCCATAGTATCAAAGGTAAAATAACTTCATTAGAGTTATTGCAACAACATGCAATGGGTAAAGATAATAAGAATTTATCAGCGTGGCTAGAATCCATGAATCTAGCTGATAACCAACGCCTAGCTGAGTTTTTAGACGTTGATTCTGGATGGGATACTGCTGTTGAAACCGCATTGGGTAATTATTTAGAAGCTATTTGCATAGCTAATCCCGAATCTGTTTTTCATGGTTTAGAACGTTTAAATAAGGAATCAGTAACTCTGTTCAATGTTGAAAAGGCCATAAAGAATGACTTAGCTGACAGCCAATTCACCTCATCTTTACTACTGAATAAGATTAAAGCACCTTGGGATATTAGCTCCTTATTAGGCGATATTTACTGTGCCGACACTAATGAAGCCGCCATCGCCTTAGCGGAGGAAATGAGTGCTCACGAGTCCGTTATCACGCCAGAAGGCACTTGGTTTGGCCCGAACTGGTTAAAGGTAATGCACACCAAAGATAGTAAAGTGGGTGTTTTGCAGCGTGAAAAAGAATTACGGTTGTTGAAAAGCCGTCAAGAAGAATTGGCTCAAGAAATTTATAACCTTGAGGATCAATTATCCAGCACTGAGCTTGAGTTAAAAGAGGCTGAAATCTTACGCGAATCTATCCAGCAGCAAGATAATAAGCTGGGTGCGGAACTCTCTTCAAAGAGTGCGGAGTTCAGCGCTTACTCGACGCGCTGGGAACATCAGCAACGCCGCCTTGAACAAATTGCGAATGATCTTGAAGAAATAATGCGTGAAATAAGTGAAAATACCGAGATAATGGCTGAATCCAGATTGTTACAGGAAGAAGCTGAAGCGACATTAGAGCAGCAAGAAGACATCAAGCTAAAACTTGAAGAGGCTCATCAGCGTTTACAGCTTCAACAGAACAATACCGAACGGGCTGTTAATGAAGCCATGCAGCAAACCTATGCACTAAAAGCAAAAATTGACTCCTTACGTAGCTCTGAAAACTCAACCATTAAACAAATTGATCGACTCAAATTCCAACATCAACAGTCTGTTGAGTGGTTAGCTACGCTTGAAAATAAGTTGCAACAAACACGCTCTCCTCTGGATAATGAAAAAGAACAACTCAAGCAAAAAACCCTCGAAAAAGATAAAATAGAGGTTAATCTAAAAGCACAACGCCAGTTACAAGAGGCTATTGAAGCTGAAATTACCCGATTATCAGAACAACAGTCTTTCACACAACGAGCGCTAGAAAAACAGAAAGAAGGTCTTGATACAATCCGGTTTGAGTTGCAAGAATGTAAAGTGCGTCAGCAGACCATTAATGAACAACTTAAAGAAATTGATGCAAACGCTGAGCACGTTTTGAAGACATTACCCGAACAGGCCGAAGAATTAAACTGGAAAATTAAAGTTGACGAATTAACAAATCAAATTGAGCGCTTAGGGACTATTAACCTGACCGCCATAGAAGAATATAAAGCCCAATCAGAGCGCATGAACTTCCTGAATGAACAACATGCTGACTTAATTGAGGCATTGCAAATACTGGATCAGGCGATTAATAAAATTGATAAAGAAAGTAGGCTGCGTTTTAAAGAAACATTCGATAAAATAAACACCGGATTACAAGAAAAATTCCCAAAGTTATTTGGTGGTGGACAAGCTTATCTGGAATTAACCGAGCAAGATTTGTTAGAATCAGGTGTAAACATTATTGCTAGACCTCCTGGAAAGCGAAACAGCTCAATTCATTTGCTATCAGGTGGAGAAAAAGCATTAACAGCTGTCGCTTTGGTGTTTTCAATTTTTGAACTGAATCCAGCACCTTTCTGCTTATTAGATGAGGTTGATGCCCCACTTGACGATGCGAATGTCGGACGGTTTTCAAAAATGGTAGAAGAGATGTCGTCATCTGTACAATTTTTGTATATTTCTCATAATAAAGTCACTATGGAAATTGCAAAACAATTGGCCGGTGTCACGATGAAAGAACCGGGTGTGTCCCGAATGGTCGCAGTTGATATTGAAGAAGCAGTGAGTCTGGCGGAAATCTAATGGATAAAGAACTATTAAGAGTTGTAATTATTGGAACGGGTCTAATAATTGTCATGGGTCTATTGGCTTGGAGTTATTTAAGAAATAGAAAGCTACAAGAAGACGAAGATTTTGATTTTCTAGGGATTAACAAACCTGGCAAAAGATATGCTTCTAAGGATAATAAATCAACGTCTTTTTCTTTAGAAGACGATGATGTGGGTCCTGTCCACACCCTTCAGCAAGATGATGATTTTTACGATAGTGATGATGATCTTGAACACTCTCCACGGATATCTGCTCCAGCCATCATCCAGTTTAGCCTTATAGCTAATGCCAATGAGGGTTTTAATGGGATTGACTTAGTCAATGCCTTTAGCATTGTTGGACTTGAATATGGCAGTTTAAAAATTTATGAACGCCTGGATGCTAAACGATTAGTCGATTATGGTGTTGCCAGTATGATTGGAACCGGAATATTTCCTGATGAAGACATAGAATCTTTTTACACACCGGGCTTAGTCTTTTTTATGCAGCCTGGCGTGCTGGATAATGCCCAAGCTATTTTTGATGACTACATTGAAACCTTACAGCTATTGGCTATAGAATTAGATGGAACTATCCTTGATCATCATAAACGTAAACTAACCGATGCCACTATCCAGGCACTTCGCTTAAGTTTATAACAATCGTGTAAACGGTTTAATCCTCCCCCTTTTAAACCGTTTACTCCACTAAATCCGAAAATCACCCTCTTGAACACCGACTATACCGATTTAATCGCTAAAATAAACCAATGGGATCATGCCTATTACGTGCTGGATAATCCCATGGTTCCAGATGCTGAGTATGATCGCGTTTTTAAAGAGCTACTATCCATAGAAGCCGATCACCCTGAGCTAATCACTGTTGATTCACCGTCCCAGAGGGTCGGTGCAAAACCAATAGATGATTACACCAAGATAGAACATCAAGTTCGCATGCTCTCTTTGGCTAATGCTTTTAACCTAGAAGAAACCAATGCTTTTTTTGAAAAAGCAGCTAAAGACCTGGAGATCGATGCATCAAACCTGACTATTTTTAGCGAGCCTAAACTGGATGGTTTAGCGATTACTATTCATTATGAAAATGGCCACTTAAGCTATGCCGCAACACGAGGTGATGGTCAGGTAGGTGAAGAGGTTACTCACACGATTAAAACCATCAAATCTATTCCGCTTAAATTAGCCACTGCAAATCCGCCGAAACAATTGGACGTGCGGGGCGAAGCGTTTATGCCCAAAGCAGCCTTTGAAAAACTAAATAAGCTAGCGCTAGAAAATGATCGCAAGACCTTTGTAAATCCAAGAAATGCGGCCGCGGGTAGTATTCGGCAAATGAATCCCAAGATTGCTGCCGAGCGGGATTTACAATTTATTCCTTACGGGATAGGAGCTTATGAAGGTGACACCCACTTTACTTTACATTCTGAAATCCTCGGCTATTTACAGCAACTAGGCTTTAAAAGAAACCCACATTGTTATACTTTTCAAGGAAGCTTTGAAAACTTTGAGAGCAATTATAAAATCATGGAAGCTGCCAGAGCACAGCTACCCATGGACATTGATGGCATCGTTTATAAAGTCGATGATTTAAACCTGCAAACCCGCTTGGGTTTTATTGCCCGTTCACCAAAATGGGCAGTCGCCAGAAAGTTTCCTGCTCAAAATGACATCACCCAGTTACTCGCTGTTGATTTTCAGGTTGGGCGCACCGGTGTTTTAACCCCCGTCGCCCGTTTAACACCCGTCTTTGTCGGTGGCGTTACCGTCAGTAATGCCACCTTACACAATATGGATGAAATCGAGCGTCTAGGTCTGTGTATTGGTGACGATATAGAAATACAAAGAGCCGGAGACGTGATTCCCAAAGTGGTAAAAGTGATAACCCAAGGCACTCAAAGACTGCCTATTATCATGCCAGAACAGTGTCCCGTCTGTCAGGCACCGGTTGAACGACTGCCTGGACAAGCCGCCTTCCGTTGCACAGCAGGCTTAACCTGCCCTGCTCAAGGTGCTGAGCGTATTAAGCATTACGCTTCACGCAAGTTTATGAATATTAATAACCTAGGCACCAAGCTCATTGAAGTACTTTATAATAATGGCACTCTCAAAACAATTGCCGATATTTACACACTCAGCCTTAATGATATAGCTACGTTGGACGGCCAAGGTGAGAAAAGCGCCCAAAATGTTTTAGACTCAATAGAAGTATCCAAAACGACCCGGCTTGCTACCTTTATAGGCGCTTTAGGTATTCACGAAATAGGTGAAGAAGGCGCTAAATACCTCGCCAAATACTTCAAAACCCTAGACGCGATAACTCATGCTTCGCTTGAAGAACTCCTGCAAGTTCCAGATATTGGCCCGGTAATGGCTCAAAATGTCGTGAACTTTTTTAATGATGAAAAAAATCAGCACATCATTTCAACGATTATGAGTGCAGGCGTGACCTGGCCTGATGAAATTGAAGAACCCGTTAATGAACAACCCTTAGTAGGACAAACCTGGGTATTAACCGGCACACTAGAACAGTTAACCCGCAGTGAAGCGAAGGCATTGCTAGAGAGCTTAGGGGCTAAAGTAGCGGGTTCGGTATCAAAAAAAACCAGCTGTGTAGTTGCAGGCAAAGACGCTGGCTCTAAACTAACCAACGCCCAAGCCTTAGGGATTACAGTACTTGATGAAGCTGAATTTTTGACCCGATTTAAAGACAATACAACACAACCGGTCAAATAACGTTCCCTGCTGATAAAAGCCCTATTTCTTAAACAACGCGATAGACTCAACATGCCCTGTCTGAGGAAACATATCCATCACCCCGGCTTTAACCAGTTTATAGCCTAGCTCATTCACAAGAATCCCGGCATCACGGGCCAATGTTGATGGATTACAGGAAACATAAACAATTTGCTCAGGCTGCCACTTTTTAAAATACTTTAAAACCTCAGAGGCCCCTGCTCTAGAAGGGTCTAACATGATTTTGTTATATTTCCGATTAGCCCAGGGTTGATCACTGATATCTTTACTTAAGTCAGCCGCGTAAAACTCAACATTGCTGATATTGTTGTAGCGCGCATTTTCTTTAGCATGATTAACCAGCGGTTGATCGCCTTCAATACCCACCACGAGTCCGGCAAACTTTGCCATGGGCAAGGTAAAGTTACCTAAGCCACAAAACAAATCCAGAACGGTATCATTTTCATTTAAATCCAAAGTTTCCAAGACCCGGTTAATCATTTGTTTGTTAATTTCGTAATTAACCTGAGTAAACATAGCCGGTCTAAATTTAAACTCAATACCTTGGTCAGGTAAAGCGTACATCGGAATCACTTCAGGTTCACCGTTTAAAGGCACAATCGTGTCCGGGCCTTTAGATTGCACACATAAACTCATGTTATGTTGCTGCCCAAAAAGACGCATCTTCTCTTGATCTTCTGCCGTCTCCGGTTCAAGGACACGAAAAGACAATACACACTGCTTATCACCAATGGCGACTTCTATTTGAGGAATTTTGTCTCGAATAGATAAACCTGCGATCATTTCACCCAATGCTACCAGCTTGGTACCGACAATAGGATGCATCACCACACAACTATCGATTTCAGCCAAATAAGGATGCCGTCTTTCTCTAAAACCAACTAATACCCGGTTTTTCTTCTCAACATATTTAACACCCATACGGGCTTTTCGGCGATACCCCCAATGTGGCCCCTCCAAAGGTTGCCAGAGCTCAGGTATCTCTACTTTACCAATACGTTTAAACTGCTCGTTAAGTAATTCCTGTTTAATTCTGATTTGCGCTGCAGATTCAACATGCTGAAAACTACAGCCACCGCAAACACCGTAATGCGGACATAACGGTTCAGTCCTGTCAGCCGCACGGCTTAACAGATTAACCACTTTTCCTTCTGCGTAATCCTTACGGCTGTCTGTATAGACAAACTCGACTTCTTCACCCGGCAACGCTTCATCAATGAAAATGACTTTGCCTTCAACATGGGCAACACCACGACCATCATGTGCAAGCGACTCGATGGTCACTTTAACGGGCGTTTCAGGGAGTTGTTTTTTTCTTGGTCTTCTTTTTGACATGCAATCGATATTATTTAATTTATAGAGAATGATTAAGCCGGGAATATGCCCGTAGATAAGTAGCGATCGCCTCGATCACAGATAATGACCACGATGATCGAATTTTCGACTTCTTCAGATAGTTTTAAGGCAGCAGCCACCGCACCGCCCGAGGAAACGCCTGCAAAGATACCCTCTTCTGACGCTAATGCTCGCGTGGTGTTTTCTGCGGTCAATTGATTAATATCAATAATTCTATCAACTCGCTCGGGCTGATAAATTTTAGGCAGATATTCCTTGGGCCAACGTCTGATGCCAGGAATTTTAGAGTCACCTTCCGGCTGAACACCGACAATTTGAATCGCGGGGTTCTGTTCTTTGAGATATCTTGAGGTGCCCATAATAGTCCCCGTGGTTCCCATTGAGCTAACAAAATGAGTGACCTTTCCATGAGTATCCTCCCATATTTCTGGCCCCGTACTTTCGTAGTGGGCCAGTGGGTTGTCAGGATTACCAAATTGATCCAGTATGCGACCTTGTCCAGCAGCTTCCATTTCTCTGGCCAAATCAATCGCCGCCTCCATGCTACCAGAAGCAGGCGTAAGAATAATCTCAGCACCGTAGGCTTTCATTGATGCCTTTCGCTCATCACTCATATTATCAGGCATGATCAAAGTCATTTTATAGCCTTTAATAGCCGCAACCATGGCTAAAGCAATGCCTGTGTTACCACTAGTAGCTTCTATTAAGCGATCACCCGGCTTGATCTCACCTCTAGCCTCAGCGTGTTTAATCATACTCAGTGCTGGCAAGTCTTTAACCGAACCGGCTGGATTATTGCCCTCCATCTTGGCCAGGATAACATTACTGGTATTACCGGGTAAGCGTTGCAGCCTGGCTAACGGTGCGTTACGTACGAAAGATTCAATCGTTGGGAAAGTCATGGTAGTCAATCCATTTTAGTAGTGATGGCTTGGATTATCCCATAAAAACAAAAAACAGCACACTACCAAAGTGACCAGGCTGAATAGTGAATTACATAAGCCGATAACAGTAAGTTAGTGACTGAATGAGCGATAACTGCATCCATCACTCGATTTCTATAAAGACGAATCAAGCCAAACGAGACACCTGATAGAGTCGCTGCAACCCAGTCAGAATGGAGAAGTCCAAAACCAACTGAGGTAACTGATAGTACAGTGATTGTCTTAATACCTGCGCCATATTTGCCAAGATAGGTTTCTAGAAAATATCCCAGCTCATCAAACAAATAGCCTCTGAAAGCCAACTCTTCGGCAAGCGGGACAATTACCCCGGCACCTAAAACTCTAAAGCTTACCCAAAGCAATACACCCCATTCAGGAACAGAAAACAATTTAGTTGCAAAGAAACTGGATTTTGCTTTGTCTACCGGAACCAAACTTATCCAGATTATAAAAGTGATGACACCCAGAGCGATAGGTAACAATGGTTGTTTTGAAAACTTCAGATTTAAATGTGGCCACCAAGACCACAAAAGAATTCCAACTATTATTACTTTAAATGGATAGACCCACTCAAAACCTGGACTTAATAGCAGGGAGAAAAGTGAGGCAAACATGAGTAAAACTTGCGGCACTAGTTGAACTTTGTTTTTTGAGAAATCAAAAGTAAAGTCCGTTGAAACCTTCGAAAAGAAGGCTGATTTATTGACGAGCAACAAACTTAAACCCAATACAATCAATAATTCAACCCACCCAGCAGCACTATGAAACCCTATGATTGCCATATCTGATGAGATTTTTTCACCAATAATCATCAAAACAGCAATGCGTAAGCTATTTAAGATAAATAGCAGCAAAATTATTACGGGGTAGACCAATAGTATATGAGGAAAATTTAATCGTTGCCGATTAAAGAAAAAATACGATGATAAGACTACCAGGCAAATTATCACACCTTCATAACCCAAACAGACAGGCTCTACCTCAACTGCAAAATTACCTAAGGTAATCTGGTAAATTGCTAAATTCGTTGTGGTAACAAAACCCATCAAATTTAGAATAGTCACTACCAACCATGCCGTCGGGGGGAAAAGTAAATTGTGAAAATACTCCTCAAGCACCACGACATTAAGAGCCTCAATGGCTGATAAATAAGCAATTGTCCCTATAAAAAGAATCCACAATATAACGCTCTTTAGGTTCTTTCCAAGGTAACCGAACCAAAATGCTTTAGGGGCAACAATTAAAAATGTTGCTATCGAATAAACAAGACCCGAAACAACATAAGCCAAAAGAAAACTGGGAGAACTGGGACTAGTACCAAAAAGACAGTACGCATTCGGGTTGCTGTTCAAAAAAGCCATGACTAGCAGCGAAACAATATGAGCCCCAAATAAAAAAGATTTCTTTAATAGGGATTTCGGTAATCGCTGAAAAGTATTTAAGTCTGAAAAAAGCTTTTTGCCATGAAAAAGAATCCAAACCATTCCGCCAAACAGACTGTACTTAACAAAATTACGGATCGATAGAAGAATCCAATCGGCTTTGACTATCGAAGGGGTAGTCAGATCAGAACAGGGCTTTAGAAAAATAAGCTCATAAAAATTACGATATAAAGTATATTCAAGCGCAAGAACACACAATACCAATAATGCTAATTGCCAATAAGAAAGCCGCTTGAGTAACAATGATAATACCCGTTAGTATAACCAAACAACTTTGTAGGTTGGTGCTCTTAACACCAACCCAGGATAAAATAATTCTGTGGGGGACTAGCTTATTTGCGCTTCTTTTTAAGCAGTAAACCTAAACCACCCACCATAGCAATAACTTGAAGCGACAAAGAACCATCAATTTCTGGAACTGGAGTCGCGAAAGCTAAGCTTGAAATAGAAAAAATGGCTAAGGTTATAAGTACGTTTTTCATTTTAAATTATGAAGATATGTGTCAATTGCAAAGAGTGATCATTATATCACCCGCTCATTAAATACAACTGTTTTCTTTTAAGTATTTAAGCACTGTCCTTTCTTAGGATCGGAGATTCGTTGAATGATTGCAACATCCAGCACCGAGTATTCAGTGCCGGGTGTTGCAGAGGGTCAAGCGGATAAATTGAGATTTATAACACTGTGATTGACACTATTTGACTAAAAGCCAGAAGCCCCGCTGGTGTAATCGCTGCGACTCTAAATTTATAAGTCACCCCTTTAATCAAGCCTGTGATGATGATATGAGCCTGGGTACTGGCATAAATGGTCCAGCCAGTTTCCGATTCAGGCACATCATTAGCACAACCTTCCCATAGATATCCCCCGGCAGTAAGCGTTGTTTGGGTGTCTAGCCTGATAGTGCCCGAAAAATCGGTGTAGCTAGCAGTGAGCTGTTCTTTGGTGGGGACTGTAGGCTGTTTAGATATGCCAAAGCCGCTACTTAGTATAGTGGTTTCATCCCCATCTGCGATTCTATCAACATATTTCGCAAGTAGAATGAATTTTGCATTTACAACCCTTTCACAATCATTCCTGGCAGAAACAAAGGTGTGTCCTCCGTCTTTAGCAGCGATGATAGCGGCCTCAAAAGCAGTTAATGCATTTGATGCGTCAGTAAAAGAAACATCGGGGTTGGAAAAGACCGGATTATTTGACATCCTGGCTAATACATTCCGACAGTATGCAGCTTTAGCAGAGATTGGAAGCTCCGTAAAACTGGTTACGACCTTTAATTTTCTCATAATATTTCCTTTATTATAATCAATAAGTTAATGACGTGAGTTTAATATTACGCCATTGATTGGGCTGAAAATATTATCTTAGCCAATACGAAACTAATCTTTGATGTATTCATAAAATCCCTTATTAAATTACCTGGGATCACTATAAACCTATAATTACACAATAAATAGGAAAATTTAATTTATATCTATATGAGCGTATCTGGACTGATTTTTAGACTGGGTTCACCAATCGGGGCAATCGGTATACGGATCGGGTCAAGTCGTATAGCGTTTCGGTCGATCGGTGTTCATCCTGGTTAAATCGGTATACCGTTTCAGTCGATCGGTATTCAGTTCGGTTAAATCGGTATACCGTTTCAGTGAATCTGTATTCGGTTCGGGTAAAATCGTTCTCGGTTCGACTGAACTGTCAAGAAACAAGCTTAATCAGTCGGGGTAATTATAAGGATTTGTTTCATTTTGAATATTTGCCGCTATTGACTGGCGCGACTATAAACAGCGCCGATAAATACCGTGGACGCTTTAATTGCTGAACAGAAAGCTATTAGAGTATGACCGCAACTGGAAAAAGGTTTAATATGTGTAGCAAAATTTTCTGGAGTTTCGACTTATAGCCCCCCTTAATCTGAATATCAAGATGCTTTTCAGCTTTCGGCTGCTGTCTTCCTATTGCATCCTGGTATTCCCTTCGTTTCTTAACCGCCGTACAACTTATGAAGCCTTACGGTAAATTACCACGACAATTTAATCATGCGTGCACATTTCTTGCACATTTGGTTGTTACTATAAGACCCTAGACGTAATATTTGTAATATTGACTATATAAATAGGATTGGTGCCTTATGATACCCGCTAGTGAAAAAAACGAAACGCTATTAACGGTCAACAAAACCAGACTCTCTATAGCGATCCTCATCGCTTTAGCGGCTCTTTCCGATACCCCGGTTACCTTCGCTAGTCCTGGTGAAGTCTGTTCAGATGGAACATTGCCCACCACTCCTCATACCTGTACCAATGGCATAGTCATTCCTACCAATTATGCTAACAGCCCAATCTTAAGAAAGTTTGTGGATACCTTACCCGGCTTAACGCCCGCCGGAACCAACACTTTCGCTGATGGAACGCCTGGCACCTATATCCCCATTGCCGTCACAGACAGTACTTCTTATCCTGGCTCTCATTATTACGAATTAGCTGTCGTAGAATATACTCAAAAAATGCACAGTGACTTACCCAAACCCACTCAGCTAAGAGGCTATGTACAAGTGGATAGAGCCACGACTAACAGCCAACCACCAGCAACTCCCTCTGATAATCCACTCGCCCTCAAGTACGCCGATGGATCACAAATTTATGTGGCTAAAGAAAAAGGTGTTATTAATGGTGTATGGGATCACAGCCTGGATAAAGATAGCGTAGGGAACCCTATTCTGGTTGCCGCTATTGCCTTCGATAAGCCTCACTATCTTGGTCCCACGATCGTGGCTACCCGAGGCATACCAACACGTATTAAAATGAATAACCTGCTACCCAAGGGTCACGCCACTGTTGATAATCAGGGTAAAGTCATTCGGAATGGTGATCTTTTCCTGCCTGTTGATGAAGCGCTGCCTGGGGCCGGTAATTCAACCATCCCGCTGGCTACTTTTCCGCAAAACCGGGTGGCCATTCATTTGCACGGCGGTGATAACCCTTGGATTAGTGACGGTACGCCGATACAATGGTTCTCAGCTGAAACAGATCCTTCGATTGACCCCAGCCTAAAACGCGGTAACCGCACCTTTAATGTTCCTGATATGCCTTATCCGGGAGAAGCCGCAGTCACCATTTTCTGGCCTAATAACCAAACGGCTCGGTTAGCCTGGTATCACGACCATGCCTTCGGCATTACCCGACAAAATGTGTATGCGGGTGAAGCAGCCCCTTATTTGATCACAGACGCCGCACAGGATACCGCACTGGGTTCAGCAGTTCCTTCGGATATGCTTGCGTTTGTGTTACAGGATAAAACCTTTATACCTAACGATATTGCCAAACAGGATAATAAATGGGATCAAGCCCATTGGGGGGTTCCCGGCGATTTATGGTATCAACACGTCTATGAACCGAATATACTCGATCATGATCCCAACACGGGGCAGCCCTTAAGCTCTCCGCTGGTTAACCCCGCCGGACGTTGGGATTATGGCCCGACTGCGAGTGGTGCGGACTCAACACCGGCTGTTTTACCCTTGCCCGATGGTAGCTATGGACAAGTCTCATCAAGCCCGGAAGTCTACACAGATACCGCGATGGTTAATGGCGTTGCCTACCCCACGGTCACGGTTGAACCCAAAGCCTACCGGGTACACTTTCTTAACGCCGCCAATGACCGTTACTTCAATTTATCCTTATGGGTAGCCGACAGTAATACTGTGAGTACGGATGGCAGAACCAATACCGAAGTCAAAATGGTGCCTGAAAGTGTTATATCCGGCTTTACCATTAATAATGCCGGCAGCGGATACAAAAATCCGCAGGTCATTATTACAGATCCCAATGGTTATGGCAGTGGCGCCCTTGCAACCGCCCAAGTTGATAATTTAGGCAGAATCACCGGCATTACGCTGGTCAACCGAGGCTCGGGCTATAGCAACCCGCAACTACAAATCACTGATGTCTCAGGCACAGGCGCCTCTGTTTCATTTCAGCTAGACGAAAGTCGCCCCGGTGGTATTCCTGATCCTGCGTCTGCAGGCCCGAACATTATTAATTTCGGGAATGAAGCCGGACTGTTACCCCATCCGATTGTTCATAAACCTAAAGCCATGAACCTTGATCAATATGGAACTGAAACCAGTGGCGGCTTTTATTTGTCCAACGCAGAAAGGGGGGACACTGTCATCGATTTTTCTCAATACGCCGGTAAAACGTTAATTCTCTATAACGACTCTACGGCCCCCGTCCCGGATGGCGACCCACGTTATGATTATTATACGGGTGATCTTGATCAGCGTACCATTGGCGGTGCACCAACCACTAATCCCGGTTACGGCCCCAATACCCGAACCCTTATGCAAATCAAGGTGTCGGCAAATGGCAGCGTTGGCCAAGCCTATGACCCTAACGGCAATGGCGGTCCTTTAGCCACGGTGTTACCGGCTGTTTACGCTCGCACTGCCGACCCCCATATTGAACTAGGCATCGTAGCTGACGGTAAACCGACCTCGACCACTTTAGACCACTGGAGAGCCGCTCATAAGAACATCACACTGGTTACCAAAACGATTGAAGGAGGCTTTGATGTCAATTTCGGGCGTTTAATCGCTAATTTTGGTATTGAGTTACCTGGGCAAAACAAACCCACGCCGCTGGCTTATATCGATTCGCCGAGTGACATCATTCAGGATGGCAAAGTACAATATTGGCACATTGAAAACAATGATGCGGATAATCACCCCATTCATTTTCACTTGTTCAATGTTCAGGTCATTGCCCGCGTGGATCACGCAACCGGCATGTTGATTAACCCAAAACCGGATGAATCGGGCTGGAAAGAAACCGTGCAGAACTGGCCCTTTGAGGATGTTATTGTCGCACTTAAACCGAAAACCCCCGCGTTACCTTTTGGTTTACCGGACAGTGTACGCTTAATGGATCCCGTGTTAAACCCAGGCGACTATACCAATACCTCACTGGACCAAAACTATAATCTCGCTAACGTATCACCTTCTTCAATCCCGCTGATATTTCAGCAATATGATTTACTCACAGGTGCTTTTATTCCACCGGTTAATAATATACCCGGCGTAGTGAATGATATTAAAAACTACAGTTGGGAATATACCTTCCATTGTCATATTCTGGGACATGAAGAAAACGATCTCATGCGTCCGATAAAGTTTATTCCTAAACCTGCAGTCGTCCCACCGGCTCCTAAAAATGTAACACTGGATATAGCGACCGGCAAACTTAGCTGGGTAGATCCTACGCCGGCCAAATCGCCCTCTACTACAGGAAACCCTGCTAATGAAATTGGTTTTCGCGTTGAGTATGCTTCTAAAATTCATGGGGTAGTTGGCTCTTTTAGTAATGCGATTCCTGCAGGTGGTTTAGATCCGCTTACGATCATTCCAGACAATAATCTCAATCAAAACCTAAAAAGCAACCCGACTCCAAAAGTCAATACGTTAGCAAATGCGGTTTCTTTTACTATTGATAACCGCTTATTACCTGACACAGATCTGGTTTATCGGGTTATCGCCGTAAATCAGCTAGGAGAAACACCCTCAGCACTAACTTTTGTGGCCCATTCAGTTACTGCACCGACTAATGTAGTGGCGACAGTTAAATCAAATGGGTCTATACAGTTAAACTGGATTAATAATGCGAGCAATGAGTCGGGATTTACAATACAGCTAGCGACTACTCCAGACTTTAGTACGGGGCTGATAACGACTAAAGTTCAGAGTATTAATAAAGGGCACCTGCAAAGCTACCTGCTTAAAAAGTTACCTAGCGGAAGCTATTATTTTAGAGTTCAAGCTACTAATGCAGTCTTTGTCTCGAACTGGGCGACTTCGGTGACACCTATCACCGTACCATAGTATGAACTTCCTTCACTGCCTGACCTTATTGATGTTTATGTTACAGGTAACGTTAGCATCTGCAGAAACTGGCAATAGCTATTCCAATCCGGCAGATTTATCGCCGCTGGAAGCACAAGGACGTGCACTTTATTTAGAGGGAAAGCTGCCTAATGGTGAGACGTTAACAGCGATAGGGGCTGGTAATACCCGACTCACTGGTATCCAGGCAAGCTGCGTCAATTGTCACCGACGTAGCGGCCTTGGCGGGGTTGAAGGTAACGAGGTAATTTTACCTATTACAGGTCGCGCCTTGTTTGGGGGAGGCAACCCGGTCATTGTGCAAATTGATAAACAATTTAATCAGCGTTTATCAAACCAGTCTGAATTCTATAACGACCAAAGCTTTGCCAAAGCGTTACGTTTAGGACAGCATATCTCAGGGCGAAGCTTAAATCCGTTGATGCCCCTCTATGCTGTTTCAGACTCTCAGTTACAAGCATTAACTGCTTATTTAAGCACGTTATCTAATGCCTGGTCACCCGGTGTTACGGATAACGACATCCATTTGGCAACCGTTATTACGCCCGAAGTAAAGCCTGAACGTAGGCAAATATTTTTAAAAACACTGAATGAGCTGGTTGATCAACATAATGTCAATGTAGTGTCTGGTCTCAGACAAAGAATTCCACCTATCGAACGTAAAATGCATAACCGAAGGCACTGGAAAATGGATATCTGGGAACTTAAAGGCTCCAGTTCAACCTGGAATGAGCAACTAGAAAAATGGCATCAGCAAAGTCCGGTATTTGCTATTTTGTCTGGACTTTCTGAGGGCGACTGGCAGCCCGTACAGCAATTTTGTGAAGCCAGTAAAGTACCCTGCTGGCTCCCCAGTATCGACATCGTACCCAATGATGCCAATAAAGAAACCTATAGCCTTTATTTTTCGGAAGGTATGCAAATAGAAGCGAAAGTTATCGCTAATCAAATCTTGCTAAGCAAACCCCAGCCTAAAAAGATTGTTCAATGGGTAGGTCATGAGGCTTCTGCACAAAATGCCGGGGTAGCATTACGTCAATTATTGAATAGTAAAGATATTGAAATACAAAGTCTTTCGAGCGAGGAAAGTACAGTATCCATATCAGAAACGCTCAAATCATTAGAGGCTGAAGATGTATTGGTGTGCTGGTTAAACACTGACGAACTCAAGGCATTGACAAGCACAACGTCCACACCCTTAGGCCGTATTTATTTGTCATCAACCTTAGCTGGTGAAAACATCCCTAACTGGACAAAAGACTGGGCGCAACAGACCTGGTTAATTCAACGTACTGAATTACCTAAAATGCGTGCGGCCAACCTGTCCCGCTTTAATGAGTGGCTTAGCCACTGGCAACTGCCTCTCATTGATGAAAAGATGCAATCTGACGTTTATTTCTCAGTTAATTCATTTTCATGGGTAGTTTCTTCACTATTAAATAACTTTCATACCGATTATTTAATCGATCAGGCAGAAGCGTCCCTATCCATGCGCGAAGCCATGCAGGTACAGGAAGAAGTTCAATCCATGATGATGGGCGGCGGGGGGCGCCGACCTCAAGCCATAAAAAGTACTTCACAAACACCCTCCACACAGGTAGATACGAACAGTTCTGTCGATATCGGTTTATTATCTAAACGTGAAAGCATATCTGCCTACCCTCGTATCAGCTTTGGAGTAGGTCAACGCTTTGGTTCAAAAGGGGCTTATGTTAGACAATTTTTACCCCAAATAAACAATTTTGACGAAACTAAAGCGCAATGGATTATTCCTTGAACGGTTAGGATAATTTATATAAACATACAGAAACAGCCCTTAATCACTCATGAGATTATTACCATGTTAACTAAAAAATATTTAATTGCCATTCCTTTGTTAATCGCAACCCATTGTTATGCCACACCGACACTACCTCCTATTTCAGACAATCCTACTCCTGAAGCACTTGTAACTGCTCATAAAATCAAATATACAATTCATAGGGATTGTAAAAAAGAAGCTGATCAAAAGAATTTAAGCGATGAAGATCGTCCCGCTTATATCGCTACCTGTGTGAAGAGTTCCGTCAGCAATGTCATTCATTAATTGTCTAGTGGACAGATTTTCTTCAATCAAACAGCCTATCTACTCGATTATGTGAATTTAGGGTATCATGCTAGCTCTGGTTTTCTTGAATACTAACAATAGAAATACAACCGAACTAGCATGAATACTGACGACATTAATAGCGTAAAAAATTATCTGCTTAACTTGCAGGATCAAATCTGTTTGGCCCTGGAAAACGAAGATTCAACAGCAAGATTTGCTGAGGATCTGTGGGACCGTGCCGAAGGTGGTGGCGGTAGAAGCCGAATACTGGAAAACGGTCAGGTTTTTGAGCAGGCCGGCGTTAACTTCTCTTATGTCAGAGGTATTAACTTACCCGCATCGGCAACGGCTAAACGTCCTGAACTGGTTAATCGTCAGTTTCATGCAATGGGTGTATCGCTAGTCATTCACCCTAAAAACCCTTACATTCCAACCTCCCATGCCAATGTCCGGTTTTTAATTGCTGAAAAAGAAGACGCTCCGGCTATCTGGTGGTTTGGTGGCGGCTTCGATTTAACCCCCTTTTATCCTTTTAAAGAAGATGTCATTCATTGGCATACCACAGCACGAAATGCTTGTGAACCTTTTGGTCAGAATGTTTATCCTGCTTATAAAAAATGGTGTGATGAGTATTTTTATCTTCCTCATAGACATGAAACCCGTGGGGTCGGTGGATTATTTTTTGATGATTTAAATGAATGGGGCTTTGAGCAAAGCTTTGCCTTTATGCAAAGCGTAGGTAATCATTATGCAAAAGCCTACATACCCGTTGTCCAAAAACGCAAAGATACACCCTATACCGAAAGAGAACGCCAGTTTCAGCTTTACCGCAGAGGTCGCTATGTTGAATTTAATCTGGTCTATGATCGCGGCACTTTATTTGGCTTACAGTCCAACGGCAGAACTGAATCTATCTTGATGTCGATGCCTCCATTAGCACGATGGCAATATAATTGGAATCCTGAACCAGGAAGCCCTGAAGCGGTTCTATATGAAAGTTATTTAAAGCCTCAAAATTGGTTGGATCTTTAATTCTAACGATAACTAATCCCCTTAGGACTCAATCAATGCAAGGCAACCTGCATAAAATGTACACGCAACTGGACACTGTTGTTCAGTATGAATTACCCATCGGTAATGAACGTATTCCTTTAAACGCCTTGATTGGCAAGTCAATTAAATTGCGTTTTACGGGTCAAATCTTATGCATTCATTGCCAAAGATCCATTAAGAAAAGCTTTAGTCAGGGCTACTGCTACCCCTGTTTTACGTCTTTGGCGCAATGTGATATGTGCATCATGAAACCGGAAACCTGTCATTACGAAGCAGGGACCTGTAGAGAGCCTGGCTGGGGAGAAAAATTTTGCTTTCAACCGCATATCGTTTATCTAGCTAATTCCAGTGGTGTTAAAGTTGGTATTACCCGACAAACCCAAACCCCAACGCGCTGGATAGACCAAGGTGCTGTTCAGGCCTTACCCATTTTTAAAGTTCAATCCCGATTCCAGTCAGGCTTAATTGAAGTTGCCTTTGCTAAACATGTCAGTGATAAAACCAGTTGGCAGCAAATGCTTAAGAGTCATGTACAAGCTATAGACTTATTCGAGAAGCGTGATAACCTGATGGAGCAGTGTCAAGCCGAATTAACTGTAATTGCTGAACGCTTCGCGGTAAATGATATTACGCCCTTATTCAATGAATCTATTGTAGATATTCACTACCCTATCGACACCTATCCCAAAAAAATAACCTCTTTTAACTTTGATAAAAACCCTGTCGTATCTGGCGTTTTACAAGGTATTAAAGGCCAATATCTATTATTGGATACAGGTGTTATTAACATAAGGAAGTATACTGGCTACGAAGTAGAATTCTCAGCATAGACAAATCAAAACTATCGTTATTATTTGTTATAATTGACACATCATTATTATCTTTCCAACGGCCAGCGGTTTTTGATACCCGCCTTAACCTGGAAAACTTAAATTACACTGCAATGTATTGCTATCAATGTTGAAGATTAAATTTCTGAACTACAGTAAGCGATTGTTTTTATCCCTCGATAAAAAAAGTTAATCATGACAAGACGTCAACTATCAAAAAATCGGGGCAATAACAATGGCCTTCAGAGATTTCTGTTACTTTATATAATTGTCATATTAGTTCTAGTCTGTTTTGTCGTTTTTAAACTCGTCCGCGACGAAGTTAGAACATCAAAGTTTCAGGCTAAGTATTTATCGGCAATAAGTCATCAATTAGGTTTCAAGCTTGCCTCTGGCCCTAGTTCATCAATTCGGTACCCAGAGTATGGTCCCTATGACCAAAGATTAGGCTATACCCTATTGCCTGACATTATTAATCGTTTAGATCAATCAGGTTATCGCATTACCTCTCAGGCCTCTTTTTCACCCATGATGACAGAGCTTGCTAACTATGGCTTTTTTAATATCTATCACGAAAAAACTCAGGCTGGACTTCGGATAACAGATAAATCCAATCAAGTCCTTTTTAGTGCTATTTATCCTGCTTATGGCTATGCAGACTTTAAATCAATTCCGCCTGTTATTCTCAACACCCTGCTTTTTATAGAGAATAGAGAACTCCTTAACGACGAAAACGTGACTATCAATCCAGCCATTGAGTGGGATCGCTTAGGGTTTGCTACCTTACAGCTAATGGCAAACAAATTAGGTGCTACCAGTGCTGTGCCCGGAGGAAGTACGCTTGCGACTCAAATAGAAAAATATCGGCATTCAAAGAATGGTTATACCAATTCAGTTGTAGATAAGTTCAGGCAAATGGGCACAGCCTCTTTAAGAGCGTATATGATGGGCCCCAACACCCTGGAAATGAGACAGGAAATTGCCTTATCCTATTTAAATTCAATGCCTTTAGCTGCAACACCCAAATTAGGCGAGGTACATGGTTTAGGTGACGGCTTATCAGCATGGTTTGGCACTGATTTTAATGTTGTCAATCGCTTACTCAGTCAGGATGCATTAAAAGCTCCTAAACAGATAACACCTCAACAAGCAAAAGCCTATCGTCAGGTTTTAAACATTTTATTATCTCAAAGACGTCCCTCTTATTTATTAGGTCGAGGCTTCGATGCTTTACAGACGCTTACTGACCGCTATCTACGGATAATGACAGAACAAGGTGTTATCTCAACAGCGCTTAGAGATGCAGCACTACAGATTCACACCAGTCGCCCCTCTAAAACAGAGTCCGCAGAGCCTCAATTTTTTACAGAAAAAAAGACCCAAAATGTGTTACGTGCCCGGCTGGCTACTACGTTGGGAGTAAAGTCTAACTATGATCTTGATCGACTCGATCTAACCGTTAAAACCACACTGGACTTTAAAACCCAACAAGCAGTTACTCACGCCCTAAAACAACTGAGCCAACCCAACGAAGCACGTACTGCGGGAATCTTGGGCTTTAGATTGCTTAATGAAAATACAGATCTTAAACCCATTGTTTATAGTTTAATGCTGTTTGAGAAGGATAAAACGGGCAATCTTTTACGCATCCAAACAGATAACTACGACCAACCTTTAGATATTAATGAAGGGATCCGAATCGATTTAGGATCAACGTCCAAGTTCCGCACGATGGTGCATTATCTTGAACTGGTGACCGACACTTATCAGCAGTATAAAAACTTTTCAACACTCGCGCTAAGCCAGGTCGACCTGCATCCTCGAGATTATATTTCTACGTGGGTTGTTGAGCAGTTAAAACAATCCCCAAAGATTAATTTGGAATCTTTGCTTAATCTTGCTCTTGACAGGCGTTTTTCAGGAAGCCCTGGAGAGTACTTCTTTACCGGCGGTGGTCTTCATCACTTTAATAATTTTACAAAAGATGAAGATTATAAAATCATGTCAGTACGGGATGCTTTACGTGATTCTGTTAATCTGGTATTTATTCGTTTGATGCGTGAAGTTGTTTATCATCATCTTTATAAACCAGAAGGTATCGCCAGATGGCTTGATACACCAGACAGCCCGAAACGTAAAGAGTACCTGGAGCGTTTTGCCAATAACGAAGGTCAGGTTTATTTACAGAAGTTTTTCTCTCGTTATGAAGGTAAATCTCCCGAAGAAGCAATGGACATGCTGGTTAAAAGGATCTATCCAACAGCTACGCGACTAGCCATGCTGTATAGGGCCGTTTACCCTGATAAAGACGAAATGGCTCTCAACGCTTTTCTTAATAAGCAGTTAGATAAAGCTTCGTTAGCCAAGTTAGATATTTATGACTTATACGATAAATATTCAGTAGAAAAATTTGATCTACAGGATCAAGGTTATATTACCAAAATTCATCCATTAGAGTTATGGTTAGTAGGGTACTTGGCTAAGCACCCTCATGCAACGAAAAAAGAGGCCATTGAGGCCAGCGCTGAACCACGACAAGTTGTTTACCGCTGGTTATTTAATAATCATCGAGCTAATGCCCAACAACAAAGAATCATGACGCTTTTGGAAGAAGATGCGTTTAATGAAATTCATGCCGCCTGGAAACGGGTGGGCTATCCATTTGAAGAACTAACCCCTTCCTATGCAACTTCTATCGGCGCTTCGGGCGACAGACCCGCCGCGCTGGCTGAACTCATGGGTATCATAGTCAACGATGGGGTAAAACTACCTGCCGTAAGATTCCAAAGCTTGCATTACGCTGAAGGAACACCTTATGAAACTATTTTAAACAAAGCGCCTGATGAAGGTGAACGTATTTTTGCTCCCGAAATTGCTAAAGTTTCCCGTGGTGCGCTAATAGGTGTTGTGACCGGCGGAACTGCAGTACGTCTTAATGGTGTTTACACCGACGCGAATAATAACTTACTTGCAGTTGGTGGAAAAACAGGCACGGGTGATCACCGCAAACAGATATGGGGGCCAGGCGGAGTATTGCTGGACTCAAAATTTATTAGTCGTGCAGCCACATTTACTTTCTTTATTGGAGATCGTTTTTTTGGCGTTATTACCGCTTATATTGAAGGCGACAACTCCGAGCGTTATCATTTTACCAGCGCATTACCAGTACAAATCGTTAAGTATTTAAAACCAATATTATCACCATTGATTAATAACACTGAGGCAAACAAAAGCCCGGTTTCAATTCCAAAAAGTATAGTATCTACTGATAAGGTTAACCCCATCATTAACCCAGTAACCGTTAATACAAATACCCCATTAATTGAAAAGACAGCAGTTAAAGTTGCTGAACCATCGCCTGAAAAGCCGAGCTTACAACCAAGTCAGTCTTTGGTTGAAAAAACGGCTGTTAAAGCAGTGGCACCTGAAAAGCAAGCCATTAAGGCAACTTCAACTCCAGTGGCAAAACCGACGGTTAAACCTGTGGAGCCTAGCCTTGAAAAGCAAGCGCTTAAGCCAGCTCAACCTACAGTGGTAAAACCAGTCGTTAAACCGGTTCAACCTTCTGTTGATAAAGCGACCGCTAAACCTGTAGAGCCTGCTATTGAAAAGCAAGCCCCTAAAGTAAGTCCACCTCCAGTGGCAAAACCGACTATTAAACCCACTCAACCTTCGATTGATAAAGCGGTTACAGCCATAAATCCGTCAGTCAAAAAGCTACCCGCTATTGAGCTTAAACCGATTATTCCTACACCAACACCTAAAGTGACCAAAACACCCGTGCCTGAGAAAGCGATCTCTAAGGACAAAAACGATAGTAAAACCCGATATTATAAATATCCAGTTCCCCCGGCTATTCCCCCTCTAAATGAGCCTCCTAAACCCGCTAATTAGTTGAAAAGCCATTTAGGTCTATCGATAAGGACTGTTGTGGAACTTTTGATTCATTGCGATTGAGTTGACGCTTCTAGTGCATCTAACTCTGTTAATGTATTAATATTCCTAAATACCTGGGGCTGGTCACTGAAATCCACAGTCACCACCCTATGTTGTTTTAACCATTTCTCAACCTTACGCTGTCCATTATCCAGATAGTTTTGTAAACTAGACCTTAATGAAGTTTTTATCGCTAAAAAAACAGGATGCAATCGTTCTCCGTCAAATGCAACTGCCACATCAGCATTTGTTTTTGCACGCATCTTAAGTAATTTATGTAAATGTTCAGCCTTAATCAAGGGTGAGTCACAAGGCACAACAACCAGTATTTCGGCAGTTGTATATAGCATTGCACTTAATATTCCTGCCAAGGGACCAGCAAAATCGGTCGATTTATCAACAATCACCGGTAATCCAAAAGCCTTATAAACTGCCAGATTACGATTTGCATTAATCAGTATTAGCTCCGTAACCCCAGAAAGCGCATTAATAGGATAGCTCACCAAAGGACGCCCCTTGTACAATACTAAGCCCTTATCTTGATTCCCCATTCGTCTGGCAAGCCCACCTGCTAAAATGACACCAGCGACCACTTTTTGATTATCCATATGTTGACCCATGGAAATTGTTTATCTGCTTCTACTAACTATAGAGCATTAAATGATTTTTCAGTTAAAATAACTGACAATCTAATATGAACGGAAATAGTTTTTCCGATCATAGTTTTTACTTTCTGAATTATGGAATCTATATCACCAATGAAATATAAATACATTTCTTATTCCTTAGGGATTTTCTTAAGTGCACTATTAATCGGTTGCACTTCAACCGTTGAAAAACCAACTGAACAAACACCTGTCGAAACAACTAGTTTAGTTAATGATTATCCAACACGTGACCGGGTTGAATATGTTTTGAACTGCGTCGCTCAGCATGGAGGTCTAAATTATATCAATCAATACGCATGTGGCTGCAAGATAGACAAAATTGCTGAAAAACTAACCTTTAGTGAGTTTGAATCTGCAAAAACATTTACTTATTTAAGTAAGGGACAAACCGGCGATGCGGGTGCCGTTTTCCGTGACCCTGCTCAATCTAAAGACTTAAGAGCACGACTTAAAGAAGCAGAAGCGTCCGCTGAAAAAAGTTGTTTCGTAAAATAATTAATCATTTTTAACATTGTAATAATTCATCAGCATTAATTTGGGCAGTTGAAATCTTCATTTTTTCCCACATTTTAAATGTATACCATGTAAAATCAACACCCTGTTTTTTTATATTAATAGGATATTAAAGTGTTTAGAGGAACAACCATACTTTCTGTTCGCCGAGGCAACAAAGTGGTCATTGGTGGTGATGGGCAAGTCACCCTTGGCAACACCGTTATGAAAGGAAATGCACGCAAAGTTCGCCGTTTGTATCATGATAAAGTTATCGCTGGATTTGCGGGGGCAACCGCAGATGCCTTTACTTTATTTGAGCATTTTGAAAGTAAGCTTGAAAAGCATCGCGGCAACTTAACCCGCGCAGCTGTTGAAATGGCTAAGGATTGGCGTACAGACCGTGCCCTGCGTAAACTAGAAGCTTTATTAACCATCGCAGACAGTAAAACGTCTTTAATCATTTCAGGTACTGGTGATGTCATCGAACCTGAATATGATTTGATGGCAATTGGTTCAGGTGGTGCTTTTGCACAAGCGGCAGCACGGGCTTTATTAGAAAATACTAACCTAAGTGCTCGCGAGATAGTTGAAAGATCATTAAATATAGCCGCAGATATTTGTATTTATACCAACCACAATCTCCGAATTGAAGAACTGGACGCTGAACCCAATGAGTAACCGCATGACACAGATGACCCCTAAAGAAATTGTAAGTGAATTAGATAAACATATTGTTGGTCAAGCCAGTGCTAAACGTTCAGTTGCAATCGCCTTAAGAAATCGTTGGAGACGTCAACAGGTTGATTCATCTTTGCGAGACGAAATCACCCCCAAAAACATCTTGATGATTGGCCCAACCGGTGTGGGCAAAACTGAAATTGCCCGCCGTCTCGCACGCTTGGCGAATGCACCTTTTATTAAAATCGAAGCGACAAAATTTACAGAGGTAGGTTACGTTGGTAGAGATGTTGAATCCATCATCCGTGACCTAGTTGATACCGCTGTCAAAATGACCCGGACAGCAGAAATGGAAAAGGTTGAAAACAAAGCCTACGACGCAGCAGAAGAAAAGGTTCTGGATATTTTATTACCCCGTGCTGGAAGCGGTATGCTGTCCGAAACAGAGGAATCAACCCGCCAAAAAATGCGTAAAAAATTGCGTGAAGGTGATCTTGATACAAAAGAAATTGAAATTGATGTTCAAGTTGCCTCAATGGGCGTTGAAATTATGGCTCCTCCCGGCATGGAAGAAATGACCAGCCAATTGCAAAGCATGTTTCAAAACATGGGTTCTAGCAAAACCAAGTCACGTAAAATGCCAATTAAGAAAGCATTGAAAGCAATACAAGAAGAAGAAGCCTCTAAGCTTGTCAATGAGGATGACATTCGATTTCGTGCTGTTGAGTCAGTAGAACAAAATGGTATTGTCTTTCTCGATGAAATTGACAAAATTTGTAAACGCTCTGAACATGGAGGTGGTGGAGGCGAGGTATCCCGTGAAGGCGTTCAAAGGGATTTATTACCTTTGGTTGAAGGAAGTACCGTCAGCACAAAATATGGCGCTATTAAAACGGATCACATTTTGTTTATTGCATCTGGTGCCTTCCATGTTGCAAAACCTTCAGACCTGATTCCAGAGTTACAAGGCCGCTTTCCAATTCGTGTTGAACTC
>CAIPPE010000304.1 GCA_903866825.1 uncultured Methylococcaceae bacterium
AGCAATCTTGCCGGGATAGTACCTTCCTTTATCGCGGTAGTTTGCTTCAATCAGGTTGCCTTCGTGCAGCGTTGATGATGATGCTCCTCCGCCACTGACGGTACTACTACTAACAACCGCCTTAATCATATCTGCAGCAACGCCAGTTTCTGTCTCACCATCATCATAAGCTATGTCATAGGTGCCGTTGAGACGTACACGAGAGATCTTGTAATGAACTTGCCATTATGGAAGTACTACTATTAACACCGGCGCAACAAGATTTTACCGAAGCTGCCCAATTAATGGAAGGTTTACCGTATATGAGAACTAACAAAGTTCAATCATTACTGGAAATAAGTAATTCTGTTAAAGCTAAAAGGCTTTATTTATATCTCGGTAATAAATTTAATCATGAATGGGCTAAGAAAATTGATAGGTCAAAAATTGATTTAGGCTCTGGGAAGCGCGTGTTAGTAAAAGGCGGCATTTATGATCCGGAATTTCAAATCACTTTCCCCGTTATCCAAGAAGAGTAATAGATGGTGTTCAACCAATGAGAATATTGTGGGATATACGGAAATCTTATTAAGTGATGTTACGCAGCATAAGCCGAACTTTCAAATTTGGCATGCTGCAATTTAATTTCTTCAAGTTCTTTAAATGCCGCTTTGGCCGCATTTAGAAATAATTTGCTTTTTAAAGCAAAGTGATTTAACTTAGTGCTAAATTTGTATCGCTCCAATTTTATGTACGATACGATTGAAGCAAATATATGAGCACATTGCGTTTTAACAGTTCTTGTAGGAGATTTAGTCATGCAGGTATTCTGTTTAAAACTTTTATGGTATTCCTCAACACTCCACCGTTTTTTGTAGGTGTTGGTAAAATCATCACTGGATAAACTCAGGTTGTTAGTTGCAAGATATCTGACACCAGTTGAGCCATCTTTGTTTGTAAAGACTTGTTTGATTAAAAGTATTGGTATTTCAACATCTTTTAACCAAACCTTAGTTGGCGTAAATGCTTGCAAATCTAGCTGGTTGATATTTTGCCAGTTAGCTTTATTCCGGTCGCCTATAATGGCAAGGCGATTGGATTTTAAATCAAAAATAAAGTATTTCTTCTTGTCATGGATAAACTTCATGTTTTCACCGGAAGAGTACCATGAGTCAGCTAAAATATAGCTGAACTTAACTGCATTTTTGATTGCAGTCGTAATCTGTGCCCGCATTTGCTCATTTTTAGTTATCAGGCTTTTACGTTGCTCTTTTTTGCTTTTTAGGTCACAATAGCCATATTTGGCAATAATGTCAAAGGCAATTGGTACCTTAAGCGGTTGCTCACCTGTTTGAGTATAGTAGAAGGTGGTTAGCAGGTTAATACCTTTAACGCTTCTACCGGTAGTATGATCATAATGCCAGCATACAATATCATTTTCATCGGTATGCGGCTTATGCAAAATACTATCATCAAATATCAGGCAACCTTCAGTGCTTTCATGCTGTCTAACCAGTGATTTTACGTTTAGCCATAAGGCTTTACTGTCGGAATCATTATTAGTTAGCATTCGCGTTATTTGGTCATGAGAAACTGCATTATCCACTATCTTGGATAGTCCGGTTGCAGTTGCTTGACCAAGTGATACTTGTAAATAATCTGTGTAAAGGTCAAATATGTTTATCATAGCGGTTCGTCTAAAGAATTATTCTTACCGCAATTTTACACTGTTACGCACGTTAGTGCGTAACATCAGTTATATAGATTTTTGGTTTCAAACGGCTATTTTATTGTTCCAAAACTGGTATCAAAACACAATTTCTCAAAAC
>CAIPPE010000305.1 GCA_903866825.1 uncultured Methylococcaceae bacterium
ATCCAGCAATGCCATTGGTAGTCGATGTATGGGGTGGAAGCCGTTCAAAATTTAAATTAATTATCCACTGCTTACAAATCACACCACCTATTGATATTCTTTTTGTTGGTCATGTCCACATGTCTCCTCTTGCTTTTTTCCTAAAAAAACTTGGAAAAATAAATGCTTATTATGTAATTTTGCATGGTATTGAGGCATGGAAACGGATCTCGTTTCTTGAGCAAAGAGCATTGCTAAGCGCGAAGAAAATTATCGCTACTACACACTATACAGCAGAAGAATGTGCCAGACTCAACAATATCCCGGCAGATCGTTTTCACATTATCCCCTTATGTGCAGATGAACGAAACATAATACCTTCGGCTAATTTTAAACTAAATGGTGTATTCAAGTTATTGTGTGTTGCCAGACAGGAAAAATTTGAACGTTACAAGGGTTTTGAGCAATTATTTCACGCACTGCTATTGCTAAAATCAGGCCATTCTGAAATTCATTTGAATCTGGTGGGTCATGGTGATGATCAGGTCAGATTAAAAAATGTAACCCATGAACTCGGAATAGCTGAACAAGTGACTTTCTGGGGCGCATTATCAGACGAAGATCTGGCGACCGCTTACAGGGATTGCGATGTTTTTGTCATGCCTAGCAAAAAAGAAGGTTTTGGTATTGTCTTTCTCGAAGCTATGCGATTAGGTAAACCTTGCATAGGTGGCAACCATGGAGGAACGCCTGATGTAATTGAACACGGACAAAGCGGTTTTTTGGTTGAATATGAAGATGTATCAGCACTGGCGGAAAATATTCGTGTTCTTGTGGAAGATCCTGGCTTATGTATGAAGATGGGTAAATATGCGCAGCAAATTGTAACCAGTAAATTTAGTCTAAAAGCTTTTCAATCTGCCTATAAATCACTCATTTTGGAATAATGAAGTGGCTACACAAAAAATAGCGATGTCTTCTCCTTCTCGTAAATTTGATTCGCTTCAATGTTTTCGCGGATTAGTTGCTTTTTTTATTGTGGTAATTCTTCACTCAGACAGGAGTAATTGAACATTTCATCTAATCGCATAAATGAAAAAAACCTGCTAAAAAACATGTCATGGTTAACCCTGATTTCAGGAGTTGAGCGTATAGCAGCAGTATTGCAAACAGTATTGGTTGCACGTGCACTGGGTATAACAGACTATGGCGTGTACGGACTTATTTTTGGAACAATTGGTCTAACCGCTTCAGTCATCGGTCTACAGATGGGGCTTACAGCCACGGTTTTCGTTGCGCGTTATAGAGATACTGAAAAAAGCAAAGCCGCATTTGTGATTACGTTTGTAAATCGTTTCGGTTTGGCTGTCGCACTGGTGTTTCTTGCCTGCACTATCCCCTTTGCAGATCTTATAGCCGTATGGCTAATCGGTCCATCTGGTTTAGGGATGGCAATAGTAGCAGGATGTCTGTTAGTTGCTTTCTCCATTATCAGTGGTGTGCAGGATGGAGTCATTCAGGGGTTTGAAGACTTTCGTTCAGTAGCACTCACCCGTTTTGCCACAACCATTATCACCCTTGCCTGTATTTATTCCGCGGGTATTGAATTTGGACTGTTAGGCGTTATGTCTGTCGTATTGCTCGGACTGTTGGTTAAGTATTTATTATTAACACGCAAAGTTAAATGGCATATTCGAAAACATGA
>CAIPPE010000306.1 GCA_903866825.1 uncultured Methylococcaceae bacterium
ATCCAGCAACAATAATTGCGGCAACAATAATCATCATTTATTCCAGTTTATTTATACGAATTAGTTATTAGATCGGAAAGTATTTAGCTTGAATACCCCTTATATATGGGAGATCGAAAACCACTAGGGACTTGGCGGAATTTGGCAAATAGTATTGCAGAGTATGTCCAAAATCACCTGCCCTTTTTGCTCAACAGACTTAGTCCGCCCCGCGAAATCATGTATTACCTGTTCTGCGCAAATTACATATGGAAAAATCTCGGAAGATGCTTTAGGTTTTATTGGCATTAGCGCCATGATACTTTCGTTAATAACGATGAATGTTGTTCCCAAGCTTGGTATTAGACACCCTTTCATTGTTTTTTTTGTAACGATTGGGCTAGTTTCCTCGGTAGGTTATTGGCGAGCATCGAATATTTATAGGGATGCGGTGAGATGGAAAAGGGCTGCCCATCAAAAAGAGGGCAATGATTTTGGTGGAACATGGCATAGAACCTCTTTTGAGCATAAGCTGCGATATGGGTTTGAGTTCCATTACCGCAAGACTTCCGGCTACCGCCCTTCATGGTGTGCGGAAAAAAATAAGTATGCGGTAAGCTCGATTCAGGATAAGTGGGTGCTATGGAGATCGTTTTTCCTAGCTTGCCGCAATCAAGTTGTGACAACAAATTCGCCTCAAGATATGGAGGCTGTGTATTTGAATGCCAAAGGTGATAAATCTGCAGGTGTGGCTGTAGCGCCCACCGTTAAGAAGGGGTGGCGGGGTTAAAACCCTGAGCGGAGGTTCGAACTCCTCTCTATCTCGCCAACAGAATTTCAAAAATATAGATTTAATCCTAATGTCAAAACCTGGTGCTGTTGCATCCAATAGTCTTAAATATTTTGCTTTACTGGGCGGGTAGGCATACCCCATGTTTAAGGCTAAGATCATGCCGCCCAATCCATCTTGACTCAAGGCGGGCGCGGATAAAGCAATGGCCAGTGAATCATTGGGCAGATCGAATCGCCATTGGTGCCACCACTATTGAAGCCATCATTCTTCTTAATGACTGGATCAGTCTTTTGCAAGAATGGCATAGTTCTGCGTCTTCAAATAGGATCCCACTAATACGAAATTACCCGCCTACTAATTGATTGAGCGCTTACGTGCCTTCTGGTGTTCTAACGCCCAATCATGGGTGGGCCCGCTGCTTGGGTGGTGCAAATAGTCTTAATGGCAACTTAGTTCAAATAATGTTTAATGCTCGAGGTTGTAGTTGGTATTTAAAGTCAATTGGCAGTAAAGGGAAGATTTTCTTGCAAGGTCTTTTAGCTTTTTGGCCTAGTCTTGCCCCCATATTAACTTACACCTCTCTTTGGGGATAGCAACTTTGCGCATTAAGCGGGAGGGATTTAGAAGATTCATCTAAAGTCTTGTCGTTGGCGATTAAAAGCTCAATCTGCCACAAGAGGGATTCAATTTACTTGGGCTTGAAACGCTCACTATGTTTGACCTTAGTACAGCCCTATTTTTAAGTAAAAGACCATCAAAATCTCTCGCTTGGGGTTGAGCCATAAATTAACGCGGGACACCTTAATCTAATCAAGATAGTTTAAATTGGTGGGTTATAGGTAAATCAATTGCGGATTGGATATGATTAATTTAATAACTGTGATTAATAAATTCAAAATTTACAATATATTTATTTTTAACATAAATAATCTGACTAGAGGGGGGTAATTACAATAATTTATTGCTGGTAAATTAGATTATTA
>CAIPPE010000307.1 GCA_903866825.1 uncultured Methylococcaceae bacterium
CAAGCGCTTTGGCGACATACCTGTCGACATCACCTGTTTAATTTCCAGTGCCTCGGTCGAGGTGATTGAGCGTTGGTTTGATCTGGCTATTGATGCTCAACAATTATCTGATATATTCAAAGACGATTTATGAAGCGGTGTGTGTGGGAACAGGTTCTCGGCATTCTACACACATCGATTTTAAGTTTACTCTTACTCTCTTATTTCAGTTATTACGGAAGGTTGTTTATTGCTAATAAATTATTATTGGAAAGGATGATTTTGTCAGAGTTATTTCCATCAATTTGGACCCACATTACCCAATAATAATCTTCTTTTGTATCAAATATTTGACGTTCTGAATGTGCTGCTAATAGATATTTTCCTTGTACAGGGACAGTAAGAGTAAATTTCCCATCAGAATCTGTTATTGCTTTTCCGTTAGATTCACTAAATGGTAGGTAATCGTAAAAAAACGCACCATTAAACCATTCTCGAAATTCCTTTTGCGCATTAGCCTCTTTGAGCTTGGTTTCTTCTGTTCTGTGTGCTAAAACATCATTTAAAGCAGCCCCTAGCTTATTATAATACACAGTGCTTATTTTTAACGTCTCATCAACTCTTTCTGAAATGGTTTTTTTCGCGGCTACTTCAGGAATAGCGATTATTTCAACAAGTCCTAATTTAATGTTTTGTCTACTGTTCGTTACAATAAAAACCTCTCCGTTAAGTTGAGACTCCCTGCTACATCCTGTTATTACATAAATTATAAAAATACTTAAAAATAAATTATTTTTCATTTTTATTGTTCGCGAATTCACGTTAGATGTGCAATTAACAAATCATTAAATCCTGACATAATTGTTCCGATGATGATAAAATAAAAAGTTGATTGACTGACAAAGCGCCTTAATTTGACTGCTGTATTGAAATAATTATCAGTTAATGATTTTGAAAAAATGCTTTGGTATATATGATTATTATAGAAAAACCGATCCCTATACTCAATAATCAAAGCGATTAAAATCACTAAAGTACCTGACTTCTGAAAAGCTAAACTTGATGGATTACTACGAATCATAAAATAGCTTAGCATAATTGAAACCAACATCATGACAAACAACGAGATGTCAAATATTAAATGGCACATATATTTCCAAGGGTACTTATCTTTTTGTTCCATGCACAGTTTCCAAAATAACCAGGGTAAACTTAAAAATACTTTGGTTTGACTAGAATTATTTAATCACTAGCCTGAGTTTCCATCAATTAAACGATATTAACGATTTCATTTTTTGTTAGCAAGTTTTTTATACGAGCTAATTCTACAGATTCCCAATCTACTAGACCAAGCATGTATCATGTTCGAATTAAGAAATAATTCTATCGTCTGCTGTTTGACCTTATTCCTAATCTATCCAATCTTGAATAAGTACTCAACCTAAAGCGTAGTAAAGCCGACGACAATCAAAACGAAAAGAAATTGCGACGAAAAGCTTTTTAGATTGTACTCTCTGAAATGCCTAACACCAATCGTAGTGGTCGAACGATAGAGAATCTCCGCTGGAGCGTTAGCTTAGGCTTGGATGGTTCTCGATTGACGGAACAGAAAAATATCAAATAGCTCAACGCCAAGCATGGTTTCGCAAGTTAATCAATCCTAAGAGGCTGTCCGAGAACTAACGTTTAACTCATTCACCTACTATATACAGTGTCTAGAAAGGCTAAAAGAGCACTATATTATTGTGATAGCCGCTGATAGACATGTTGGTTTTCTGACAATCTGCTAGTAGTTACGTCTAAGGATTATTCTTAAGCCAGCGTATTCATCTGGATGTCCATGATGGAAGTTCCATTCGGACACTTCAAATGCACTTTCACATCCATGGATTGTAATTTCCATCCCAATTTTTAGTGGAATGGGGAGAATGTTATTTGCACTACCAAGAAGGCTACCATAAAGAAAGTTTTATAGTTAGAAGTCATAGTTTTTCTCACTTGGGGCAACGAAGAGCGGCTGCTAAAAGATAGGCATACTCCGCTTTTGATTTTTCACTTTCATCAGGTAAGTCTATTCCGCCATTACCTAGCTCTTTGGATGTTATTGTTTCGAGTTCATTTAGAGATATTCCTAAATGCGCAGCAGCAATTTGTTTTAAGCAGTTCCTATCAACACCTAGATCTCTGCTTATGTCTTCTGATACGACCCTATGAGCCATGTATTTTGACCACCCGAAACTATTTTGGGATAAACAAACTAAAGCAATTGACAGCGTTCCCATAAAAAATATTCTCATTTTTTATTCCTGTTTAAATACGAAGTTTAACGCATTTCGTTGCATATACGAGTTTTTTTGCTGAAACAACAGAAGGCCAGAGTAAACTTGAAATACATTAACTTGACTATATTTAACTAGCTTGAATTTCAATATTTTAGCAGATACTAACGTATTCATTGTTTGTTAGCAAATTTTTTATACGAGCCAATTTTACAGCTCCCAATCCACTAAATCACGTGTATATTTGAACGCATCAAGGAATAGGATATAGAAATAACTAGAAGAGCAAAGTTATATTTAATTTTACTGTGCCTCTCCTTTGACTCTTCCTCCTACGCCTAAGACAGGGTGTTTGGGAGCATCGTATTGAAAAAAGATTAATGTATCCAGTTTTCAGCTACAACACCTGGATACCTGGCAAAGTCTTTTAAATTGTTAGTTACCAAAATTACATTCAATGACAAGGCGTGTGCAGCAATCAATTTATCAAGATGATCTTGCTTGCTGGCACGCGTTGCCATACGAATGGGACCATAAGCCACACTGGCATCTGCATCAAAAGGTGCGACCTTAATATCTTGAATTAAATTAAACAAATTCCGTTGTTCTTTTTCTGGATCAACGGATCTAGCAACACCATATTCTAGCTCAGCATAGGTTATGGCAGACATAACGACATCCCCCACATAACATTGTGCAAAGCGCTCAGCAACTTCCTTAGGCTGATTCTTCATCAAATAAATACATATATTTGTATCAAGCATGTATCTAGCCATTAAAGCAACTCTCGTTCAATTTGCTCATGATCTTCCCGACCCTCACTCATAAAATCATCTGAGAAACTAGCGAACTTATCTAAAACATGCTTCAATGTCTGTCGGGCCGGACGAAGTATAATTTCATCACCTTTTCGCTCAATTTCAAGTGGAATATCAATACGATCGTAGGCTAAATCTGATGGAATACGTACCGCTTGTGAGTTTCCATTTTTAAATAGGCGTGTGGTGTGCATTAATCGCTCCAAAAAACTATATTTAATAAATAAGTTACGCTAAACCAATAACAAAGTAAATACATGGATGTACGCATTAAAATCTACGTTAGCAAATTTTTTATACGACCCAATTCGGAAACTCCAAACCGATTAAATCAGGCGTGTATCCAAGGACCTGCTTTCTACTGTATAACGCATCATTAAACACCCTCAAGCGTAAAGCAAAACCACCCAAATAATACCCATTCATAAAATAAACAATATTTACCTTGCGCTTTATATAAATAAGCCTATAGTTCTTGTTAAGCCACCTGAATTAGCAATTAATTCTTTGGATGTACCGGTCAAGCTCTGTTAATTTGCGCTTATCAACGTTTAAATCGCGCTAGGCAATGATAAATTTAATTCCAGCAATCAAGTTTGATGACTAGAAACACTTAGCCAAGTGCTTCAGTAACCCAGCCGACCACTCGGCCTATCTGGCGTACTAACTCAGTGACTCTAAAACTGACTCAAAACACTTAACAGGCCACTGAGGGAGCATTTTAGAGTGCTCAAAAAGTCCAGTGGAGTGCTGAAGAATGATTGATAGGCTCTTTTTAAAACAGCCTAGCGCTTAAAAATAATTTTGGAGTACTTTAAAAGATTGGGCCAGTAATTAAACGTATTTTTACAGTCATGCACTGACCTTTTGTACCTATCAAGTACGACTTTCCAGTGCTTTACACTAGAGTTCCAGTACTACAACGTATTGTTATACCGCTCAGAAATCATTATTTTCAGATGATTATAATTTTCTAGCGCTCAATCAGCTTACTAAAACAGCGCTATAGCGTTGGCCAGTGATCCACCGTTTCGGCTAGATGCCTATTAACAATAGCAGGATGCTAAAAAATCATTGCAGACTGTTTATTAAGTTCTGCAGCATGTACTAAATTGATTACTTCAAAGGAACTAATTATTATGAGCACAACAACATTTATGCCAGTAACCGATGGCGGCAAAGCAGATTTGCTCAACCATTTGAGCACAGCCTTACCCCCGTATGCCAACTTATTGAATATTTCTGCGGATGATTTGAATATACTGAATGCAGATAGCAGCAGCTTTCGTTATACGCTGCAGAGTGCAAACGATATGCAGGCTTATTCTCAAAACTGGACGGCCTATAAAAATCAACTGCGTGATGGCACCACGGGTTCTGCAATTTGGCCAATGCCACCCGCAGTGGCTCAGCCCATACCCTCAGCGGTTAGCCCCGGTGTCGTACCTCGGTTATCGGCGTTAGTTGCACTGATCAAAGCCAATAAGAACTTCACCGATGCCATTGGTAAAGATTTATGGTTAATCGGTGCGACACAAATTATTGATCCGAGTACCTGGAAACCCATTTTAAGTATTCAAAATCAGGCCGGACATCCGATTATATGCTGGACTAAAGGCCATGCCGCTGCCATAGAAATTTGGGTCGATCGGGGTGATGGCAATAGTTTTATTCACTTTGCCATTAATACCGAGCCCAATACGACAGACAAAAGCCCTATACCCGTAACAGGCAACAGTCAGGTCTGGAAGTATAAGGCCATTTATTTGTTACATGATGAACAGGTAGGGCAGTGGAGTGATGTGATTAGTGTATCTGTAGGGGGATAATTCAAAAAATACACGGGTTTTAATCATTACCTGATTTAATTACTGAAAAACGTAGAGACAGGACGCGACCTGTCTTTACATCTCATCATTCACACCCAGTTCGCACTGTCCACATCCCCTTAAATAATACCGTTGCGCCTATCTTTCAAGATATGTTCTAAACAAATCTTACTCAAACTGAGTTGTTAGGAAATCAACTAATTCAATCAGTGTATGACATCGCTGCCGCATTTAATGGGTTCGCATGGTAGAATAAAAATCTTTTTATCTCTTAAAAAGAATCATGCGTTTAATTAGAGGCTTATCTCATTTAGAGTCATTTAAAAACGGCTGCGTGCTGACCATAGGTAATTTTGATGGCTTGCATTTAGGCCATCAGATAGTGATAAAAAAGTTAGCCGAGCGTGGAAAAGTTTTAGGTTTGCCTGTCGTGATTATGACATTTGAGCCGCAACCGCTGGAATACTTTTTGGGTGATAATGCGCCATCAAGATTGATGTGTTTACGAGAAAAAGTAATAGAGTTTGCAAAATTACCGGTTGATAACTTATTGATAGTGGGTTTTAATCGCCACTTTGCCAATTGTGATGCCGAGCAGTTTATTGATGATGTATTAATAAAGAAATTAAATGTTAAGCATTTGGTAGTGGGTGATGATTTCCATTTTGGAAAAGCCAGGAGAGGCAATTTTGCTATGCTCAAGGAAATGGGTAAGGTTTATGGCTTTAGTGTTGAAGATACAGGGTCACACAAAGCCGCAGGATTACGTGTGAGTAGTACGCTGATCAGGGATGCTCTGAATGCGGGTGACTTAAGGCAAGCTCAAAAACTATTGGGTCGTTGTTATTCAATTTGTGGTCGGGTAGCGCATGGAGATAAGCGGGGTAGAACAATTGGTTACCCAACGGCCAATATACAGATGTTTAGAAAAAATACACCCATTAATGGTGTATTTGCCGTAACAATGACAGGAGTTGATGGAATCGAGTTTCAAGGCGTTGCCAATGTGGGGACAAGACCTACGGTTGACGGTAGTTCCAAGGTGATTCTTGAAACCCATTTATTCGATTTTAATAAGGAAATTTATGGGCGTTATGTGGAAGTACATTTCTATCAAAAAATCAGAGATGAAATTCGATTTCAATCTCTGGAAGAACTAAAAGCCCAGATCGTAAAAGATGTGGCCAAGACTAAAAAGATTTTTGCTGAGATTAAAAGATTATGACGATGGATTATAAAAAAACACTTAACTTACCTAATACCGAGTTTCCTATGAAAGGAAATCTAGCGCAACGTGAGCCGGAACGCTTAAAGAAATGGAATGAGGTTAATTTATACCAAAAGATCAGGGAAACCTTTGCGGGGCGTCCTCAATTTATTTTGCACGATGGCCCTCCGTATGCCAATGGTGAGATCCATATCGGTCACGCGGTAAATAAAGTTTTAAAAGACTTTATTGTTAAATCAAAAACCTTAAGTGGTTTCGATGCGCCTTATGTGCCTGGTTGGGATTGTCATGGTTTGCCCATTGAGTTAATGGTAGAAAAGAAAATCGGTAAGGCCGGTGTTAAAGTATCACCGGCTGTTTTTAGAAAAGCCTGTCGCGAGTATGCCGGTAAACAAGTTGATATACAAAAAGAAGCCTTTATCCGCTTAGGGATTTTGGGTGATTGGCATAATCCCTATTTAACGATGGACTTTGCTTTTGAAGCGAACATTGTGCGCTCTTTAGGAAAAATCAATCAAAAAGGTCATATTACCGCAGGGGCTAAACCCGTCCATTGGTGTACAGATTGTGGTTCTGCCTTGGCTGAAGCTGAAGTTGAGTACGAAGATAAGCACTCGCCTGCCATTGATGTACGTTTTCAAGTCGTTGATGAAGCCGCTTTTATGGCATCGTGTCATCACGCCCCTGAATATGAAGGCCGAGGCCCTTTATCTGTAGTGATTTGGACAACGACGCCATGGACATTGCCAGCCAATCAAGGGGTTGCATTAAACCCTGAGCTGGAATATGTGGTTGTTCAATGTGAATCAGAGCGTTTGGTTGTCGCTGAGGCATTACTAAAAGATGCTATGTTACGTTATGACATTGAGCATTATCATGTGATTGGCTATTGTAAAGGTGATGCATGGGAGCATCAGTTATTACAACATCCCTTTTATGATCGCCAAGTGCCCATTATTTTAGGTGACCATGTTACTACGGATGCAGGAACTGGCGCTGTGCATACGGCACCCGGTCATGGTCAAGACGATTACGTGGTCGGTCAAAAATATGGCTTACCGGTTGATAATCCAGTGGGCGCCGATGGTGTATTTTTGGCTAATACGGAACTCTTTGCTGGA
>CAIPPE010000308.1 GCA_903866825.1 uncultured Methylococcaceae bacterium
AATGTTACCGCACTGGATGCAAAAATATCTTTGCAATACTCTACAAGTTAATATAAAGTTCAATATAACTGATTTAACGAGCCTTGCAATAAAACATGAAAAATATATTAATCCTAATTCGTCCCCATCAGTACGTTAAGAATCTTTTCATTTTTTTACCGCTGTTCTTTGCAGGGCAAATCGCAAATTCTGCACTGGCAATCAATGCACTCTTGGCGTTTATCGCATTTTCATTCTCAGCCAGTGCCATTTATATCTTAAATGACTATCATGATATTCCTGAAGACCGACTCCACCCTAAAAAGAAAAATCGCCCTTTAGCCTCAGGAGCCATCTCAAAAAAATGGGCCATTCTGTTAATGCTACTCCTGGCAGCCAGTGGTATTTACATAATGTATACCACTTCAATCCAGGCCACTGTTATTTTATCCAGTTACATTCTGTTAAATATAGCCTATAGTTTTTATCTAAAACATGTGGCTATCCTGGATATCAGCATTATTGCAACCGGCTTTGTGTTACGGCTTTTTGTGGGTGCCACAGCTACCGGCATCTATTTGTCCATGTGGATTGTGATCATGACTTTCCTGCTGGCGCTGTTTCTGGCTTTGGCCAAACGTCGGGATGATGTGCTGTTATTTATGGATACCGGCAAAAGAATGCGCAAGGTCATTGATGGCTATAATATTCAGTTTATAGATACCGCCATGATGATTATGGCCTCGGTGGTTATTGTGGCTTATATTAGTTACACCACCTCACCTGAGGTGGTTCAACGACTTCATAATGAACACCTTTATCTAACCGCGCTGTTTGTCATTATTGGCATTATGCGTTATATGCAAATCTCGTTTGTAAAACAGGACAGCGGCTCACCCACCAAAATTATTCTTAAGGATATTTTTATACAGTTAACCCTGGTATCGTGGGTCGTTGCCTTTGCCTGGATCCTGTACTCATGATCGCCCTTAAATATATCCTGTTTGCACTAATTGCCACCGGCTTTAATTTATTATTTCAATACCTGAGTTTATTGGTTTATGCTGATTGGGGGAGCTTATATCTGGCCATGTTTATAGGCACCTTAGTGGGTCTGGTTTGTAAATACATCCTGGATAAGAAATATATTTTTTATCACACGCCTAAAAGCAAAGCCCATGACCTAAAAAAATTTATTGCCTATACGGTTACTGGAGTTTTTACTACGGTCATTTTTTGGGGAACAGAAATTGAATTTAATATCTACTTTAAAGAAGAAGGCGCTAAGTATATCGGCGCCATTATTGGCTTAAGCATTGGTTATATCATGAAATATTTCCTGGATAAAAAATTTGTGTTCAAACGGAAATCCCTATGAGCCTGACTAGCTGGGGTAACTATCCACTAATCGAAAATGAGGCCTATCCGTTTACTACCGAAAAAGACCTTAAAGCTCTCATAGACCAGCATAAAGATTTAATTCCTTATGGCAATGGTCGAAGTTACGGGGACTCTGCTTTAAGTACACATATTATCCAGGTAAAGCCACATAACCTATTTTTAAACTTTAATGAAACCACCGGCCAGCTTCATGTGCAAGCCGGAGTGTTATTATCCGAGATACTGGAAGTTTTTGTACCCAGAGGCTGGTTTTTAAAAGTAACCCCCGGCACAAAGCTCATTACAGTGGGCGGAGCCATTGCCAGTGACGTGCATGGCAAGAACCACCATAATGCAGGCTGCTTCAGTGAATGTGTGGAGTTTTTTAACTTAATGCTACCAAACGGTGATATTGTTAACTGTAGCCACACGGAAAATACCGAGTTATTTAGAGCCACTTGTGGCGGCATGGGGCTCACAGGGGTGATTCTGGATGCCAGTATTTCGTTAAAACGGATTTACTCTAAAAATATAAAACAAACCACGATCAAAACCAGAAACCTTAAAGAAACTTTCGCAGCTTTTGAGCGTTATCAACGTGAACCCTATTCGGTTGCCTGGATAGACTGTCTGGCTAAAGGTAAAGGCATTGGAAGATGCCTGTTAATGGTGGGTGATTTTAGTAAAGACGGTAACCATAGTTATCAGCCCAAACGTAAATTAACCATTCCCTTCACTTTTCCAAGTTTTGTCTTAAATAATCTAACCGTCAAGCTGTTTAACTGGCTTTATTATGGCAAAGTCTTTAAAAAAATATCCCGACAAACCGTCGATATCGATACCTTTTTTTATCCACTGGACGCAATTGGTCACTGGAACCGGATTTACGGAAAAAACGGTTTTACCCAGTATCAGATTATTTTACCCAAAGAAACCAGCTATGAAGGTCTGGAAGCCATACTCAGTACCATTTCAAATTCAGGTAAAGGGTCATTTTTAGCAGTTTTAAAGCTCTATGGTAAAGCTAATAACAATTACCTCTCCTTCCCTATCGAAGGCTATAGTCTGGCCTTAGATTTTAAAATAGAAGACGGGCTGTTTGAGCTATTGGATCAACTGGATCAACTGGTAATCAAGTACTGTGGACGCATCTATCTTGCAAAAGATGTGAGAGTCAGTAAAACTGTTTTTGACCAGGGTTACCCACAAGCTGACACTTTTAGGGCACTGAGACAAAAATACCAGATGCACAAAAAATTTAACTCATTGCAATCAACCCGAATCGGACTATAACATGAGCTATGTATTAATCATTGGCGCAAAAAGTGACATCGCTCAGGCCATTGCAAAAAAGTACGCTGAAAATGGCTACAATCTCTACTTGGCTGCCAGACAAATCAAAGAACTGGAACTTTTTGCAAAAGACTTAGCGATTAGAAGTAACCAAACAATTCAGTGTTTAGAGCTGGATATTTTAGACACCGCTTCGCATCCGGTTTTTTATACCGCCTTACCCGAAAAACCCGAGGGTGTTATAACTGCTGTGGGTTATTTAGGAGCACAAGATCTGGCGCAAACTGATTTTACTGAAGCGCAAAAAATCATCGATACCAATTATACTGGCGTGGTCAGTTTATTGAATCTTATCGCTAATGATTTTGAACAGAGACAATACGGCTTTATTGTCGGCATTAGTTCTGTCGCTGGTGATAGAGGACGTAAAAGTAATTATATTTATGGCTCAGCCAAAGCCGCCTTAAGTGCTTATCTATCCGGTTTACGGAACAGGCTTTATAGTTCGGGGGTGCACGTGTTAACGGTCAAACCGGGCTTTGTAGCTACCAAAATGACGGCTGGCATGGATTTGCCTGCCAAACTCACCGCCCAACCCGAGGCCGTGGCTAATGATATCTATAATGCGCAACAAAAAAAGAAAAATGTGCTTTATACCAAAGGCTTGTGGAGATGGATTATGTTGATTATAAAGCATATTCCAGAAGGCCTATTCAAGAAAATGAGTATTTGATGTCTTATGAAAATAGCCTTCTTTGATTTCGACGGTACGATCACCACCAAAGACAGTCTTCCCGATTTTATTAAATTTGCGATCGGCAAACCAAAATATTATCTTGGCTTATGTCTATTAAGCCCCATGCTACTGGCTTATGTTTTAAAACTGTTACCGAATCATATTGCAAAAGAAAAAATGATTTCGTACTACTTTAAAGGCTGGTCAGAAAACACCTTTCAGGCGGTTGCCGACGAATACTCTGTCAATAACATAGAACCTATCGTTAGGCACAAAGCCATAGAAAAACTACGCTGGCATCAGGAACAAGGCCATAAAGTGGTCATTGTCTCTGCTTCTATGAAAAGCTGGTTAAAGAAATGGAGTGATGCCCAAAACGTTGAACTGATTTCTACTCAACTTGAAATCAAACAAGGTAAATTGACCGGCAAGTTTGCTACTAAAAACTGTCATGGCAAAGAAAAAGTCAATCGAATTAAAGAGCAATATTCTTTAGAAGATTATAGTTATATTTATGCGTACGGTGACAGCTCAGGTGATAAAGACATGCTAAAACTGGCTAATGAAGCTTTTTACAAGCCATTTTTATAAAATCCAGCCTTACCCGTAATGACTGAGATAATCGATAAAAGCACTATGCATTGGTACGTAATCCACACCAAACCAAAAGAGGAATAACGCGCCCTACATTATCTGGATCAACAGGGTTACGAATGTTATTATCCTGAATACTCAATTCGTAGGATTAGTATCTTGTATGACTAAAAAACATCCTCAGGTGGTCATAACAACTTCACCAACGCAGCTACTAAGCCAATTGATAACGCTATCAGGCTGCCTAATTTTATAACCAATCTTTGCTCAAGCTGTATCAGGCGTGAATCCATATCGCGACGTAAGTCATCAATGTCTCTTCTGGTCGACAGTTCATGTTGAGCTTCTACAATAACCTTTACAACTGCCTCAGCCTGTTCTTGTGGGATTCCTGCAGTTTTTAACTTATCTACTAACTCAAGAGTATCAAATGTAATAGTGCTCATCGTATTGTCCTTTAAAGAATGTACCTCATTAAGATCATTTAATTCTGTGTAGAGTGCATTGGGTAATTTAGCGGAGAATAGTACACGGTTAAGTTATACAGTGAAAGTACCTAGGTTTCTATCCACTTTAATACCCTAAGGTAAGTCGCAATAATAAAACGACTTGCCAAGCTTAACTTTGGCAAGTCATCAACGAAGCCGATAAATCCTGTATTTACTAAATCTTAATTAATTAACTTAACCACTGGTGCACAAAAATCTGAAGTGCCCTTGCGTGATACAACCGCGTACTGAAACTCAACATAGGTCGATGGTGTTAAACCATCAACTTCACATGAAGCTTGGCTGGTGGTTTTAATACGTATCCACACAGTGGTACCCAGCACCCGCATTTGCCATTCACAAGCCACACCATCAGGACCTAGTATTCCGGTTAGTTTAACACTACCACTGTGACTTCCATCAGTCACAGTCAAAATGGATTTTTGATGCGGCACAGGTTGTGTAGACACATTAAAACCACTGCTAATAATAACGGTCTCATCACCATCCGCTGTTTTATCGACATAATTCAGCACGATATGAAACATTTTGTCAGTGGCGGCCTCATTATCATTCCTCACTGCAATCGCTGTACGTGAGCCATCTTTTGCGGCTAATATAGCAGCTTCAAATTGGTCGATCGCTGCCTTCATGGCTTCTAAAGAAACATCGGTTGTACTAAACAAAGGGTTATTGGTAAACTGCACCACTATATTACGATAGAACGTAACTTTAAGTTCAGGTTGAAGTTTGATGAAATCTAATAATGGCTTGGATTTTCTCATTGGAAATGGCCTTTAATAAATGAACTGCAAGCAACTGACTATAGGCCACTTTTTTTAAAAAGCCACACATATTAATTTAAAAACCGGAATGCGTCTGAACCTCAGACTCACTTATAACGTAGGACATTGTATTCGTTGAATACCTTATTAATAATAATTACTTAATACCCTAACTTAATTAATAAATAATTTAAAACTTCGGTCACAAAGTGCGGCCAAATGTCACAAAAAATGATTTAATCCACAAAATACCACACGCTATTTCCGAATACCATACGGAATAAAATAAAACTACACGCTATTTCCGAATACCATACGGAATAAAATAAAACCACACGCTATTTCCAAATACCACGCGGAATAACAATAAAACCACACGCTATTTCCAAATACCACACGGAATAACAATAAAACCACACGCTATTTCCAAATACCACACGGAATAACAATATAACCACCCGTTATTTCCAAATACCACACGGAATAACAATATAACCACACGCCATTTCCCAATACCACACGGAATAACAATAAAACCACACGCTATTTCCCAATACCGCGCGTAATATTGATAAAAACGTATGTAATTCCACCCTTTATTTTATGATATACAACTTTCATTATCGATATTCCTAAACCTTCAGTTGATTAAATAAAGTTGTTCGTGTTATATTTCAATTCAAATGACTATATGGAAAAAGCAGTGCAACACCATATATTTTACTTGTCAGCCCTTACTATAAATCAAACTATGAAAGCAGTTATTTTAGCGGGTGGACTAGGCACCCGTATTTCAGAAGAAACATCTTCACGCCCAAAACCAATGATAGAAATTGGTGGCAAGCCCATACTTTGGCATATTTTAAAAACCTATTCGTATCATGGCATTAATGATTTTATTATCTGCTGTGGTTACAAAGGCTATGTTATAAAAGAGTACTTCGCCAACTACTTCCTACACATGTCTGACATCACCTTCGACATGAAAGAAAATAAAATGGAAGTGCATGAACGCTATGCTGAACCCTGGAAAATCACACTGGTCGATACCGGTGAAAACACCATGACTGGGGGACGTTTAAAGCGGGTACGACAATACCTGGATGATGAAGACTTCTGCTTTACTTATGGCGATGGTGTTGGGGACGTTAACATCACAGAAACTATACAATTTCATAAACAACAAAACACCTTGGCCACCCTTAGTGCCATGCAACCTCCCGGACGTTTTGGTGCCTTAGGTTTATCTGAGCATAAAGTCTATGGCTTTCAAGAAAAACCCCAAGGAGATGGTGGCTGGATTAATGGGGGCTTTTTTGTCATGTCTCCAAAAGTCATTGATTACATTGATGACGACAGCACTGTTTGGGAAAAAGAACCCATGGAACGCTTGGCAAAAGAAAGCCAATTATCTGCGTACTTTCATAAAGGTTTTTGGCAACCCATGGACACCTTGCGAGATAAAATTCACTTAGAAGAACTTTGGCAATCGGGTAAAGCCCCCTGGAAGGTGTGGGTATGAGCCCTGAGTTTTGGCAAGGTAAACAAGTACTGCTAACTGGACATACCGGCTTTAAAGGCAGTTGGTTATCACTCTGGCTGCAAGCACTCGGTGCCGAAGTCACTGGCTATGCCCTTGAACCGCCTACCAACCCTAGCTTATTTGAAGTTGCCAATATCAGTGCTGGGATGACCAGCATCATTGGCGATATCCGTGACCTGGATAAACTGAAAGCTGTTTTTTCAGAACACAATCCAGAAATAGTCATACACATGGCCGCACAACCCTTAGTGCGCTATTCTTATGTGAATCCAGTCGAGACTTACTCAACCAATGTTATGGGAACGGTTAATTTACTTGAAGCGGTTCGTGCCACCACTGGAATCAAAGCCGTCGTCAATGTAACCACTGACAAGTGTTACGAAAATCGTGAGTGGGATTGGGGCTATCGAGAAAATGAACCCATGGGCGGCTTTGACCCGTATAGCAATAGTAAAGGTTGCTCGGAGTTAGTGACTGCCGCCTACCGTAACTCTTACTTTCACCCCGATAAATATCAGGAACATGGCGTCGCTTTGGCTTCTGCCAGAGCAGGTAATGTAATCGGCGGAGGCGATTGGGCAGAAGACAGACTGATACCTGACATAATGCGCGCTATTTCTCAAGGGGAAGCAGTTAATATCCGTAACCCCCATGCTATAAGGCCCTGGCAACATGTATTGGAACCTTTATCGGGTTATTTATTACTCGCCCAGACACTTTACGAAAAGGGTGCTACCCTTGCAGAAGGCTGGAACTTTGGGCCAAATGATGAAGATGCCAAACCAGTACAATGGATTGTTGAATATTTAACCCATGCATGGGGAGACAACGCTAGTTGGCTACTTGATGGAGGAAATCACCCACATGAAGCTCACTACCTTAAATTAGATTGCTCAAAAGCTAAAGCCCGCTTACATTGGCATCCACGCTGGCATTTGGCTGAAGCGCTCGAAAATATCATCAATTGGCAAAAACAGTATCGACAAGGTGTTGATATGAAAGCAGTTACCCTTGCACAAATTGAACATTATCAAAACCTAACGACCCACCTATAATCTGCCCATGTCAAAATCACAAGAAATCAGAGATCAAATCGCTAAATTAGTGGATGAGTATGCCGCTATTGCCTATGCACCAAAAACCTTTACACCCGGTGAATCCGTTGTCCCTCCCTCTGGCAAAATTTTAGGTGCTGAAGAACTCAAGCTTATGGTTGAAGCCTCTTTAGATGGCTGGCTAACCACAGGCCGCTTTAATGCCGAATTTGAAGAAAAACTTGCAGCTTTTATTGGCGTTAAACACTTAATCACTGTTAACTCTGGCTCTTCTGCTAATCTGGTTGCCTTCAGCACTCTAACCTCACCCAAATTAGGTGAGCGTGCTATTAAACCAGGAGATGAAGTGATTGGTGTAGCTGCAGGTTTTCCTACCACTGTTAACCCTATCCTGCAATTTGGTGCTATTCCTGTTTTTGTGGATGTCGACCCCAAAACCCATAACATTGATGCCAGCAAAATTGCGGCGGCTATTGGCCCTAAAACTAAAGCTATCATGTTGGCGCATTCTTTAGGTAATCCGTTCAACCTGGATGTGGTTACCGAGTTATGTAAAAAACATAATTTGTGGTTAATCGAAGATTGTTGTGACGCATTAGGCACCACCTATCGCGGTCAAATGGTCGGCACCTTTGGTGATATCGCTACACTCAGCTTTTACCCCGCTCATCATATTACTATGGGTGAAGGCGGTGCCGTATTTACCAATAGCAAAAAACTTAAAACAATTGCAGAAAGCTTCCGTGACTGGGGTCGAGACTGTTTTTGCGCACCTGGTAAAGACAATACCTGTGGCAAACGCTTCTGCTTTAAACTCGGTCAATTACCCAAAGGTTATGACCACAAATACACCTATAGTCATTTAGGATATAACCTTAAAATTACCGACATGCAAGCGGCTTGTGGTGTCGCGCAACTGGATAAAGCGCCGCATTTTATTCAGGCTCGCAAAGACAACTTTGCCTATCTCAAAAACCGCTTAAAAAACTGTGAAGCCTTTTTAGATCTACCCGAAGCCACCGAACATTCTGACCCCTCCTGGTTTGGCTTTCCTATTACTGTTAAAGCCAACAGTCCAGTAACACGCTTAGAATTACTCACTCATTTAGATCAACACAAAATCGGTTCCCGGTTATTATTTGCGGGTAACTTAACTCGTCAGCCTTATATGATTGGAGCGAACTTCCGTATAAGCGGTGATTTAACCAACACTGATAATGTGATGAATAATACTTTTTGGATTGGTGTGCAACCAGCATTGACAACTGAGATGCTGGAGTTTGCGGCGAGTACCATTGAAAAATTTCTTGGTGTAAATTAATTCGATGTTTGATATTACTAAAAGTAAAATTCCAGGTTGCCTTGAGCTACAACCTAAAATACTTGAGGATGCTAGAGGTCGTTTTGTAAAAGTTTTTCACGAACAAGCTTTTGCTGAACATGGTTTAGAAACAAAATTTGCTGAGGAATACTATTCAATATCCAGCAAAAATGTAATCAGAGGCCTCCACTTTCAACTTCCACCTATGGACCATGTCAAAATGGTTTATTGCGTGGAAGGAGAAGTTATAGATGTCGTTGTTGATTTAAGGGTGGGTTCTCCTGCCTACGGGCAGCATGCAATATTCGAGTTAAGTGCGCAGAAAGCAAATAGTGTTTATATACCAAAAGGATTAGCGCATGGATTTTGTGTATTAAGTGAAGAAGCCATTATGGTCTATAAAGTTGGTACTGTTTATTCACCAAAGCATGACGCGGGGATTAGCTGGGACTCTGTTGGAATTGTGTGGCCTACATCAGAAGCCAACTTATCTCTACGCGACAAGAATTTTCCAACATTAGCTCAATTTGACAGTCCATTTATATATGAATGAATTTGCGCAAGAATCAAGTATTCAAAAGGTAGCCTTAGTCACAGGTGCAACTGGATTTGTTGGGTCACATTTAGTCAAGCGACTAGTGCAAGATGGCTGGAAAACACATATTGTATGTCGTACTGATTCACAACTACCCACCTCATCGGAGTTCACAGAGATCGCTAAACATATTTATGATGGCAGTACTGACAGCATGATAAAGTGTGTAGCTGAGGCTAAACCTGATATAGTTTTTCATCTCGCTTCGTTGTTCCTATCTCAACATGAAACCAAAGATGTTAATGACTTAATACAGAGTAATGTATTATTTGGCAATCAACTGCTTGATGCAATGAGGGTTAATAACGTTAGCAAACTAATAAATACTGGCACTTCATGGCAACACTATAACAACGAAGACTATAATCCAGTCTGTTTATATGCCGCGACCAAACAAGCTTTTGAGACATTATTAGAATACTATGTACAAGCATGTAATTTCAAAGCTATTACCTTAAAGCTTTTTGATACTTATGGACCTGACGACCCTCGCCCTAAAATTTTTAACTTACTAAATAAAGCTGCAATTACAGGTCAGCCTCTAGATATGTCTGCAGGAGAGCAATTAATTGACTTAGTACATATAGATGATGTTGTAGAAGCATTTAGTATTTGTGCACAACGATTGTTAGAAAACGAAGTCAGGCAAAAAGAAATCTATGCCGTTTCTTCAGGACACGCGCTACCACTTAAGGAACTAGTAGATATATATGTCAAAGTTACTGGACAAAGACTTAATATAAATTGGGGATCAAGAGCTTATCGCTATAGGGAAGTGATGAACACTTGGAACAATGGAAAAATACCACCAAAATGGAAAAAAAAAATCAATTTAAATAATGGTCTAACGAAGCTAGTTAATCTGAAAAAATAATGAGTTCAATTCTTATACGCTGGATGCCACTTATTTTCCATTTTTTGGGTGGGCAAGCAATAGTACAGATCATCAACCTATGTACAGCTTTATTAGTATTGAGACTACTACCAATAAATGAATACTCACTATATATTATAGCTAATTTTTTCTTAAACATTGGATCATCAGGGTCTGACCTTAATTTATCAACTGCCTTAAGTTGTTTTGGCGCGAGACTTGTGGATGAACAAGTTCGATTGAGTGGACTTTTCTCATTGATTGTCAGTATACGAAAAAAGCTATTCATTGTTATGATCTTAGTCATTGTTTTAACAACTCCATTCATGATTCAAAGCCATGACTTGCAGCCTGTGATCATCATATCTTTACTTATACCCATACTTTTCACAACATGGTTTCAACAAAAGCTTACATTAAGAACAATGGTTCTTAATATCCATCACGACTCAAAAAGCCTATTTCAATCTGCAGTCACCGGATCGATAATACGGCTAGCATTAACCTATTTTTTTTGCTCAAACTGGCCGCATGCAATCGTAGCAGTAATATGCACGCTTATTTCAACTTGTACCGCTAGCTGGATAGCAAAAATAAAGTGTAAATTATATATTGATGAACGAATTAAAGCAGACAAGACTCAAAAAGAAAATGTTAAAAATTTCATCTATCCATTGATACCTGCAGCAATTTACTTTACCTTTCAAGGACAAATTTCGATATTTCTAATCAGTATCTTTGGCTCATCAAATGCTATCGCAGAAGTTGGTGCATTAACACGCTTTGGGCAAGTTTTCTCTTTTTTAGGCATACTGAATGGTTTCTTATTTCAACCTGCATTTTCAAGAATTAACAAAAAAACAGATTTTATTATTAAAACATTATTAGTTACCTTCTTATTAATAGTAGGATTTAGCCTAACTTTATATAGCGCTTGGCTATTACCTGACTGGTGGTTACTTTTACTAGGGAAAAATTATGCTAATATGCAAGACGAAGTATTACTTGCGGTAGGAGGCCCAATTGCCAGTTTTTTTTATGGTTTTTTCTTCACTATATTAACAGCTAGAGCATTTACACAAGGTCAATACTGGTATGTGATTGCAACTTTAGTAGTACAAGTTACATTCATTTCGCTGATTGGAATTGATACTACTCATAAAGCACTACAACTTAATTTAGCCAATTCTTTAGCCACTGTCATTGTAGAAATTATATTGTTAATCACGCTCATAATTAAATGGAAAGAACGGATTTAAAAATGAATGAACCATTAGTATCAGTATGTATTCCCGTTTTCAATACCGTAAAATATGTAAAACAAACCATTGACTCTGTCCTAGCTCAGCAATATTCCAATATAGAAATATTAGTTCAAGATAATGCATCAACTGATGGCACTTGGGAACTACTTCAGTCTTTGTCCGGGCTGCACTCACAAATTAAAATAGAACGAAATGATGTTAACCATGGGATGAGTTGGAATTGGAATACGGTAATAAAAAGAGCGCAAGGTGACTACGTGATGATTTTAAGTGCGGACGATACACTAAAACCAGAGTTCCTATCAATTTGCGCTAAGACTTTAGATGATAGTACTATTGAAGTCGTTTCAACACATTATGATTACTTGCTTGATAATGGCCTTATAGAAGAGAGAATATCCATCATTTCGGATATAAATGATGTGTATGTAAATTTTGCTTCCGAGGTTTTAAGAATAAATCCATTTCAAATAAATTTCACATTATTCAAAAAATCTATAATCAACAAAATGCAGTATGATGGAAACCTTTTTTCAAAATATGTCAGCCTTGACTATGGGCTATTTCTGCGAATTGGCCTAACTGATACAAGATTACAATACATACCGATTTCTCTAGGGCATTATCGTATCCACGAATCCAATACATCAAACAATCAAATTAGCCTTCAATGGAACACACTTCTGACCTTAGTAGAACTTTGTCCAGGTTTGTCTACAAGATATCCAGCACAGTATTTCAAAACCATTTTATATGTAACTAAAGTATTGGCGAAATCATTTTTAAAAAAAATTTTAGTTATGCACTATTAAGTAAATTTTAATCCAATTATCTTAAATAACATATGATCAATAAAGATAAGCCTAATGTGTCCATTTGCATTCCAACCTATAAGCGTGCAGAACTATTACGTCGAACGCTTGAATCTATTATTGATGCAGATCTAACCCCCTTTGAAGTAATTATTGGAGACAATGGAGGCGGTGATGCACAAACCGAGATTGTTGTTAAAGAATATATAACAAAGCTACCCATTAGACATATAATCCACACCCCACCTTTAAATTATGGAGGAAATTTACAAGCGATCTTATCAGTTACTCAAGGAGATTGGATCGGCGTTATACATGATGATGATTTTTATCTTCCTGGTTGTGGATCGAAACTGAGATCAGCTATTTCAAGTTTCAATTTCGATTTTTTTTTCTCAGATCATTTAATTTGTTCAAATTCCGGCGAAATAATGGACTATGAATCAGCTCAAAATTCGAAACATTATAACCGTACTCAATTAGTACGAGGTGAAATTGAAGACACATTAGCTGTTGTTTTAAGAACTCAAGCTTGTATGGATGGGTGGTTTGCAAAAAAAGAATTATTAAATAATTTTAACCCTGATTTGCGCTGGATCGAATTTTTAGATACACAATATTTAATTCACTTTGCTATTAATTCAAATAAATGGTTTTATGAAAGTACACCCACATTTGTATATAGGATAAATGCAATTAGTCTCACCTCATCGGGCCTTAAAGTTCAAGAACTCTATGAGTACTACTCAAATCTTGAGCTTATGGACAAAACGCATATCAAGCTGCGTGATCAACTACTCTTTAAATACGCACCGATTGCGGTATCGCGTTGGCTGAAAACAGGGAATAAATTAAAAGCTATGGCATGCTTAAAAAGCAAAAATTACCCTAATCCAACCACACTTCAAAGTTTAATCAGATATGTAGCTCAGTTAATATGGGTGCATTTATTGACCGACATAAAGCCAAATGTCAAATAGTAACAGCCAATTAGATATTTCTATGAGCGATTTATTGGTACTATTTATGCAAAAAAATCTAGGAAAACCTTTTGATTACTATTAATTACTTGACTTAGCAATGAATGACCTCAAATTAACACATTTATATGCACCAAAGCCAGGTGGAGTTGCAGATTATGTGGACATAATGATAGAAAATAATTATCAAGCAAATAAGCTTGCATTATCTGTAAGCGGTAAATCTAATTTATTACCAGAGCATTATTTACTTCATTACTCTGGCTATGGATTTGCAAAACGTGGTGCACCGCTTTGGTTGTTACATAAAATTGAGAATGACAGAGCTAAATTTAAAACCTTCGGTGTTTTTTTTCATGAACTTTATGCCTTTGGTCCTCCTTGGGGATCAGCTTTTTGGTTGTCGCCTGCTCAACGTTATATTGCAAAACGATTAGCTGAACTATCAGATTATTGGATCACTAACCGTGAAGATTCTGCTGTTTGGTTGAGCCGATTCGCCTTAGATAAAGCACATAAAATATTACCTGTTTTTTCTAATGTTGGAGAAATATCGACCTACTCTTCAAAACGATTACCGCGAGTGGTAGTTTTTGGTGGAGCACCTTTACGTGCAGCAACCTATCGCGCAGCAGGAGATACATTATTTAGATGGATTGACGTACAAGGCTTAGAACTTCACGACATTGGCCCAGCGATGAATGATCAAACCGTAAACGATGCCTTGAAAAAAGTGGATGCAATAGTTCACGGTAAATTAGATGGGGTAGAAGTAAGTCGCATTCTAGCAGAATCTTCATTTGGTCTGGTGAAGTATCCGGTTGAATATGTAGCGAAGAGCGGTGTTTTCGCTGCGTATTGCGCACACGGTGTTTGTCCAATTTTACTTTCAGAAGGTTATGCAATGGCTGATGGACTTGTTGCTGGTGAGCATTTTGTTGCTGGCATTCCAGATCATTCAACTCATCTACAATCTATTAGCCAAGCAGCATGGACGTGGTATCAGCCACATAACATCTCATCCCATATTTCAGCGCAACAACAACTTTTAGGAGCTTCAAATTTCCGTGACAACTGACTTTGCATTTCTGTGGTCTAACCGTGAAAGACCAAAAGAATTTAATCGCAGACTTATTGTATGGGTGAAACGGTGCATACAATTATTTCCACTGTTTAGTATTTTATTAAGATCAAAATTTTTGCAATTGAAAGGCGCACAAGTTGGTAAGCTTGTTATTATGGGAAATGCAAAATTTCAAGGTCGTCTTGTAAATTTGAAAATAGGCGATCAAGTTTCATTAGGACGTTGTGAAATTGCTTTACATGAAAAAGTCAATATTGGAAACTTTGCGGTTCTTAATGACGGTGTAATTTTATTGACCGCATCACATGGCTTAACAGATCCTCAATGGAAGCACAAAACAAAGCCAATCTTAGTTGGTGAATACGCATGGATTGCGACTAATGCAATAATTCTTCCTGGTGTGACAATAGGCCGAGGTGCAGTAGTTGGCGCTGGCGCGGTGGTGAGAGAAAACGTACCTGATTATGCAGTAATTTCGGGCAACCCTTCGGTAGTTACCCACATAGAACGAACCAGAAAATTGAATTACTCCCCTGTACTTTTCAATGCGCCTTTTGAGGCGTGGGTTGGGCGTAATATTCATAGTATTTGTAGAGAAAATTTATGACGTCAATTTTTATCTCTCACCCTACTCTTCAACACTCACACCAACTAGCATTGGCTTTGCATGAGCGTGGATTGTTACAAGCATTTTGGTCAGGAGTGCCTGTAATTTCCGACGGTGAAAAATTACCGTTTTGGTTACCCCGTTCTTATGCCAGCAAAGTAAAGACCGTAGCCATTCCTCCCGATTTGCGGCGGCACCCAATGTTTTTTCAAACATTACTGCGTGCGGGGAGGGGGGTCCCAAAAAGATTTTCGAGAGATGATTTTGCCCACCGTAACTTTCATTTTTACGACTGGTGGGTGGCTCAGCATATTGAAAAGCTAAAGCCAAAGGTAGTGGTGGCTTATGAAAATTCTGCTTATCATTCGTTTCGCGCTGCCAAAGCGATAGGTGCACGCTGCATTTTGGATGCACCTTCGCTGCATCATATGACCGCGGAAAAATTGATGGAGTTTAAGCAGACGCCTTATTTACCTGAGATCAATCGGCGTAAAGATGAAGAAGTGGCAATGGCTGATTTAATCTTAACTTGCTCCCCTTTCGCGGCAAAAAGCTATGTAGAAAATGGTGTACTCGGCTGCAAAGTGCAGCCGATGTTGTTGGGGGCAGCGTTACCCGATGGCATTATTTCATGGCGCGATAATAACGAACCATTACATTTTATGTTTGCCGGCGCACTGAGTTATCGAAAAGCGATTGATGTCATTTTGCAAGTTTTCGCTAAATTGAATATTGAAGGACTAGAGTACCGCTTGAGCTTTATCGGTGGCGAGGGTGAGGCTGGTTGGGTTGAAGCAATTAGCAAAACACCGAATGCTCTCTACCTTGGTGGAATGTCACAAAAAGCTTTGTATCAACAATTGCCACGAGCAGATTGTTTGTTGCTACCCTCCCGCTATGATTCTTTTGGTATGGTTGTTGCCGAGGCGATGGCTTGCGGCACACCGGCTATCGTCTCAACACAAACAGGTGCCAAAGCCATAATTGAACAGTTTCCTGATGCGGGCTGGGTTGTTGAGTGCAACGCTGATTCACTTTATCACTGTGTCAAAGCACGAATACAACATCGTGAAGAATTATTTGTTGCACGGGATGCTGCCTTAACGGCTGCCAAACACTTTACATGGCAAGCATATCGCACGCGCGTTGGACAGTTTATTGAGGAATGGATCAAATGATAACTGCACAACGTGTCGGTTTTAAATCAAGGGTAGGTAACTCAACTGCTGCAACATACAAAATCATCCCAAGCAAGATGGGAAAAATCTTTGTTTGGATATTACTCATTGCTGTGTTTGAAGGTGCGCTACGTAAATGGGTCAGCACGGGGTTTACTATACCACTACTTTTGCTTCGTGATGGATTGGCAATCTATGGGACTTACTGGGCTTTCAAGACAGCAAAATTAAAGCTTACCCAACAAGGAACGCTAACTCTTTTGTTTTGGTCTATTCTTGTCCTGCTATGGGGGCTTTTTCAAGTTGTAGTAACTCAAAATTCACCCCTGGTGTTAATAATTGGTCTTCGATTTTGGCTGCTGTATTTATGGTTCGCCTATGCTGCGGCAATGTCCATAACACAAAATGATTTTAGATACATCATTTCGATGATTTTTAAATTATTGTTAATTATGCTTCCATTGGCTATTATGCAGTTTTATCTTCCTCCTTCAGCATTTTTAAATAAACAATTAGATGACGATGTAAAAAGCGTTTTTACAGTTACTGCAGATATTGTAAGAACCACTGGGACATTTACTTTCACTTTAGGCTATACCATTTTCTTATCAATAGTAAATCCATTTGTATTTTCAGTACTTACACCAGGATCACGTGTTTGGCGAAAAAAGTGGATGCCAAATTTTCTAGTATTAGCTTTGGCAACAGCCACAATCATCAGCGGCTCTAGGAGTGCGTTAGGCATGTTTACCGCGTCATTTCTTGTTTACTCCCTTGTGTCTTTACGCTACTCGAAATCAGCTCTGCAACGAAGTAAAACCTTAGTTACGATACTGACCATGATCTCATTACTCTCGTTGGTACCTTTTTTTCTTTCTCGTGCAGTAGATGCCAACAAAGAAAGAATTGAAGCAGCGAATGAAGTAGAAGATCCTATTGAACGCGTGCAAGGTATGTTCTTTGGTAGTCATGACACATATGATAATTTTAGTTTTATTGGTCACGGCATTGGCCTAGGGAACAATTTGTCGTCATTTGTAGTTACTGGTGAACAAACATTCTTATTAGGTGAAACTGAAGCTGATAGAATCATTAATGAAGGGGGAATATTTGGTTTTGCATATATAGGACTCAAGCTTATAGTAATAGTAATAGGTTTACGAAAATCTTTTTTTATTGCTAACAAAACTGGGAATAGCTTACCATTAATGCTTTGGATCACATTAAGTGTCGGGCTATCCTCTTGGCAAATTATTTTTCAAATGACCGTGAATGTTTTTGGATATTTGCTACTGGGTTTAGGTATTGCTTCGTTACGTTTGGGGTATGATCCGTCGATGGGAAAGTTAAAATGAAAAAACGCGCTTTAATCTGCGGTGTGGGTGGGCAGGATGGTGGGTATCTGGCACAACTATTATTAAATAAAGGCTACGAAGTCTTTGGTACTTCGCGTGATATTCAAATTGGGCGATTTTCAAATTTGGAAGTTTTAGGTATTAATTCACAAGTTGAGTTACATTCAATGGCAGTAAACGATTTTCGCAGCGTCTTACATGTCATTAAAAAAACGCAACCTGATGAAATTTATAATTTAACTGGGCAAAGCTCGGTCGCACTTTCTTTTGAACAGCCTGTAGAAACATTGGAAAGCATTACAATAGGTACACTCAATTTGTTAGAGGCCATTCGTTTTTTTGAACGCCCAACTCGCTTTTATAACGCAGGTTCTAGTGAATGCTTTGGAGACACTAATGGCGAGCCTGCCAATGAAAACACACCATTTCGACCACGAAGCCCTTATGCTGTTTCTAAAGCGGCCGCTTTTTGGGAGGTGGCAAACTACAGAGAAGCCTATAACCTTTTTTGTTGTTCAGGTATTTTATTTAATCATGAATCTATCTTTCGCCCAGAACGTTTTGTAACAAAAAAAATAACTAGCGCTGCGGTTAGAATTGCACAGGGCAGTAAAGAAAAGTTGGTGCTGGGTAATTTAGATATCTATCGCGATTGGGGCTGGGCTCCAGAATATGTTGAAGCGATGTGGTTGATGTTGCAACAAGAGATTCCTGATGATTATGTCATTGCAACCGGCAAAACCTTTAGTCTTTCTGAGTTTGTGAATGAAGCATTTCAAGCTTGCGGATTGAATTGGCATGACCATGTTGAATCCTCCGCCCTATTTTGCAGACCGACGGATATTAAAATGGGTGTCGCGAATCCTTCGCACGCCAAAGAGAGTTTAGGTTGGGTTGCTAAAAAAGATATGAAAGAGGTCGTTCGCTTAATGGTTCAAGCGAGTAGCGCAAAGTTAGAAGGTGGGGAATGAAAATTTTATTGGTAGGAAACTATTTACCGGACAAACAAAAGAGCATGTCTGCTTTTGCAAAAATGATGGAGCAAACTTTAATTGCCTATGGGCACGATGTTAAATTACTTACCCCATCTGTTCGACTAGTTCCAAAAGGGAAAGCTCTTGTTGGAATTTGGAAATGGGTTGCCTATTTAGATAAATACCTTTTATTTCCTTTTGAGCTAAAGAAAGTAGCTAGTCAATATGACCTAGTACACATTTGTGATCATTCGAACGCGGTTTATACCCTATTTTTAAAACGGTTCTCAACGATTGTCACATGCCACGATGTTTTAGCTATTGAGTATGCTAGAAATTTGGTACCTAATGTAAAGGTAGGGTTTTCAGGTAAGGTTTTGCAATGGTTTATTTTCAAAGGACTGAATTGTGCATCCATTGTAGTTTGTGATTCGGCCTACACAAAAACACATTTAATAAATCTGGGCTGGTATGGTAAGGATATATCAATTGCATGGCTTGCACTAAATGAAGATTTTGCGCCCACTGATCAGTATCAAGTTAAAAACACAAAATTTAACTTGGGCTTACAGCCTGACGACCTGTATTTCATCCATGTAGGATCTGATTTGCCCAGAAAAAATAGATTTTTTGTGCTTAAAACTTTTAACGAAGTAAAAAAAATGTCGCCAGATAATAAATTAAAACTAGTGTTTGTTGGCCCACGTTTTTCTAATGTTATGCACGAATATATTAAATTAATGAACTTGAGTGATTCTGTACTTTCAATTCAAGATGCACCACATAATGAGCTAAAGGCGTTATACAGTGGTGCATTAGCTAGTATTTTCCCATCACTTCAAGAAGGGTTCGGTTGGCCGATTATTGAAGCTCAAGCTTGTGGGTGTCCGGTATTTACAAGCAATTTAGCGCCAATGACTGAAGTGGGTGGTGATGGTGCCATTTACATTGACCCCTACGATGAAGTTTCTTCAGCGACGATTATCCATGAATCACTTTCTAATTTAGAAATGGTTAGAAAGAGCGGATTTAGAAATGTGCGTAAGTTTTCTAAGCAAAATATGATGAAAACCTATCTTGCCGCTTACGAACGAGCTGTGGATGTCGCACAATGATTAAACTTTTTATTTCAGTAGCCTCTATTTTTTTTCCTTGGAGACTTAAACGATTTATTTACAATCGATTTTTTCACTATAACATTCATCCATCCGCCAAGATTGGATTCTCGATAGTTAATCTTCAATATTTAAGCATGGGGCCGAACTCTAAAATTGGGCACTTAAACGTAATTAAAGGACTGACTGAAGTGTCTATGGCTGAGTCCGCTTCAATTGGTAGCTTGAACTGGATTTTTGGATTCCCTGTAAATACAGGTTCTGATCATTTTGCGGATGAAATAGAAAGGTTGCCCAAGTTGGTTATTGGTGAGCATTCTGCGATAACAAATCGACATTTAATTGATTGTACTGATGCAGTCACCATTGGACGATTCGCTACTTTTGCTGGATTCAGAAGCCAGATTTTAACTCATAGCATTTCCATATCAGAATCTCGCCAAAGAAGTGGTCCCGTAACTATTGGTGACTACACATTTATTGGTAC
>CAIPPE010000309.1 GCA_903866825.1 uncultured Methylococcaceae bacterium
CGTTAAACGTGCTACGTATCTGATCAACTAAGTTTAAGTCCATTTTTTTATGCTTTTGCCGCTTGATTCTGTAACGTTGAAAAAGACTTTATTTTAGCAGGAGTTTAAATTGGGAATTGCTGAAACTTTAAAGCACAGATTAATTTAGCGGGGTGACCTGTCCTGTTTCCCGATATCTCAACACTGGCAGCGATTAGCTAAATTTTTTCATATCCTGATCGAAACTAAAAACCTCCCAGTCCTGTTGTTTAGCTGTGGCGTAAACAATAGCATCGACGACATCAACGTTATGTGCCTCGAATAACTGCAAGCTGTGTAATAGTATTTCGCGGTTAATGTAACTAATGCCTGCATAGGAGACAAGTTCAGTTAATACTTCACAGGTTTTGGACTTGGGTACTTTATAAACCTTTGATAACACATAGACGCATTCGGCAAGAACGCTATCAGGAATATACACTGTTATATGCCCACTGATAACATCGGCCATAAACGCTTGCGAGCGTTGAAAATGTGCTGGGTGGTCATTGAGCAAAAAACGCAAAATGACGTTAGTATCAAGAACGGTGATGTTTTTCATTGGTGGCTACATTCCATGCTTGTTGTACCGCTTGATCGGTCGGAATATAGCCGTTACTGTAGCTCTTTAAACAGCCAGCCAGTGACGACTCTGCTGCCGGTTTTTTGCTTTCGTTGTTAAAGCGCAGTCTAAACGAATGAATAAGTTCATACAGCTCATTTAGTCTGGTTTCGGGTATGTATTGCAATTCGTTGATGATATCGTCTTGAATCATGATCTTATGGCTCACGTTAAGAGTTAAACAAATTCTACTACTATTTAATAGTAGTCATTGTAACTGATTTGAAAACCTTTCCCAAAGTAACCATCAATAGTTAAGAAACACTAAAAACTTAAAATGCCTGGCTCACTTTAGTTTAGTCACCTGTCCTGTTTCCCGATATTTTTTATAATCAGAAAGTACTTGGGCGTGATCAAAAGCCAAAACCTCGGGCAAATTATCAAGCGTATATAATTGACAGTTTTTAGCATCATCGGCTGCAACTGGCAAGCCATGCGCTTCTGCAATATAGACCGCAGTGACCGTATGTCCGCGTGTGTCACGCGCTGGATCGGAATAAATCCCAAGCAAAGCTGTTAATTTAACGGTTAAGCTAACCTCTTCCTGAGCCTCACGCACTGCGGCATGCTCTACAATCTCGCCTACATCGACAAAGCCGCCTGGAATAGCCCACCCATAAGGCGGGTTTAAGCGCTCAATGAGCACAAACGGGCGCTCGGGTAAATCAATTAGTTCAATAATAATATCAGCAGCCAGTAAGGGGGTAACGGGTTTGTACATAGCATCCTCAAAGAGTTTTGGTTAGTGTTGTCATTGTAACTGATTTGAAATACATCCTCACATCAAGACAATCTGTGAAATTTAAAATCAACCTAATACACAATAGCGCTTAGGTAACTCCTCCCAGCTTTTTGCCTTTAACAAGTCTGCTGCATTCGTTAATTGAAATCTGAATGCTCTCAGGCCAGACATAGTAACAGGCTGTTCCAAAGGCCTTGCATAACCTAACTCAAGTAACCAGTATTCCGTCTGATCATTACTCACCTTACCCGCCTGAACGACTGACAGATCACAGCGCCTCACTAACCGAACCGACTTAACTTCATAAAGATGCGTAATGATTCGCTCGGTTCCAGTATGATGAACCAGCACAGCACAATAACGGAGTTCCTGCATAATATTTCGGGCAATGGCTTTATTGTCCGTCGCAGCCAAACGAATATGATACCAACCCGCCTGACCGGCTTTAAACCGCTGTAAATAATCCTTGTCCCGACCGGCTGTCGGCCCCAATGGCGCAGCCAGTGTTAAATCCGAATACCTTGATAACTGCATACCCGGTGGAACAATCCGTGCAAAATCCTCGACAAAATATTTATCAGACTCAGGAATGCTGTAACTCACGCTAGCCTCACCAAAACAGGCTGCTAAAAAATCCCTTAAGTATTGATTACTTTGCCCAGGCAATAATGGAAAACCACCAATACCCACTGCATCAATCGAATCCTGATAAGGATTGCCAGACTGATTTTCAGCTAACCAGGCGGGGTATAGTACATAAGCTCCCAGAATCGGGCGGTGCTTTTCTAACTCTCCGTCTTTGGCCTGATTGACATAAATCAAAGCATCACGATAACGGTGCATCTGGTTAAGTGCATCATCAGGTGCCTTATCAGTCACCTCCCCGTTCTCTGCCAGACGATACTTTGCATCAAAAATCCATTGTACACGCTCACCATCTGGAAAAGTCGCCTCCAGAAAAATATCGGGCTTTTGTACTGTCGTCCAGGAATAAATTTTGCCAAACTTAGGATCTTTGGCTTGACGAAAAACCGGCTCATGAGCCAAACGAATACGCACACCGTCTGCTCTTTCTAAAACAAAAGCCGCACCCATACCCTCTTTTAAGTTTTTCTCGAACCCCGCCGTCTTTAATGATGCTTTTTGAAGGGACTTTTCTGTAAACCCTAAAGTGAATAATAAACGCCTGACTTCTAACAGACACCAAACCTCATATAATTCAGCAACTGACTTCATGGAAATGGCGGCATGATGTCCAAACAAGTCCAGATACAACTTAAGCTCTTGCCAAATACGATACACGCTTGAATAACCGGCTCGCTGGTGTAACACCAGAGATTCCGACGCTAAACCAGAAAAAACACCGACCTCGGCAAATAACGGACGATTTAATAACTGCTCTAAAGGCTTTTTCCATCGCTCCAGTTCGGTAATAAAAGACTGAGAAATGCGACCACGATCCGGTGATAACCGGTCTTGCTCCATCCGCTTTTTAAAACGGGTAATATCTTGTGTACAGCGAATTAACACCTGCTTGATAAATCGGTTCTCTGGTGTATCAACCGATAAACGCTGTCCTAACTTTTGATAATGATGCCGCGTTTCACCCAGGCTTAAATGCGCAGTCACGCGCTCCTCAAGCCTGGACGATAATCGCCCTCGTAAACGCTCTGCTTTTAAAGCGTGCTGAAAAGGTAACAACCGGGTATGAGGTGCATTACAGATTTGTTTGATAGCCTTTTCCAGATCAGCACGCAGACGTTCAAAATGCGCCATCCATAACAAGGGGAAACGTTCATGCGGCTTTTTTGATTGGGCTAACTCCTGGTCTGTTTTCTGCACAAAAGAAAAACGCCACAGCGGATAAATTTCATCAATCGCAGTATGAATACCTTCCAGATCTGTAGACATGGCCATTTTAGTCGGCAACACCTCAAACGATAAATATTGGGTCACTTCCTTATCAGCTACACGATAACGCACACCCAAACGAAACCAGCCCACATCATTACCAAAATTAATACTGCCACGTAAACATTCACGCTTGTAATGAAAGCTTTCTTCAACCCGACTCAACCGATGGATCAGGGTTGGAGCAGGCGATTTATTGACGGCTTGATTAAACAAAAACTCAAACTCGTATAACTTGTTCTCAAAAAAGAGTGCTTCGGGTAAAGATAATTCAGTTTGAGATGCTACAGTATCAATTAATAAGGGTGGATTAAAACGAACCGTGCTAACAGGTAATTGAATAGACCGCTGATGATGTGTTTTTGCCAGCAATGCTTGGGACTTACTAATATCCTTGGTCCACACCGCCAGCTCAAAATGAGGTGTTTTAAGACTTAGAATATCAGGCACAAACAGTCATCCTTAAAAAATGCTCCATAAATAAACTACAGACTAAGGCCAGAAGGACGTAAAGCCGTTTGAGGCTAATCGGGCCTGCATCCAGGCTAGCTTCTGAACAGACCGACAAGAGACAAGAAGAACACTTCTACTCTCGTCAGCTTTAACCCGCAACAAATCAGGCCGCTGGTTTGGCGCCAGAATGTCAGTAAATTGTGTCGTCAGCGCAGCAGACAATTGAGTCAGTAAACTAACATCATCACCTTCTGACTTTAACTTATCGCCATCACCGTCGATACGAGGCAAGACTTTAGACATTAAAAAATCATCCCAGACCGCTTGTAATTCTATTTCATTCTCTGGTTTAAAGCTCACCACTGCTAATAGCAACTCATTTAATGCCCGATACGCTAACTCAAAAGGTGTGTCTTTCAGAATTGCATTAATCGCCGTTAGAAAAGCAATGCTTTTTTTCCCATCAGAATCAACATTTACATTTATTAAATCCGCCTTGGAAACACGAGTCAGCAAAGGAAAACTTAGCGTTTTAGGTTTAGTTTCAGATTCAAAAAAACTATCAAAGGCATTGGGATAAAATATTCCAAAGTCGATGGTAAATGCGCGATCAATAACTTTACGAGAAAATCCATGCGTGGTCTCATCCATATTAACAGTACCCGCAACAATTAAATTGGGCGGCAATGAAATGCCATGCTTTAGAAAATTTAACCACAAGCCCTCAAACTTAGCACCCTCCAGTTTTAACTCTTTGCGTAAAGTGGCTTGCCCCTCACTATCTAGTTGCTTTTCCAGAACGACCGCTTTTAGTAACGCATCACAACTATAGCGATTGTCTTTCCATTCTCGCGTTTCTACAACGGACAAGTAATCCGCGAAATACTGCTCCACAGGCGCTAGATTCATCTCATCCAGACACAACCAATAAGGTATCATCAGGCTAGGGTCTTTACACACCAACTCATCGGCTGTAACTGAATCTAGTTCTACAGCATCCAGCCAAGATTGCACTACAAAAAGTAACAAATCCGTGACGATATAACGTGAGCCCTGCGCACCGATACGGGAGATATAACCCAATAAATCGGAGGGTTCGTGCCAATCAGGTCGAACTGGGATTAAACAATAATTAGATAAATGACCCTTACTTTGTGCGGCAGCTTGTTCGCGCACAAAACGGGTTTTACCTGTGCCGGATATACCGGCTAGTAGTAGAAAGGGCTTTGGCAAAGAAAATAATTTCTTTATTGTAGATTTTAATGGAATATGAAGAATATTTGAGGCATCTAACATACTTCCTATTTGATGTATTTCATCTTGAAACCAAGCAATTTTCTTTTGTGGCGATTTATTATATTGTGTATTTCCTTTGTAATAGCCTACATGTGGTAGATGAGCAATAATTGTTTCAATCGCAGATCTATCATTTCCACCAGAGCCTAATGCATCATTAATATCTACTAACGCACCTTTTGAGAGGTGATTTGCAACAGCCCTAAATCTATCAAAATTTATATTAATTTCTTCTTCACCACGAATAACATTGACTCTATGTGTAACATGATCAATTCCAGTAATTTTTACGGAATTTCTATTCGTTATATAGCTAAGCTCTATATTTAATAAATCTTCAATACCAGTCATTATGTTGGTATATATACTGTCATCCATTATTATTTCCTAGATATAAAACTCTTGATCGTAAAAGCAATTCCTTGAGCTAATACATAAGGAACTCCATTTCCAATGGTCTTAAATTTTGCAGATAAAGTCATTGTTGGCGGTAATCTAAATTCTTTAGGTAAAGATTGAATGGCCATTGCTTCTGAAGCAGAAATGCGTCTAGCTAACCATGGATGTAAATGTACTTCGTTATTGCCATAAGCCGCTGTTGGAGAATAGCGCCAACGATGAAGCCGCTTATAAGATTTTTTTTTATCATCACCTTCTTCAATCGCTTCAAATTTCACTAAACCAGCCCTTGGCGTAAAATAATCATTAGCGTTTGGATGATTTTCTACATTATTCTTATTAAACCACCAATTAACCGTTAATTCTTCTGGAGCAGATGTTTTATCAGGTCTATCACCAAATTTATTTGTTTTAGGCCAAATATAATTCAATGCTTGCGTACCTGGATAACACATTTTTTCTTCCCAATTAAATTGAGCAATGCTTTTAGTTTTGACATGTTTTTTTAAAACACCAAACATCAATATCCTTTGCCTATCTTGCGGCGCACCGAACTCTAATGCATTAACCAATCTGTCCGTAATAACGTAACCCGCTTCTTTTAGCCTTCCTTGTAATTGATCATAAAACTCTCGATGTTTTTTTGTGCGCCACAGACCTTTCACATTTTCAAATAAAAACCAATCTGGTTTATTGTTAATAATAACATTGATATATGAATCTGAGAGCCTACCATTTTCACCTTCTTGCCCTTTATTTTTTCCACCAACTGAAAAATCTGGGCACGGTGGGCCCCCAATAAATCCTATCGTTTGATATTTTTCTTTTGCTTGCAAAATATCAATTGCCAAAGCCCCTTTTTGATTAGTTAAAAATTCATTAATTGAATTTTGACTATAACCAAATAAAGGAGGTTTTTTATTCAAATGTTCTCGACTGAATTTATATGCATCCATAAAACTTGGGTTAATTTCGTTGACAAATGCAACATCAAAACCAGCATCCTCGAAACCCAGATCAAGAAATCCAGCTCCTGAAAAAAAAGAAAAAACAGCATGATTGTTCATAGTTAAATTATAATTTACTGCTAGTTACAAGCTTAAGTTTGAGGGAATATGGATGACTGGGGGCGAAATAAAGTTATATTTAAGTTTACTCCGATCACGGTTATTGATGAGTGTGAGTCACTGTTTGAATTTTTTGCGCGGTCAGGCGGTAGCCCATTGCATGCATAATGGCATTCACCGTGCTAAATTGTGGACTGCCGTTATTCGAAAGAGCATTTTGAACACCCTTACGACTAAGACCGGAAATCTCAGCGATCCGGCTGACTCCTTTTACCCGACTCACTACTCGCAAGGATGACAAAAGGGATGCAGTATCGTTGCTCTCAGCATATTCATCGAAGAGCATATTAATATAATCGTCAACTTCTTCTGGATGATTACGAAGGTATTCTTCTTCAATATCGCTAATTGTTCTGTAGTTTCTCATCGGTAAAAGGCTCCTTCCCATTTTCTTGAGCATAGATTATTACACGTTTTAGTATCGTTTCCTCTGCCACTGATTAATTCCTTTTAGCTTATATGATGCGTACTATATTACGCACCCATGCTGAATACAATCCTTATCTTTATTCATTAGGTAAATAGATAAAACAAAGCAGGCAACGTTGTTGACAGAATCTAGTCATGAATTAAACGAATGCAGTCCTATTGCATTGCCTTCACTATCGCCAATGATAGCAATGAAGCCCTCTTTTCCAACACTCCATTTAGGGCGAAAAATAGTTCCACCATTTTTAACTGCTCGCTCGGCTATAATCTGGCAATCATCACAATGAAAATAGATCATATTCCCTTCAACGGATGGCTTCCTCATGGGATGTTTCATTAAAGCCCCCATTGCTCCAATACCGGGCATTTTTCCAGGGAAACGAAGCACTTCGAAGCTTCCATCTGTTAGCTCTGGTGTCAGTACACAATCAAACACTGCTTCGTAAAATGTCCTGGCTCGCACCATGTCTTCGACATAAATTTCAAACCAGGTAACTGGATTTCTAATTACTTGCATAACTAACTCAGTGGTTCAAATCGGTATCCATCTAATTTGCCGTTCTTCCAAAATAGGATCATGCGGAGAGCACCCATCTTCATAGCTCGTGCCCAGCAAGTTGTTCAGCGTATCGAGACAGAACATGAGCAAAATCCGTAAACTGTCCCTCGACATTTGGTTGCCGATAAGCGCTTGCCAGCTTCTCTAAGTCTTCATGGCTTGCAGATAAAAGGAACTCGTTATCGAAAACTCTTTTCAATACCTCTTTTCGACGGTCACTCAAGAACTTAATATCAAGCTTCAAAAGTTTTATCATATACAGTGCCGATTCATCGTTTCTGTCCTCAGAAAAGATGGCACCATCCTGAGCCGAGTACTTGAATCGCTGTTCGCATCCTTCATCAGTTGGAGATATTGCCAGATTCTCGTCGAAATCATTGCCTTTGGCATGACCGCAGTGCAGAGGACTACCCGGTTCGGTTTCGCGGATGCAAGATGCATGAAGATTGTTGTAATCCAGCGAGAGGACTTCGCGAGCCTCTTGTGGGCGGAAGTGTTCAATATGACTGTCTGTCAGCGCTATTATTCGCCCGCAATAACAACACATGCCTCCCTGCTCATTGAGTAGAGCGTCGTGCAAAGATCGCTTCTCCGGGTTCTGTAAATCTCCATAGCCAGGCTGCCAATCGTCGTTTGCTAACGCTTTCCAAGCCGTGAAGGCTTCTGGCTCTGATGCCTTAAAAACTCTTCTCACCGACCAAGCACCTCTTTACGACGAAGAAGCGCTTGTGCCCCCGCCAGTTCTGGAATGCCCGGTGCAGTAATTTGTAGTGCATCAATCTTCTCCTTGGCCATTGGCAACTCACCTCGTTCCAGCGACTCAAATACCTCCGACAGCAGCTTTTCAACTTCTGGAGTTCTAGCTTCAGCACCCATGATTTCCTCAAGCACTTGACTGGACGTTAGTCCGTAACTGACCTGAGGATGAGCCGTACCACTTGGGCGTAGCAGGATAATTTCCTCTGGCTTCAACTCACCCAGTACCTGTGGCGAATGGCTCGCCACAATGAATTGAACCTTGGGAAAGGCACGCTTCAAACCACTGGTCAGTATTCGTTGCCAACGGGGATGGAGATGCATATCAAGTTCGTCGATAAGTACCACTCCCTGCGTTTCGTTAGTCACTTCGTCGCCCAATTGCGGATTTAAAACGCACATTCGTCTGGCAATGTCAGCGACCAAACCAATGACGGCTCGCTGACCGTCACTCAGGTTCTCGAAGGCTGTGGGCTCACGCTCCGATGCCTCCTTAGAGTTCGCCCATTCCACTAGCAAACTCTTCTGTTTGAGGTCGTACTTTAAACCCTTAGCGTCTTCAACGACTATCGCTAATGCTTTATTTACAAGTGCCAACTCATCCGATTGAATGTTATCGAAAAGTACCCCCGTTTCAGATGAGGTCTGGAATCTCTCCAGGCACTTACCAATAACCCAGGATTGTAGTGCACTGGAATCCAGTGACGCATCCCACCAACTTCCATATCCATCTGTTCGAGCATTTCGAGCGGTAGCGGCCTGCATCTCATTGGGCTGGGGCTGGGGCTGATTCCAATACCGGTTAGCTCGGTAGAAGGCAATGATGGGCAGGTTAAGTCGTGTTTGAGATTCCTCGCCTGAGTTTCCTTTCGCTTGCTGTATACTTTGCCAAATTTGTCCAGGGAGCAGGCCAGTGGCTTGAGGATGGTCAACTTGATTGTTTTTTTGGACAGTCCAGGCACATTGCGTTTCGAACGCATCTGCTGCTGCAGATACTTTGACGGGATATTGTGGCTCAAATCTGTAGCGACCTTGTATTGATTCTCCCTTTAATCGGACTAAATTAGCCTCGTTTAGAATTGGGTAGTTGCCGTTCGGAAGGGGCAAGTAACTGCTAAATCCAGTCAACGCATCACAGATTGCCTTAAGCAAGGACGTTTTACCACTGCCATTCACACCCACTATGACGTTGAAGCCTGCCTTGAAATCGACCTTCAGAGAGGCGTGACAGCGGTAGTTGACTAGATGAATTGAATTTATTTTCATAATGATAAGATTCCTTTTAATATCCGTGCAGTGACTTTCTATACTACGTGTTAACTAGCTCAAAACATATCTTAAATTTAGCAGTCTGTTTTGGAACTTTAACAAGACTCTAAAGTTGCTCAAATGTTTGTCCCATTGAGTTGGGTGGGGGCAAATTCAAACAAGAAACGAGGTGAGCACCGATATCGACAGACAGCTGAACGGCACGACTTAAATTAATTGAAATTATATCCTGGAGGTCAATATCCAGAATTAGTATGCTAGGGTCATTAGGGCATTTTGTTTCTATCCGCTGCAAGCACCGCTGCAAAGAGTCTACTTTTCGTGCGATTATTTCCCTATCCACTTAAGTCTCCGTTCTGCCAGTATACGATTATGGTAAGGCATAAAATCAGCTTGATCAAAGAGGTTTCGGCTAATTAATTGTCCATAGAGGGTGTCACTGCCAAACAGGCGACGA
>CAIPPE010000310.1 GCA_903866825.1 uncultured Methylococcaceae bacterium
CGTTGTAAAGCTGAGTCAAGACATGAAAACTTGCTACTCTGCTTGTTTGGCGCTCTGTGCAGGTAGATATACTCGATGTCACGCCTGTTATTTAATGCGTACCGACAGGAGGGCGATTATTCTGACATTTGAAAGCTAACCAAGTTGTATAACTAAGCCTAAGCTCTACTCTCTTTAACCATAGCCAAAGCAACGGCCTCAGCGACTTTAATACCATCTACAGCAGCTGAGAGTATACCGCCCGCATAACCCGCGCCCTCCCCAGCAGGATATAATCCCTGGGTATTGATACTTTGAAAGAATTCATCACGCTTGATACGAATCGGTGATGAAGTGCGCGTTTCAACCCCAGTCAACACTGCATCGGCCATGGCAAAGCCTTTTATTTTTTTGTCAAACGCTGGCAAGGCTTCTCGAATTGCAGTAATCGCATACTCAGGTAAGGCGGTACTTAAATCACCTAAATGTACTCCAGGAGTATAAGAAGGTTGGACAGAACCTAAAGCACTAGATGGTTTATTAGCCAAGAAATCACCGACTAACTGACCCGGTGCCTGATACGTTTCACCGCCTAACTTAAAAGCTCTCTGTTCTAATTGACGTTGAAGATCAATCCCCGCCAAAGGATGCCCTGGATAATCATCCGGTGTAATACCCACCACAATACCGCTATTTGCGTTACGTTCGTTACGTGAATACTGACTCATACCATTCGTCACTACATGGCCTGCCTCCGAAGTTGCAGCAACCACAGTCCCCCCAGGACACATACAAAAACTATAAACTGCTCGACCGTTTTTACAATGGTGAACCAGTTTATAATCCGCCGCACCCAATAAGGGATGCCCCGCATTATTACCAAACCGGCACTGATCAATCAATGACTGAGGATGCTCTATTCGAAAACCAATTGAAAAAGGTTTCGCTTCAATATAGACACCCCGGTCATACAGCATCTTAAAAGTGTCGCGAGCACTATGACCTACCGCTAATACTACATAGCGGCTGTTTAAAGTTTCACCGTTAGCCAAAGTGACACCGGTTACTCGACCTTGTTCAATGTTAAGCAAATCAACCCGATTTTGAAAACGAATCTCTCCACCTAAAGATTCTATCGTCGCCCTCATTTGCTCAACCATAGAAACCAGTCTAAAGGTACCGATATGAGGCTTACTAACTCTTAATATTTCTTCAGGTGCACCCGCTTTTACAAATTCAGTGAGCACTTTTCGACCATAATGATTCGGGTCTTTAATCTGTGTATACAACTTGCCATCTGAAAAAGTACCCGCCCCCCCTTCACCAAACTGCACATTCGATTCTGGATTAAAAATACTCTTACGCCATAAACCGAAAGTATCTTTAGTACGCTCACGCACCTCTTTTCCACGCTCTAAAACAATGGGTTTAAAACCCATTTGAGCAAGGATTAAACCGACAAATAACCCACAAGGCCCCGTACCAATAACAATCGGTCTATCCGCTAATGTGGCGGGCGCTTGGGTAACAAAACGATAGCTTGTATCCGGTGTTAAAGATAAATGTGGGTCTTCACTTTTACCTGCCAATAAAGCCGCTTCATCTTTAATCTCAATATCCAGGGTATAGACCAAACTGATGTCATTCCGTTTTCTGGCATCATGCCCTTGACGAAATACGGTATAACTCAATAATTGCTCGGCAGAAATTCCCAATCGATTAAGGATGGCTGTTTTAATAGCACTATCCGGATGATCTAACGGGAGTTTAAGTTCGGTGATTCTTAACATGTTTAAATTTTAAAGTGTTATCTGCAAAACAAAAAAGCGTATGGTTATTGGTCTGGTATTTTACATGACAGAGCCGTTTTCAGACTCATTAGATTTTCTATAGTACTTGATTGAAGTTTTATGAATATAATTAGCATA
>CAIPPE010000311.1 GCA_903866825.1 uncultured Methylococcaceae bacterium
ACAACCGATACTGTAATTTTCACATACGAATATTAAAGGTGATTCATGAGCGAATTAAAACGAAACCAAATTGGTACATTTAACTTAAGTGATTTAAGTGATACAGTTATTAGCACGCCAACAGCTGGATATATTCCTGCATGGAATGGCTCTGCATGGAATGCCAGCCCACAAGCAACAGTATCTGGTCGTAGTGGTATGAATTTTTATTTGGATAACACGGGCATAACTGCAGCCAGCGATCAAAATTTTTATGCGATTAAAACATTATCTAAAACACCAGTTGTCGCAACAGCTGAACAACCAGTAATCGTTACTATCACAAATACGACAGTTCCTCTTAATGTCTATTTATTTAATTCAGCATTAGGTAAAGCATCATTTGATGCTGGGCAATGGGTACTTGGTACGTATGCGAGTATCGATAGTCTTACGGGCTCAGGAACAGCAGAGATTATTACCAGCGTAAAGCGTGCGGTGCCTTATTCTGGCGGTATAGTTGCAACCACTAGCGGATCAGGAACTACGCGACAACTAGATGTTTCCGGAGCTTCTCCGTTCGATGGTAGTGAATATAATGCCAATATTACGTTAGCTGGTTATATACAGACTCCAAAAGGAAATTATCAAATAACCGCAGTTATTAGTGGTGCAACGATTCAGATAGCCGTACCATCTACATACACAAACGAAAGCAACGTGGCATTTTCTATTTGGCGGCAAGCGTTTAATTTAACTACGGGGAATATAACTACTACAACATTAACGCTATATCCGATCCCTTATCCTAAAGCAGCAATTACAACATTAACTACCGACGAAATAGCCATTATTGTCTTTGCTAAGACAACTTACGCAGCAGCTAAAACAATAGAATACACTTCTAATGGCACTACACATAACAGTTATATTAGTACGCCATTAATTAACCCGAACTTTTATGACACTGTAACAGTTAGCAATTCTAACAATAATGGTGTCGCATCTTTTTATACTGATTCGTCCGCTGGGCTTATTGGATATTTGAATTTTCAAAGTAATACTGGTGCCGCAACGTTAAATATAGATGCGAATCCGTTAAGCGTTGCTTCTGCATCTACAATCAATTATGGCTCGTTAACTACAGCATCGAGTATTACGCATAATCTTTATGGTATTGCTAACGTGATTTCTGGTAGCACTTCAATTTGGACTATGAGTGCTGCAAACGCTAATTACACTCAGATGACGGTAAATAGCACGGGTGCTGCCGTTGTATCTCAATTATGCTTCCAAGCAGCTGGCGTCGAAAAATGGTTCTTAAGTTCTGCTAATACTTATACTACTCCAAACAATCGCTTTTCTATTATCCATAAATACGGGGCAACTTATCCAGAGTATTTGACTATATTGGACGATGGAACGATTAATGTTCCTGGCGCGTTTAACTCTGCAATAAGTCTAGGACTTCAGGCAACCGCTGCAATAACTAATCCTGCCGCTACATGTGGTAAATTTTATATAGCATCAAATAGTTATTTAAAATATATCTACATGGATTCAAACGGCGTTACTTTGTGGTCGCCATTTTATACTACTATAGGAGGTAATTTTTATGTGGCTGGATCGTTTAATGCTGCAAGCACTATTACCGCTACCGTGTCTTCAGTAACTTACGGGCTTCAGATTAATGCAACGAATGGTTTGTGCGTCTTTGGCATAAACCAAAATAATGCGTCTCTATTTTACACCGGACTTAACGTACAACGACAGGGTGTGGAAAAGTGGTTTATCGGGATGGATGATAGTACTAATAATTTAATTTTTAGGCTAACCGCATCTTCCAATCCAGTCTATATTGATACAACAGGAAAATTGTTCGCAAGTGCTTTCAGTTGCACAGGCTTTACTTGCTCTGGCAGCCCCGTGATAGCTTTAGCTAGTGCGATATATTGGAGTAATACAGCTGGCGGAACTGACGGAGATGTGCGCACTATTTTAGTAGCAGGCAAGCCGCATGTGCAAATAAGGGTTGCGGGCACTTATACAGATACCGCTTGGAACCTATAGTAAATATTAAAAAATAAAAGGTGAATTATGATAGCAGATTTCAATTTTCCGGCACAACAAAAGATTGTGAATGAAGACGGCAGTATAACGTGGCAAACAATTTACGAGATAGACCACCCGCTAATGATGTGCGGGTTGGTTATATCGGCACTGGAACGGACTGATGTTCCGATTGGCGATCAGAAGCGCAAGCATTTCTTAGCCATGGAACTCGACGTTAACGAAACCATAGAAGTTACCGCCGATGATCTTGCTATGTTTAAAGCATTGGCGAGATCTAATCAAGCATTCTCGCCCTTGGTTATGGACTGTCTACAGGTTTATCTAGATACAATCGTGCCAATTGCTAAATAGTTTGGTTACCGAACTTTTAATCAAGTGATTGAGTTAATATAATATATTTTTTATTAACTAATAAAATAGGTGAAAAATGAAGATAAAATTAGAGACAATTAATGCGGCAATACCTGCACTGCAATCACTAGCGGCAAATACAAATATCCTCACATTTGAGGCGATGAAATTTAGATTAGAGTTAAAGAAATTAGAACCAGTAATTCAAGAAATTGAGAAGTATAAAAATGAATTAGTGTTAAAACTAGGAACTAAAAACCCGGCTAATGGACAATTATCTATTTCGCAAGCTGATGCCAATTGGGATGAATTTGTAAAATTATTTGTCATTGATTATTTATCTAACGAGATGGATATAGAATTTAATAAATGTACAATCTCATACACAAAAACCAGATCATTAGGTATTAGTGTGGTACAAATTAATGCAATTGAATTCATGGTCGATGTTAAGGAAGAAGAAGAAAAAAAATAGGTGAAGAAAAGAACGCAAAAAAAGATGTGTGCTAAATGCGGGGCGAACCATGCAACACATGGTGCGCTCTGCGAGTATTGTTATAACAAACTTTATAAATCTAAAGAATCGTAGGTTAAACAATGGCAGACTTTCAAATAGCGATAAAAATAGTATTGGAGCATGAAGGAGTCTTGGTTGATGACGCGAAAGACCCAGGTGGCGTAACGAAATATGGTATAAGTCATAAATCTTACCCACATGAAGATATTCCTAATCTAACGGTTGATCGCGCAAAACAAATATATGAAATAGATTACTGGAATAAGATACGCGGCAATGAAATAAGATGCCAACGTATAGCAGATAAGCTGTTAGATATGTCTGTTTTGATGGGATCACGTAACGCTGTAGTATGTTTGCAGAGAGCTTTATATTCTTGCAACGCAATGGAAAAGCTTTCATCCATAGACGGGGTTGTTGGAGATAGAACGCTTTATTCTATAAATAACAATGCAGAATATGTTGTGTTGCCGACTTTTAAAAGTGAGTGTGCCGGATATTTTAGGTGCTTAAATAATGAAAATTATATAAGTGGATGGCTGCATAGAGCGTATGAATAGAATGATGAAAGGCTAAACATCATTGCTTGCCAATGATTATGAATAATTTAGCCTTTTGAGAGTGAAAATAAATTAACGAGAAATATCTATGAGAGTAGATATTGAGATCATAATAACAAATAACGCGAGAAAAGTAAATGTTTGAAGTTAAAGAAGAGACTGAAGAAGAACAAACTGTAACACATGTGGCGTTATTAAAGTTTGATTTGTGCGATTGTGAAGCTAGAAAAGAATATCTTAAAGTTTTATACGTCGATGATCTTGTTGTTGCGCTAGACGATATTAAATCAGAATGCAGGAAAATAATTAAATATGGTGACGAACAAAAAAGTCTTGAACAGTTTGCGGAACGTATCGCAGAAATCGCTTGGGAAGTACTCGCTAAGATTGAAGAATAGCGAGCATGATTTTCAGGTTTCTATTTTTGATTATGTGAACAAAGCGTTGCCCGCTTTACGTCCGTATATGTTTGCTATCCCTAATGGCGGAGCTAGGCATGTTGTTGTAGCGGTTAAGCTAAAGAAAGAGGGAGTGACTAAAGGTGTATACGATATTTTTATTTCGATACCCAATTTAACTGCGCATGGTCTTTATATTGAATGTAAAGCTGGTAAAAATCTTCTCACAAAAGAACAGGAGATCTTTCGCGATAGGATGCTAGAAATTGGCTATATATGCGAAGAATGCAGAAGTATAGAAGATTTTATTGTTATTCTTGAGAATTATTTTGGATTAGAAAAATTAAGTAATAAAGAAATAGTTTCAAGGCTTGGATGCGAGAAGT
>CAIPPE010000312.1 GCA_903866825.1 uncultured Methylococcaceae bacterium
AAGCACTAGTTCTCTACAAAGTCAAAAATATCCATAAAGATTATCTCCTCTTCATTTTGCTTTTTGTTTTTGGGTTTTACTTTTTGTCCCAGTGCTATATTTTCACCATCCGACAACGCACAATAAAGCGCCTTACGCCAACCGCGTTGAGTTTGCTCCGCTAGTCGGGCTTCGGCTGCCGTCTTGGCATAAAACCACCAGCGTTCTTCGGGTCGTAAGGCTAACCATTTTTGACAAATGATGGCACATTCAGCGGGGCTGGCGTGTTCGGCTGCCCACGCTAATACACAGAGTTCACGACCTAAGAAACGATCAAGTTTAACGGTTCCAGTGCTCCATGTGCCGGTACTTTGCTTCTTGGCTTTAAGACGCTCATTAAAATCTCGACGGGCATCATCTCTAATCTTTGTCCAAAGTTCTCGCGCCAGAATACTACGACATTCGGTGGTTTCTCTGCGACTTTCATCACCGTCAAAACCATAATCTTCAAAGATACGCACGGCTTCACGCGGTGAGGCCGATATCTCGACATAAAAACAATGCGTGCCAAATTCAGAGGGGGCTCCAAAGTCGGTGGTGTGTGTCATGCCTGAATGACCTCATCATTATGCAATTCGATGCCCAGCGTTTTAGCAAATTGTTCCAAATCATAGCCTGTCAACGCATTAGCTTTTTTAAACTTCATAATCACGGGGGCTTCAGGTGGAACCAGGCTTTGTAAATGTAACAAGGTTTTTTCTATAAAATCAGCCTCAATCTTCATTTCACCCAGTGATAAATGAATCACTTTGGGTGCCGAACCAATAATCAGGGTCACTTGTTCAAAGGTGATATTTTTGTCTTTAGCAAATTGTATTCCTTCATACGTTTTAGCGGCATTATCCAGGGTTTTAGGAGTAGTGCTATAGAGTTGTGCCGGTTTCTCTTTGATCATCAGCACTTCTGTAGAGCCAGACTCCGCAAAGCTAAAATGTCGTTTGGCTTCTAAGTCTTCACATTCTGCAAACACGCTAATTTTAGCGGCTTGATCGCCAATAGTGATCGGCCCAGTGTATGAAAGGCCATTTCTGGGTTCTGAGCCATCAAGGGTATAACGGATAGAACCCTTAGGGGCGACAAAAAGTTCGACTTGCCTGGATATTTCGTTAAAACTGTTTCTAATCACCAAGGTATTTGTCCACGTCTTGGGATTGCCAGTCTGATTTTTATCGGTGGGGTCAATGGCTATCAATTGCACTTTTAATGCGTTAGTGACTAACACATTATCAGTTAACACCGGAGAATGTTGGGTGACTTCGCCGTCTTCCTGATAATGTATTTTTGGGCTATTACCCGCATTAACCGCCTCAATTTTTAAACGCACTTTGCCGTTGTCATCGGGGGTGGTATCAGCGATAACTAATACATCGGTTTGTTTGGGTTTGGGTTTTTTAGTGAGATACCCGTTACCTAAATCTTCCCAAATACCGCGCTGAAAAGCTTCCTGTGCTAACTGATCAAAGCCTTTTGATGGTAGCCAGGGCATTTGCGTTTTTTGCTTCATCTTATCCAGTAAATCCGTTTTTCTGGCTTCATCTTGCGCACCAAATAATAATTGTTCAGCGCGTGCTCTTAACGAATCAAAGTTTTCAGGAATCTGTGTGTACAGTTTAATCGGGTCTGCGGTTAAGGTTTTAATAACCTGTCGTTCACCGTTATAGGACTCATTCGAGGGATAAGTGCTGTCCAATGCTTTAGAGCGTAAGCCGTCTTCACCTTGAATAGTGCCGGGGAACATCAACTTATCAAATACCGCTAGCACAGTGGTGTGAAAATCCTGCGCGTATTGGGCTTTTTTCTCGTCCAGCTCTTTACGCTGAGGATGTGAGGCGTTTATTTCGGTATCTGTTTTGGTGACGGCATAAACATGGCGGGCGGCTTTATCAAGGCTGGCCATCGTAGACTTTTCACCCGTCAGCACGAGGATATTGTTTTTATTGGTTAAACCTTCAAAAAAGCGTTTAACGACTTCTGGCGGCGCTTTACCATCAGGACTAATGATTAATAACACACGTGAGGTTTTTAACGCTGCCTCTGCCTCATCCATTTCAGGTAAGGGTAACACGCGCTCATAGGCTTCTCTCGTGGTGGGTTTATACATCTCATCCAAGCGATGACGTATCAGTTCATCCACTTTGTTCTGAGGCGCTTTGTCAGCATAACCCTGAAGCTTTTTGGTTAAATTCTCTTGGCGATCAAAATAACTACGACCTTCGGGTGTTTGATGCAAATACCAGGCGGCTTTGTGTAAGTCTGTAAAGGCAGCACGAAAATCACTGGCTTGCCGAACCGGATCAATTAGGCATTGCAGCATCTCGCTTTCTGATAAGCCTTTCACGGAATTAACCGCCGTTGATAGACTGGCGGTTAATAATAAAGTGCCGACCTGTTTTGCATAATTGTTGCCCTTATCTAAATCAATCACCTGTGCATGAGCACTATCGGAGGAATCCCATAAATCGCGGGAAATGACATCACGCATTTCTGAAATATCAGCCAATTTCTCACGCACATCATCAATTGACAGGTCAAAATGTTGAGCCCCTATTAAATAGATATCTTCGTCACTTTCCCACACTGATTTTAATAATCGGGACACCAATTCCATTAAGCCACGGGTTTGCTTAAATTTCTCATTGTCTTTAAACAGTGCGGTAATGCTTTTAAAACTGGGATGAAACGGATAAGTGGCTTCAATTTCAGAGGCCAGTGCTTCGGCACTACGCTCTATGGTTTTAGCTTTGGCGGCTTCTTGCAATCGATTGGCATAGACGCTGGCAATGTCTGCCACTTCATTATGATCAGGTAATGAGGCGAATAAACGCTTTCTTAGGATTTCATAGATTTCATTGGATTCAAGGTTAACCGGCGTAATGCCCACTTCGGCTCTACCCAGTTCCTGAGTTGAATCATCAAGGGCTTTTTGGATCAGTTTGCCACCGGTATCATAGGCGGCTTCTAAATCTGAAACGACGATGCACACATTCTTTTTTTTCTGTGCGGCGGTGAGCATATTTGAGAATGCGCGGGTGATAACATCCGCTATAGTGCCATTACCTAACACTTGGGTGCTGTAATAATGAAAGTAAGGCGGCATTTCATCAAGCAGGATAAGGATGGGTTCTTCACCTTCAAAGAGATTAACCCAGGCGCTTTCATCCGGCGCTTTAGCACCTGCTTCCCAATATTCTTTAAATAAGCTTTCTTTACCCAGTTGCCTCGCTATTTCACCCCAAAAGTAAGTGGCTGGATTGTTTCTGCCATTAAAGGCGGCAATTTTGGCAGAACTAAACTGTGCTTGATAAGGCAGCGTACCGATTAACTCAGAACGCAGGGTTTGATTTTTAGCCAGTAAGCCAAAGCCCACCATCAAGTGCGTTTTACCGCCGCCCATGGCTTGTTTTAAATGAAAAACAGAGTCGTTAGATTTACCGGCTAGACGTGCGATCCCCTTGGTTAAAAGGGTTTTCATGCCGTCCGTTATAAACGTTTTATTGAAATAAGCCTGACCATCCGTGTCATTAATGATTTGGTCAAGTTGTTCTATTTGATCACCCACATTAATGTCAAGTGCGTTGGGCTGTAGCTTACAGGCACTGCGGATATTTCTCATTATTTATTCCCTGTGTGGATTTATAATAGTTTAAGGTGATGGATTATAAAGCCTAACAAAAATAAAGGATAAATATATCCCGAAGCGACGGGAAGGTGCTTAAATCTAGCATAGATTAACTAGTTTTGTGACCACAGGTCTTAGAAATGCGACGTCACATTGCTTTGAAAGCTTAATCACATTTTAATCATGTGTAATGCTTTTGATGCAAAGTGAGTACACATTCATCAAGATGTGTATTGTTTTTGTGTCAATGTGAATACACATTAACTGGATGTCTTATCGCACTGGCTCAAAGTGCTATCACATTCGTCCAGAAGGCTTGTCACATTCGTTTAAAGTGCTATCGCATTCGTCAGAGTTGTAATGCCTTTTTTGGCGAGCTGGCCGAGAATTTTTCTTTATTGTTCAGTGTTTTATCAAAGAATATATTTATTTTCATTTTTTCCTATTCTTTTTCATCAATAGGGGCTAGACTCTAGGTCAAGGCTGTGACCTTTTTAAAAGCGGACATATCGTTTTCATCTTGACGTGTCACAAGTCAACTGAATTTATATGTTATTTACGTTTTTGAATCACTCTATGTTCAATAGGAATTATTTATGCAGGCAAAGCTGATTGTAGCTTTTGACCGCCTTAGTGATACGGACTTTTTAACAAAGTCAGGCACTATTGTGGCCGCATTAACCGGGAATGTTAATTATCCTGAACCGTGGTTGCCACAAATCGCTAGTTTAGTCGAACTGACTAATGCGCTGGCAGATTATGAAGCGGCTTATCATGGTGCTTTATCCAAGGATATTCTTAAGGTTTCCCACCGTGAGAGTAGCCGTATAGCGTTAACAGATATCCTGAAAAAGATGGCGCCTTATTTAGAAGTCGTTGCTCAAGGTGATATCGATGTCTTGGTAACGACCGGTTATGATTTGCGTCGTGATACAACCCATGCTAGCAGTTTTGACCCTTTGCCTGCACCGGTTGGTTTTAAAGTGGTGCTAGGCGCTTTTAGTGGCTCACTGGATATTAAGACCAGTCCTTTAGAAGGCGCTGCCAGTTATGATGTGCAAATAACCCAATTAGATCCTACGGTGGAGGCGAATTGGGCGCATACAGCAACGTCTAAAACGGCTTCGCACATTCAATTGACGGGATTAACGCCAGGCCAATCTTATTGGCTGCGGATGAGGGGTATAGGTACTAATGGCGTTGGGCTGTGGACAGATCCGCTGAATATTATGGTTGTGTAGTCAACGTTTGATATTAGATGGGTAGATAAAAGCCAGGTGTGAAGCATCTGGCTTTTTTATGAATAGGAAATTCAACTTTGCGTTTTTAATCACCCCAGAGTATTGATAATGTCAATACTTAACTTATTATGTCAGACATGGATATGAATTATGAAATAGAAGAAACCTTTATACGTATTATTTCCGCGCGTCGTGCGGAACCTAACGAGGAGCTTAATTATGCTTTCTGAACGCCTAAAAAAACGATTAATTAAAGACCGTCCTATGACATCTATTACTATACGTATTCCTGTTGATGTTGTTGAGTCCATGAAAGAAATCGCACCTCATAAAGGATTCTCCGGTTATCAAACATTACTTAACTGATGTTACGTAGCTACATCTGAAAAGGTGTATTATTTCAGTATGGAAAAAATAAAATTAGAACTCTACACAGACTACCTGATATGCAATAACGGATTCGCAACGGCGACCGGGTTGTCGGCCATGATAGACGGGGA
>CAIPPE010000313.1 GCA_903866825.1 uncultured Methylococcaceae bacterium
GACAAAGCCGATATAGACAAAGCCATAAAAATAGCCATTAATGCAAAAACCCACCGTTACGGCGTTTGAAATGCCATGGAAACCTTACTGGTTGCAGAGGGCATAGCAGCAAAAGTATTACCTTTATTAGCTGATATTTATTTAGAAAAAGGTGTGGAATTACGCGGTTGCTTAAAAACAGGTTCTTTAATACCCCATTGCACAAGAGCTACCGAAGAAGACTGGCATACCGAATACCTGGCGCCTATCTTATCCATCAAAATCGTACACGATATTGATGAAGCGATACAGCACATCGGCAAATACAGCTCCAGCCATACAGAAGCTATTGTGACAGAAGACTACACCCGTGCCAGACGATTTTTACGTGAAGTAGATTCAAGCTCTGTCATCGTTAATGCCTCTACCCGTTTTGCAGATGGCTTTGAATATGGCCTGGGCGCAGAAATTGGTATCAGTACCGATAAATTGCATGCCCGTGGCCCAGTGGGGTTAAAAGGTCTAACATCATTAAAGTTTATTGTGCTCGGTGATGGCCACATCAGGCAATAAATAAATGATCGGTATCTTAGGTGGAACATTTGATCCGATTCATTACGGTCATTTACGTTCCGCACTTGAAGTTAAAGAATTTTTTGGTCTAACAGAAATTCGCTTGATCCCCAGTGCGCAACCACCGCACCGTAAAGAACCGGCAACCAGCCCCCGGATGCGCTTGCAAATGCTAGAGCTGGCGATTGAAAACCAGTCCGGTTTTGTCGCAGATGATCGCGAGATCAAACGAACGGGGCCGTCTTACATGGTTGATACGCTAAGTTCGTTAAGAGATGAATTTAAAGACATACCCTTACTGCTATTTATCGGCACAGATACCTTTAATCAGTTAAAAACCTGGCACCAATGGCCACTATTATTTAGCTTTGCACATATAGTCGTCATGACCCGACCGGGCTTTAACCCAGAGCAACTGGAAGATTGCTTTATTGAACGACACACCGATAAACTAACTGAATTGGCCCATAACAACGCGGGTAAGTTATACTTTTATCAAGTCAGTCAACTGGATATTTCGGCAACAGCCATCAGAGAAATCATTGCAAAACAGCAAAATCCGGGGTTTTTACTCCCCGATACAGTCATTGCCTACATCAGGCAAGAACAGCTTTACCTGAGACAGTAGTCTCATTATTACACTAGGAATTTTAATGCAAGTAGAAGATATATTGAAAATTGTCCAGGATGTTTTGGACGAACGCAAAGGACACAACATTACAACACTGGATGTGCGTGGTAAAACCAGCTTTACTGATTACATGGTCGTAGTAACAGGCACTTCTGACCGCCATTTAAAATCACTCTGTGATTACACCACAGAAAAACTTAAAGAATCAGGTATAAAACCATTAGGCATTGAAGGCGACCTGGGTTCAGACTGGGTTCTTTTAGACATCGGTGATGTGATTGTTCACGCCATGACAGCACAGGCACGCGGCTTTTATCAACTCGAAAAGCTGTGGTCAGTTGACGGTGCAACTACCGAAACAGAAATTACTTCAGGGTAGATCTAACTGAGATAAACCTGGGCATAAAGTCTGGGTTTATAACTTCTTCAATGTCTAAGCAAAAGCTATTCGGCCTGCTAAATAATCAAAATCTGGTTCAGCCAGGTGCGGTAGCACGCCTAACAAAGGCACTGATAAAGCTGCTTTAACTGTTTCTATATTCTCATCGATAAACATCATATTCCCGTCAACACAAACCGCGACCCAACCGACACACGCTAAACCCGATTGCTGAATGGCCTGATAGCTTAGTTTTGCATGATTAATACAACCCAATTTAATCCCAACCACTAAAATAACGGGTAAAGACAATTTCCTGGCCAGATCACTGATATCTTCATGAGAATTAATGGGTGCATACCACCCGCCTGCACCTTCTACTAACACAAGATCCGCTAACTGTTTAAGCTCATCAAAACACGCTGCAACTATAGCTAAGTCAACTGGATTTTTAACACCAGCAATATGCGGAGAAACCGGCAAACAATACGCAAACGGATTAACCAACTCATAGGGCAAAGCTACAGAGGCATTAGACTGAATCAATAAGGCATCTTCATTGTGCAATACACCATGATTATCTCCATCACCCGATGAAAAAAAACAACCCGCCGCAACC
>CAIPPE010000314.1 GCA_903866825.1 uncultured Methylococcaceae bacterium
AAGTTTATTGCACATTTATTACACAATCTAACTAAATTTAAGAAAAATTATGCAGTTAGAGAGTTACTCAATCACTAACTCACAGACTTATCCACAGATTCTGTGGATAAGTTGATAAGTGGATAAGATTACAGTGTTAAACCACTAATTTTGTCACTATTGAGCAAAATGGCTGTTGACCTTGTGATGTAACTGCGGCGACTTGAATCTCATAAACAGCGCCTACCGTTAAATCCGATATAACAATACTGCTTTGAGTACTCACATAAGTGATCCATTCAGTTGTTCCTGCCAAACGAATCTGCCACCAGTAAGAGCCAGCATTGGGTACTGGTATACGTTTTGGATGGATGCTACCAGGAAAAGCACCATCGCTGACAGTAAGAGTATCTTTGCTGGGAGTGCTGGGCTGTCTGGATACATTAAAACCACTACTTAAAATAGTGGTTTCATCTCCCGCTGCAATTCTATCAACGTATTTTGCAAGCAGGATGAATTTTGCATCAACTACTTTCTCACAGTCATTTCTGATTGAAATAGCGGTATGTCCACCATCTTTAGCGCCCAGGATAGCGGCGTCAAAAGCGTTTAAGGCATCCAAAGCGTCAGCTAAAGGAACATCGGGGGCGGAAAAAGTTGCATTGTTTGTCATTTTAATAATGACATTCCGGCAAAACGAGGCTTTTTCGACTATCGAAAGTCGGGTAAAAGTTGAAACGGCCTTAAATTTTCTCATAAGATTCTCCTTATGAATTAAATGCATTATTGGCGCAAGCTCTAGATCGCACCAAAAATTAGATTGATAATATTATCTTAGCCAATTCGAAACTAATCTTTAATTTATACATAGTCGTTTTGCCTGATTTACTCTAACTTAGATCACTATAGACCTATATTCCAATAATATGTAGGTTAATTAATATTATATTTCTAGCATCACGTCAGGTGTTCCCGCAGCCCCGTTTTTGTCTAAACATTTAATAGCCGATATTAGCAGCAAAGGATTTTTTATCCGCACAAACCAGGCTCCACCGAAAGGAAAAAAGTTAATAACGATTGCTTTCCAACTGAAAGCAATCGTCAACAGGTTTAAAGCAATTGCTTTCAGAATGGAAGCAATAAGAAAATGGTTTAAAGCGTTTGCTTTCGGAGCGGAAGCAACAGGAAAATGGTTGAAAGCATTTGCTTTCAAAACGGAAGCAACAAGAAAACAGTTGAAAGCATTTGCTTTCAAAACGGAAGCAATAGGAAAACGGTTGAAAGCATTTGCTTTCGAAGCGGAAGCAACAGTAAAAAGGTTTAGCACGATTGCTTTCGTGTAGCGGGCTTAGCTTTAGACTCTGATAGTATCAATCAACAATAAAGTGTGTATCAAAATGTATGAAATAAGAACTGAAATTGATATAAACATAACACCGGAACAGGTTTGGTCAACACTCATTCACTTTAACGATTTTCCAGAATGGAATCCGTTTGTTCGATCCATAACCGGTATAGCCAAGACAGGTGAACAACTAACGGTGCTTGTTCAGCCTAATGGCGCTAAAGCGATGAAGTTTCAGCCTAAAGTACTTAATGCATCACCAAAACAGGAGTTTTGATGGCTGGGTCATTTTTGTTGCCAGGGATTTTTGATGGGGAGCATTATTTTATCATGCTTGACAAATCATAAAATAAAGCGAGGCTTTATCACTTACCCACAATTGCTTATCGACAAATAAGATAAGATAAAAAGCTTGACTTAAATATAATTATTATCAGCTGATATCTTGTAAGTCATTGATTGTTAATCACCTTAATGCATTGTATAACAATTACACAATCTAACTAAATTTAAGAAAAATTATGCAGTTAGAGACTTACTCAATCACTAATTCACAGACTTATCCACAGCTTCTGTGGATAAGTTAATTAAACAATGATTGTCAGAGAGTTACATGATGATTAACTTTCGTCGTTTTCAGATATCAGTCCTTAAAACAGATGGGTAGTAATAATTCCTATGGTTTGTTCCAGGTTTAGATTTTCACTTTCGCCGACAATATTATTGGTAGGGATGGGATATCTAAGGTCAATGCCATAAAAACCTTGAGTCTGACCAAAGGTATAGATATAAGCCGAAAGGGTGGGTTCATTTAGTAAATGGATATCAATGGCTTGAAAATTCTGTTCGACATTATTCAAGGCCAACACATCTTCTCCATAACGCTGCACTAGTTCCAACAATAAAAGCTTCAGCGGACTATCTTTTTTAAGAGCCCAAATATTCATGTTCATTTAATAGTTAAATAGTTAACAACAAACCAATCCCATTATCCATAAGACAAAAGAGCTTAAGTAAGAGCTATTTCCTTAGCCAGGATTTAGCTTGGTATTTTGCAAAGTTATTATAGTGGTAAGAATTTAGTTTCCCTATTTTATTAAGCTTACTGCCATTGCTTTAACTGTTATAAGTTGTATAACCACTGAGCATGCTTTAAACTTTCTATGAGCATTCACATGCTTCATTAATAAAATAAAAATAATTATAATACTGGGAATTAAAATGAGTTCAACAGAAACACCCCAAGATAAAGTACAGACCCTTTACGAAAGAATCGGTGGAGCATCCGCTGTTGATGCCGCTGTGGATTTATTTTATCAAAAAGTTCTTGCTGATTATCGTATCAATCGTTTTTTTGATGGTATTAATATGGAAAAGCAGGTGGCTAAACAAAAAGCCTTTTTTACTTTGGCATTTGGTGGCCCCAATATTTATACAGGAAAGGATTTACGTAATGCACATGCTCGACTGGTTAAGTTGGGGCTTGGTAACTTTCATTTTGATGTGGTGATGGAGCATTTGGGTGCCACCCTGATAGAACTAAACGTACCCCAAGACCTGATAACAGAAGTAGAAACCCTTGCAGAAAGTACTCGTAATGAGGTTTTATCCAGGTAAATGAGTAAGCCCAAAAGTTAGTCAATCCAGTTTAAGCATTTCTTGACTAGCTCTCCAATACTGCCTATTTTAATTAAAGTTGGGGCGCCGCTATGTTAACCAACTTTAATTCACTAATTTTTACTGCAACGGGGTCATTATCTATTTAATTAATCACCCCGATTAATGTAATTTCGCCTATCATAGCGGCACAAAGAAGGACACACCCGGATATTATTGGATTAATTAATGAGGATTTCATGAAGTATTTTTTTCTATTTTTAACTTTGTTTACTGTGCTGGTTTTTGGGCAAAACGCCTCTGCAGCAAAACAGGTTAAAGTAACGCCGCAAGACACGTTGCAATGTGCGGCTTTTAGTACCTATGTTGGGAAGTTAACACCTAATTTTGGCGAGCATCCATCAAAGGAATTAATCAATACCCTCCTGGATCAACTGATCAAGAAAACCCCTTTTCGCTGTATTATGACCTATGGAGTCTTGAACGGACTCGATGCTATTTTTAGTGCCGCTGAGGCGCGTCACATTAAAGTCATCGCTATCCTGTGGCTGGATAACGATACCAATATCAACTCCCAATCCATTGAAAAAGGCATTGAAGTTGCGAAAGCGTTTCCAAAAACCATCATAAAACTTAGTTGTGGGTCCGAAGTAAGAACCCGTCATGGTAATGTTTATGATAGTGAAATCACCCGCTGTATTGATAGCTTGCATAAAGCAGGCGTCACCCAGCCAATCACGACTATCGATACCTGGTGGGAATGGTGTAATCGGTCTTTAGAATGTCAACAAACCAGTTTTGCCTCTAAGGTTGACTGGATAGGTGCCAATATTTTTCCCTGGTGGGAAAATGAATACTCCGGTATTCATAGCTGTATTCCTGCAGAAAAGGCTGCTGACTTCCATATTGCCCGACTTGAAGATTTGCATCGTATTTATCCCAACAAAGAAGTCATAATGACCGAATTTGGCTGGCCCAGTGGCCCCGAAAACGGCACTTCAACTAATCTGAAAACCGGACAACGTTGTGGTGTTGCGAGTAAAAGCAATCAAAAATTAGTGATTGAATCAACCTTTAAGCAATTGGCTAAAAAGAAATGGTCTGGAACCGTATTTGAAGCGTTTGCTGAAAACTGGAAGCCCGCCGAAGAAGGTCCATTTGGGAGTTATTGGGGACTTTGTCAAGGAACTGCACCTTACACCTGTGTTAATCAATTAAAAGTTGCTCGATAATGCTGTTTATCTAATTTTGGCATTAAAATAGCGTTTAATACCTGCTTATCATTTGATAGAATGGCGGGTTTTGTACAATTAACACCGTTACAGCTTTTTCTTAACTTACCAAATCTTTATTTAAATGAATACAGCGAAGACTATCCTACTGATTTTGATACCCACTTGGTTATTACTGGTGTCAGAATTAAGTTATGGACAACATGCAGAGATAATTATCGATGCCGAAAACGGAAGTGTATTACACGAAATAAATGCCTCCCATTCATGGTTCCCTGCTTCGCTGACTAAAGTAATGACGTTATATATGACGTTTGATGCCTTAAAATCAGGTCAAATCAGTCTTGATGATACATTAGTCACCTCGCGTCATGCGGCATTACAGCCAAACAGTAAACTAGGGCTTAGACAGGGTGAAACATTATCTGTTCAGGACGCCATTTTAGCGCTGATTACCCGTTCAGCTAATGATGCTGCAGTTGTTTTAGCTGAACACTTAGGCGGCACAGAAGAAAACTTTGCCGTCAAAATGACAGCAATGGCTCATTCAATAGGTATGTATGACACTCACTTCATGAATGCAACGGGGCTTCCACATCAATGGCAGGTGACTACTTCACGTGATATGGCGATGCTTGCCTGGAAAACACAACGTAATTTTCCTAACTATTATCCTTATTTTTCCTGGCATAACTTTAACTTTAAAGGCAGAGAATTACACGGAATTAATAAGTTTACCGCCACTTACCCCGGTGCCGAAGGCATGAAAACCGGATTCACTTGTGGTTCTGGCTATAATTTGATCTCATCAGCCACCCAGAACGGTAAACACCTGATTGGAGTGGTCTTAGGTGGTATGACCAGTTCCGAACGCTATAAGCTGATGATCAATATGATGAACAATGGTTTTGCAAACAAATATGATTCATATCCAACTGTTAATATAAGTAATATGTCAAACAGCTCATCGGGTATCCCGCCTTATCAATTAGGTTGTGGAAATACTGCGCCAACAGTTATCGCTGCGAATGACGATGCGGTTAATGACTCTGCCAATGACGCTCCTGTTGTTATAAAACCTGTTTTATTACATAAGCACACTCAGGTTGTTGCCTCGCACCTTGCGCATAAGCGCCTAATTAAAAACCCGAAAATCGCGAAAGAAACGAAAAACGCGCGGGCTTTAGGAAAAAAATCATCTGCAAAAACGATAGTCGCCAGCACACATAAACCTGCGAATAAAATAAAACCTGTTCAAGCCGCAATAAGTAAAAAGAGCACGGTTACCCCAAAAGCTAAAGCAAGCAAAACCCACTACCATCACCCTTAACTTATATTTACAAAAACAGAACAATCAGTTGTAAAATATGCAAGGCAAAATAAACCCCATGAAGTGACAAACGCTTGAACATCAATACAAAAAATCTGATAATAAGCCGAACAGCCTGATATTGATGAATTACAGAAAATTTATTCAGGGTAAAGCCGAGTATGATTCAGTTAACTGAAAATTAAACGATAACAACAATAACAATCCAGGATAAAATTAATTATGAGCATACAAAGCCCTACACTTAATAAAACCCTATTAAGTAGCCTGGTTTTATCAATCACTCTAGTTGGTTGTTCTACAACACAAACACAAACACCCAGCCCAAGTGATCCTTGGGCTGGGTGGAATCACGGCACCCAAACTTTTAATGACAATCTCGACAAAGCTGTTTTAAAACCTTTAGCACAAGGCTATCAGTGGATCGCACCGGAGTTTGTTAACGAAGGAGTCACTAACTTTTTTAGTAACATTAATGACGTAGGCGTGACAATTAATGATTTACTGCAATTTAAAGTATCTCAGGGTGGATTAGATGGAAGTCGCTTTTTGATTAATACCACTGCCGGTCTCGCTGGATTTGTTGATGTCGCAAACATGATTGACTTACCTAAGCATAAAGAAGACTTTGGGCAAACGCTTGGCTATTGGGGGGTTCCATCAGGAAATTATTTGGTTTTGCCCTTCTTTGGCCCCAGCTCACCAAGAGATACGGTAGGACTGATAGGCGATGCCTTATTTAATCCGGTAACGTATGTCTCTATATTTGGTGGGCCATTAGTCAATGCCGCGACAGCGGGAGCAAGGGTTCTTGATGTAACAGATCAACGCGCCCATTTAATGACTACCGAAAAAATTCTCGACGAAGGCACAGGCTCGGAAGAGCGATACGATTTTATAAAGAATTCGTATAAACAAAACCGGGATTATTTGATTCATGATGGAAAAAGCTCTGATGATAATGATCCTGACCTGAATGATGAAAGCTCTTCTGGTGACACTAATGCCAGCCAAACTCCAGGAAAGAAAGCTGAAACCAGTCAATCTGGATCAGCACCTTCCATCAAAAAAGCATCGGGTCAATCACTTAAACTATCAGCACCTAAATAAAATCAGCTAACCTGAATCCACCTGACAGTGATAAAAATAACTGTCAGGTGAAATATACTGCTTAGACCCCGTTAGGAAAATCGTAACTGTAATGTTTACGTAATGGCTTAACCACTTCCCATTGACTATCTAACCCGGCATGAAAAGAGACTAGATCGCCTGGCAAGATTCGCACTGGCTCGCCGCCAGCAGGTGTTACTATAATCTCACCTTCCAACACATACGCACTTTCTGTTTCATCAAAGTCTATTGGAAACGTTGAGATTTCTTTTTCCCATATTTCCCAACTGGATACGCCCAGTTCATTTAATCTTTCTTCACTGGGATTGTGTTCGATAGTAATTTTACTCATGTTCTTCCTAAATATTTAAATGATTGAATAGTTATTGTATCATCAGCGCTATTGCCGGGCTATTGACAAACCAGGCTTACCAGGCGCCATCTCGCCCCTGCTCTTCTATATATTTACCAATACCGGTTGGCTCTGTAGTGATTTCAAAAGAGAATATTTCACTTAGATCACTGGATGATTCAAAACGGGCAACCTCCACTTCAAACTCGGTCGCTTCAGCGATTAATTCTCCCTCTTCATCATATTCAGCATTCACACCATAACAGTCCCCATAAACACCCATAATAAGGTTGTCATAAACGGCTAAATAACGCTCATTATCTGATTCATATTCTTTATCAGTAGACCATAAGGAAAAAGGAGTTTTATGCAGGCGCTCAAAATTTTTTGCTATTTCTATTTTTTGACTATCAGTGTTCATTTAGTTTCTTTAGTTAATTAATAATTGGTAATGAAGCTGGTTTTAACCTGTCCATAACCGTTTAGTAAGTTCAGGCTGCGAAGAGGCTCATCGTTACTCAGTTGTACTGGCAATAATCTTATGGATACGCTGTGTGCTAAAATAGATAATGATTAAAATAAAAGGAATTGAAGCTCCTTCAACAACTTCCGGGTTCACTTTCCAGCCCAGTGCATGTAAAGATTCACTTATTTTACCGATGATGCTTGCCGCATAATAGGTAATAGCCACCATTGAAATACCCTCTACCATTTGTTGCATCCGTAGTTGCATCTTCGCTCTTAAAGCCATTGAGGTCAGTAAGCCCTGGTTCTGCCGCTCAATAATAATATCAACCCGGGTCCGCAATAATTGGCTGGCATTGCTGACTCTTTTAGAGAGTGAGGTAAATCGATGTGAAATGGACTCACAGGTATTAACGGCGGGTTCTAATCTGCGTTTTAAGAATTCGCCCAAGGTTTGAATACCTTGAATTCGCACTTCACGCAAATCATTGAGGCGTTGATCTACTAATTGATAATAGGCGCTTGCCGCAGAAAAACGAAAGTGATTACTGGAAATATAATTCTCGACTTGTGCGGCCAATGTGGTCAACTCATCCAGTAATTCGGCATCATTATTATCAGTCATCGTCATGGCGTTGGTAATAGCGTATAACTGCCGATCTAATTTATTCAAAGCGGGATAGAGGCTGCGAGCGATGGGGAATGCCATTAACGCCATGACTCTATAATCTTCTATATCAAATAACCGCTGCACTAACCGGCCTGCCTGTTCGGATCTTAAGGCATTATTGACGATCAGAAACCGACTAAACCCATCAACATGAATCCTGAAATCGGTAAACACCGAGGCAGCACCCCCTGTCACTTTAGAGCCGATCACAGGATTACCTGCAAAGTGATCTGATAGTGTTGACAAATCCGTCGTTTCCTGGTAACTAATATCTTCTGCAAATACAACAGCCGCATGGGAGGCGACTATAATTTGTCCGGTAAGTTGTGACAACCAATCTACAGGCACTTTTTTTAATGCCGAATCAGAAAAAAGATCATTAGGCGTATCATGCACATAAAAACTGTAAGTACTAAACTCCCCATGCTGTTCCCAGCGAATCTGAAAGGAGTTGAACGTTGCCGCGTAGTGATCCGCATCATTTTCGGGAGGCGCAACCCCAAACCGTTCACACAGTTTTATTAAATGCTCCCGTTCTTTCTGCTTTTCATCAATGGATAATAATAAAGCCAAATGGCTGGCTCTAACTGGTAGATTTAGAATAAAGGGCGCTCGGGCATGCACCTCATTATGAAGTACAAAGCGTTGTGGATGGTTTTCTGGAATAGGAAATAAAGGCGTCACAGGCGTTTTATAATCTCTTTTTAATCAACGAAAAAATAGAGTATCTTAACCAATACTCTGGGGTGATCTTAACTACTCCCCCCGTAAAATAATTGTATTATTTTAATGGATAAACACTTTTATAGTTTAACTGCTTTAAATACAGTATAAACAAAAGAAGACAATAATACTTTCCTAATCAGGAGTTGTCATTTTTAAAATGACTCTACTCTAGCAATTGCCTGAAAACAAACTTAAAATAGACGATTGTTAATTTGATAATAATAATCCATGAGTAACCTACCCAATTGCCCAAAGTGTGGCTCCGAATATACTTATAACGACGGAAGCCTTTATATTTGTCCCGAATGTGCTCACGAATGGCAAGCAGACACTGAATCAGAAAACCCTGGCGATATTAAAATCATCAAAGATGCTAACGGAAATGAATTACAGGACGGTGACACCGTTACTGTGATCAAAGATCTTAAAGTTAAGGGCACCTCGTTAGTCGTAAAAGTCGGGACTAAAGTTAAAGGCATCCGCCTGGTAGACGGTGATCATGATATTGATTGTAAGATTGATGGCATCGGCCCGATGAAACTCAAGTCTGAGTTTGTAAAGAAAGTCTAATTATTTTAACCTGTTGAACTCAATACCATGGCGCAATATATATATTCAATGAATAGGGTTGGAAAGATTGTTCCACCCAAGAAATACATTCTTAAAGATATCTCGCTGTCTTTTTTCCCCGGTGCAAAAATTGGTGTACTTGGTTTAAACGGCTCAGGAAAATCAACCTTACTCAGAATCATGGCAGGTATCGACAAGGAAATCGAAGGCGAAGCGATTCCCCAAAAAGGCATTAACATTGGTTATCTACCACAAGAACCCCAATTAGATTCCACCAAGACTGTACGGGGTAATGTTGAAGAAGCCGTTGCAGACATCAAAGCCGCCTTAGCCCAATTAGATGCTGTTTATGCCGCCTATGCAGAACCTGATGCTGATTTTGATAAATTAGCCGCCGATCAGGCGCGCTTAGAAGATATCATTAACGCCTGTGACGGTCATAATCTTGATAGACGACTTGAAGTGGCAGCGGATGCCTTACGTCTACCCGATTGGGATGCGGATGTCACCAAGTTGTCAGGGGGTGAAAAACGCCGGGTCGCATTATGTCGATTATTACTGTCTAACCCGGACATGCTCTTATTAGACGAACCCACCAACCATCTGGATGCAGAGTCGGTCGCCTGGCTAGAACGTTTCCTCCATGATTATACCGGTACTGTGGTTGCCGTAACCCATGATCGTTACTTCCTGGATAATGTTGCCGGCTGGATTTTAGAGTTGGACAGAGGTTCTGGAATTCCTTGGGAAGGTAACTACTCCAGTTGGTTAGAACAAAAGAGTAACCGCTTATTACAAGAAGAGAAGCAAGAATCTTCTCGACAAAAAGCAATGAAAGACGAATTAGAGTGGGTACGTTCTAACCCTAAAGGTCGTCATGCTAAGAGCAAGGCGCGTCTGGCCCGATTTGAAGAACTATCTTCATCCGACGTCCAAAAACGTAACGAAACTCAGGAAATTTATATCCCACCTGGGCCACGTTTAGGTGACGTAGTCATTGAAGCCGACAATATCAGCAAAGCTTTTGGCGACAAACTGTTAGTCAATGGCTTAAGTTTTAAATTACCGCCCGGCGGTATCGTCGGCATTATCGGCCCTAACGGTGCGGGTAAAACGACGCTGTTCCGCATGATGGCAGGCTTTGAACAACCCGACTCTGGCAGTGTTACACTGGGCCAAACAGTGCAACTGGCTTATGTGGATCAATTACGTGATAACCTTGACCCCAAGAAAACTGTCTTTGATGAAATTTCTGATGGCCTGGACATCATCACTGTTGGCAAATATGAAACCCCATCACGTGCTTATGTTGGCCGCTTTAACTTTAAAGGCGCTGATCAAGGCAAGCGGATTGGTGACTTGTCAGGGGGTGAACGTAACCGCGTACATTTAGCCAAACTACTTAAAACGGGTGGCAATGTCTTATTACTTGACGAGCCCACTAACGATTTAGACGTTGAAACTTTGCGTGCCTTAGAAGAAGCTTTACTCGCCTTTCCTGGTTGTGCCGTTGTTATTTCGCATGATCGCTGGTTTCTGGATAGGATTGCTACTCATATGTTGGCCTTTGAGGGAGATAGCCAAGTGGTTTGGTTTGAAGGCAACTATGAAGATTACGAAGCTGACCGTCATCGCCGTTTAGGCAGTGATGCGGACAATCCAAAGCGTCTAAAATATAAGAAACTGTCTTAATTGAAATATAAAGTCCGCAAGGATGCGGACTTATGAAGCCTCGGCAGGCAATTCAGCTCCCAACCAGCGTGCTAGAATGGCTACCAGTTCACTACGGCTAACAGGTTTGCTCAAATAATCATCCATACCGGCCGCCAGACAGGTTTCCCGAGCCTCTGTGGTTGCATGAGCTGTCAATGCAATAACTGGTGTCCTGAAACTGTAAGCCGCCTTTTCTCTTTCGCGTAGTATTTCCGTTGCCTGATACCCATCCATAACCGGCATTTGACAATCCATTAAAACCAGATCGTAACTTTGATTAGCTAATAAATCCAAAGCCAGTTGCCCGTTCTCGGCCAGATCAATTTTCAATTTAAATCGAGCCAGCATCGAGACCACTACTTTCTGATTAACACGATTATCCTCAACAACTAACACTTTCTTGCTGCTGTAATCTGGAATTGCTTCCTTCACTGGACTGGTAACGCTACCGACTGTTACCTTGGGTTTTTCAACACGAACCCTTAAAGCATTAACTATCGCATCAAAAAGCTGCGCTTGCCGAACCGGTTTCAAGAGAATTTGAGTGACCCCAAGGGCTTTTCGCTCAGCTTCTGAACCTAAGCCGCCGGATGATAAAATCAAGCGTGGCGTGCCTGCAATAACCGGAGTTCTGCTGATCGCACGTGATAGAGCGATTCCATCCATATCCGGCATGTGTAAATCCGAAAGCAGGATATCGTAAGGTTCTTCGCGTTGAGCAGATGAAATCAATCCAATCAAAGCTGAAGAGGCATTATCAACGGAATAGACTTTGACACCCCAACTTTTGAGATAATGTTCAAGAATAGTCCGATTATTGGCATTATCATCCACGAGCAGAGCACGAATACCAGAAAGATTCGTGATTTGTGGAATCTCTGTGTTTTGTTCTACCGGGATAAGGGGGAGACTAAACCAAAAGCGGGTCCCTTTTCCCAATTCACTTTCGAAATTTATATGCCCTCCCATCAATTCAACCAGTGTTTTACTAATGGACAAACCCAGTCCTGTACCGCCATAACGACGTACCATAGAGCTGTCAGCCTGGGTAAATGCCTGAAATAAACGCGCCTGTGTTTCTGTGCTAATGCCGATCCCGGTATCTTTAATCTCAAAGCATAAATTAACTTCGTTCTTAACATTAGATTGTAAGAACACTTTAACGGATACTTCTCCCTGTTCAGTGAACTTGACGGCGTTTCCTATCAGATTAGTCAATACCTGACGAATACGGGTTGGATCTCCTTCCCAGTAGATAGGTAAATCTACCGGCAGAAAGCAAGTTAATTCTAATTCTTTCGCATGTGCCCGACCCGCTTGTAAGGAACATACCTCTTCTACTAATGAAGTCAGATTAAACTTGAGCGATTCCAGTTCAATTACTCCCGCTTCCAGTTTTGAGAAATCCAGAATACCGTTAATAATATCCAGAAGCGCTTCTGCTGAATTGGCGGCGGTTTCTAATAGGTCGCGTTGTTCGCTTGACATCTCGGTGTCCCGCAAAATATCCAGCATACCCAAGACACCATTCATGGGTGTACGAATTTCATGGCTCATATTGGCAAGAAATTCACTTTTTGCAAGGTTAGCAGCTTCTGCCAAAAGTCTTTGAACTTCAAGATCATGACAACTTTTTGTGAGGGCCTCATTTTTTGCCAGCATAGCTGCTTCGTTATCATGCCTGACTTGAAGCAGTGTCTCTTCAGCCTGTTTACGGCTTAAGGTAACTTTTGCAACAACATAAGCGACCAGTGCAAATGACAAATAGAGAATGCTCAACAATAGCCAATTACCGGGTTGTCGGTAGTAAACGGCTTTTGACAGAATAGCCTGTGGCGTAAAGGAAACAATCTTCCAGTAATATTGCTCTGGGGTTATTTCTTGCAAACTAGCTGCGCTGATGTCTTCAGACCCCGTTGAAGAATGCTGATCTATAAGCATCGGATGAAGGGTATCAAATATAAACAAGCCTTTTTCAGTTTGTAGACTTCCCTTTGCGGTACTTGAAATAATACGCCATTCATCGGCAAAATCATGCCCAAAGCTACGTTCTGGCTTGTTTAACATAAAGCTCCACTCATCGGCATGGTTTGCATTACTTAGCCAATAACCGTCTCTATTGAGTAGCATCGCCGTTTGCTCATTTATTTGCATTTCATCATGAAATGCATTGAGCAGGTAATCACCCAGATAGTTGAATAGCAGTATGCCTTTCTTGTGACCAGCGCTATCAAAAACGGGTGTGCCGAAACGAATCGTCGGCTTATATGGAATTTCCAGAGTCCCGCCTTCTACATTCAGGTCAAACGGAGAAACATAGACCTCCCCCGGGGTTAATCTGAATACATCCTGGAAGAAATAACGAGTCCCCTTATTTTGTAACTTATCCTGAGCAACAATGGCAGGGATACCCTCATTATAATTAATGCGGATCACCTCTTGACCGCCAGAGTCCAGATACCGCACCTTATCGTAGCGGCGCTTGGCCTTGGATATTTTTAAGAAGAATTCAGATAAATCATCTCGCTGCATTGGGGTGCCACTGTCCAGATACCGACTCAAGGAAGGTAAGTTTGCAAATACATGCAAGTCTGAATCGATCTCTTCAAAGTCTTGCATCATATGAGACTTGGCCGTTTCTATATGCGCAGTTTCAAGTGTCACTAATCTATTAACCGTACTTTGTTTCTCAAACTGAGCGTATAGAAATAAAACGATAGAAATAACGGTAACAATAGGCAGATATATCAGTAAAAAACGCTTGAATAAAGCTTTCATAGTAATGACTTTATGATTTAAATGATCATCCGACAAAAATATCAATAGGAGTAATATGGCAAGCTCTGGGCAAGAGTATCCTGTTATTTGACTGAGTGTAAAATTTCAAGGATATACAATTGAGTTCATTTAAGTATTATGGCATTAAATACACCTAAGTCATATTAGATTTACTGAGCACCGATTCATCCAAATCCACATATAAAAAACCTGTTGATAGTGTTTACCTGTCAGCAGATGTGTTGCATGACTGTTGCCACATCAACAGATGCATTCTATAAAGTAGATCCCGCACCTTAACTTCAAGCACTCAATTAACTCTCAGCACAAAAATAACTATTTACAATTAGAACATTACGGTATTAATTAAATTTTTTTATTAATCTCTTATCAATAATACTTCCAGGCATGATGTTTGCATCAGTGAATGTAAGCGAGTGGAGAACTTCCCTATAGTTTTCCGAAAATTACTTTTTATCGAATGAGATCAGGAAATAGTGTATGAAAATGAACAGCAAATTAATTAGCGGTCTATTTGTAAGTGGACTGTTCGCATTATCTATTCAGTCGGCGCACGCACACCATGCGTTTTCGGCAGAATTTGATGCACAACAACCTATCGAACTGAAAGGTGTGGTTAGCAAGTTAGAGTTGGTTAATCCTCATAGCTGGTTATATCTGGATGTTAAGCAAGCAGATGGAAGTGCAAAAAACTGGGGCTTTGAATTTGGCGCTCCGTTTAGTTTAAAGAAAAATGGAATCACAAAGGCCAGTTTACCCGTAGGTAGCGAAGTCACTATCAAAGGTTACCGCGCTAAAAATGGTAAAGAATTTGGTTATGCAGTAACGACAGTCTTATCTGATGGTCGTAACGTTAAGACCGGCGGAGCACAAGATGCTCCAGATGCGCAAGCTCAAGGCCAAGGCGGCGCTCAATAATCGCTTTGCTATAAGGAGGATAATTTTTTGAAAACTGCACAGACTCAATACGCTCATCAGCGCCCAGCTATTATTTGTTTAGTTGGAATCACTTTGGTATGGCTGTTATCTGCTGGCAATACATTTGCCGCAGGGACCAAAATCCCTAGACTTAACGGCAAACCGGATTTTTCTGGCATCTGGCAAACAACCAGCGCAGCTGATTATGACCTTGAACCTCATTCTAATCGTAAAGACGCTCCGCCTGGTGCTGGTATCGTTGAGGGGAATTTCATACCCTATTTACCTTCCGCTCTTGAGCAGAAGAAGAAAAACTTTGAAGCCCGGGCCACTCTGGACCCAGCACTCAAAGGATATACACTCGGCGTTCCTCGGGGTATCTATTACCCAGAGCCATTTCAGATATTCCAACGCAAACAAGACTTAACCCTGGTGCATCAGTTTGGGCATTCGGTAAGAACGATACACACTGACGGTACCGATCATCCAAAAGACCCTTATGACTGGTGGTTAGGTGATTCTCGGGCAAAATGGGAAGGTGATACGTTAGTGGTTGATATTAAACATTTTAATGACAAAACCTGGCTTGATGGCGCCGGCAACTATCATAGTGACGCTTTGCATGTTATTGAAAAATGGTCTTTCATAGATCCTAACACGCTTGAATATCAAGCCACCATCGATGATCCCAAAGTATACAGTCGCCCCTGGAATCTTTCGGTGATCCTGTATCGGCACAGGGAAAAAGATTTTCAATTAATTGAGGATTATCGCTTTACCCTGGATTACGATCAATATTATCCACCAAAACCGAATAAACAATAAATACGAACCCTGTAGCAGAGAGAATGCTATGAAACACTATACTAAACTTGGTTCGACATTGATTTTCGGACTGGGTATGACAGCCTTATTATTTACCGGAAGCACACGTGCAGCCGATACGCAAACACAACCAGAAGTTAAAAAAGCACCCGCTACCAGACCTTTAAAGTTGGGTGGACAAGGCATTGAACAAGAACGTAATTTCCCGAAAATTACGTCTGGTAAATGGACTGGACCACGCTTGGCAGACGGCCAACCCGATGTACAAGGCCATTGGTCAAATACGGTTGCTAATCACAATAATTTTACTGATCCTCAAGGTGGTATTCTTAACGATCCCAATCCAAACCGAATTCCTAAAGGACCTCGTGAAGAACGGGCACCCAGTCGCGTGAGTGACCCTGCGGATGGACAAGTCCCTTTTCAGCCGTGGGCGTTAGAAAAGGTTAAGGAGTTTCGAGCGGGGTTCCACAATCCGACCAAACCTGAATATATTGAACCTTTAGCCCGTTGTGCTCCTGGCGGGATTCCTAAGTCATTATTCTGGCACGGCTATGAAATTAGTCAGTATCCAGGCTATGTACTGTTTCAATTTAACTCGGGTACGCGCATCATTCATTTAGATGGAAAACCGCATTTACCTGAAAACATTAAATTATGGAATGGCGACTCTCGGGGGCATTGGGAAGGCAATACCCTAGTGGTTGATGTGGGCAATCATAACGGTAAAGCGTTATTTGGTCGTTCGGGTGAATTTATCAGTGAAAACGGAAAAATTCAGGAGCGGTATATATTCAGTAATGACGGTGATAGATATACTTACGAAGCGTTACTCACTGATCCAACCGTTTATACGCGACCTTTCACTGTCACCGTGCCTGCACGTAAATGGACCGCAAAAGATGAACCTAATGGCTGGCATTTTGAAGTGGAACCCGCGACACATTCAGGAAAAGAAATTATTTTGGATCAGTACGAAAGAATATGTACCGAAAACAATGGTGGTTTTGGACTGGTTGCTGCTGAAGCACCTGCACCGACTCCCGCTGCAGCTACAACTCCAGCTCCGGCAAAATAATAAAAAACTATAGATATAATTATCATGTCACTTATTGAAATTTCACAGGTGCTCAACGATTCAGAGTTGGGCACTGGATTGCGTGAGTCAGTTTATATGTTTCCCTTTATTGAAGGCTTACATTTAATTGGCTTAACACTATCGGTTGGTCTATTGTTTTTCGTTGATTTACGATTGCTAGGCATATTCCTTCCTCAATTACCGGTTGCTCAGGTTTTGCGGCCGTTGAGGCCTTGGCTATTATCCGGGTTTGCCTTGACTTTTGTCACCGGTATCTTACTGTTTATCGCAGGAGCAGCAAAGATAATCGTGTTACCTATCTTTTTTTTCAAATTAGGGTTTATTGCTTTAGCAGGGCTTAATGCCTTGTGGTTTGAATTAAAGTGGGGACGTAAAATTGACTCTTGGGGAGCAGCGCCGGTATTGCCCGTTACCGTGAGATTAGCCGGTGTTACTTCATTAACGTTGTGGAGCTTGGTAATCATTGCTGGTCGTTTGATTCCTTATTTGGGTTATCAGTAAATATTATGTCAATACTTGAATTATTTAATAGCATACAAACCAGTGCCTTAGCTCGCTTCATTGGCAGTCTCAACCATCTGTATTGTGCTTTTATGGAGCTGGTACATATAACAGGGATGTTAATGCTCCTGTCTTCGTTACTTTTGACCAGTTTAAATTTATTAGGTCTAGGTTTAAGTAATGTGCCGATACAGGTATTAAAACAGAGCACCTTCCGATTATTCTGGTGGGGACTGGGTTTATTAATACTCTCGGGATTATTTATTTTTATTCCTGCGGCAAGTAGTTATTATCCTAATGATTTTTTCTGGGCCAAATTCATCTTGATCGGCTTGGGATTATTAACCTATCTTACACTCTATCGAACGGTCACAAATGCAGTAAAGCCTGATAAATGGTTAGCTAATATTACCGGTGTACTGGTCTTAAGCTTGTGGCTGGGGGTAGCATTTGCTGGACGCTTTATCGGTTTTTTTTAAAGCCTGATAGATGCATAAGCCTGTCAGTTCTTTTCCTCTTCAGATGAGTTTTACATGATGTATTTTTTTAAGAAACGCTTAGGCCAGTTAGGTTATCTTGGTTCCGCATTAGTGTTAGTAGGCTCAATAACCGCCTGCAATCAGAAATTCATTATTTCTGATGCAGAGTTCAAACCTGTGGCAACGGTTCAGGAAGTGATGAATTCCATTATTGATCCTAATATCGATCCTATCTGGAATTCAGTCTCTTCTGTCAGCACACCTAAAGGGACAGAAGAGCGTAAACCAGAAACTGATGATGATTGGCGTGTTTTGCGGCAACATGCTTTGGCTGTAATAGAAGCAGGAAATTTATTGCTAGTCAAAGATAGGCCAATCTCCGTTGCAAACACGACCACCTCAAGTGGTGGCGCCGAATTAACTTCAGAAGCTATTAAAACACTTATTGCGGCAAACCAAACGGCTTACATTCAGCGCATACATGAATTACAGGGGGCTGCTCAAGGCCTGCTGGTAGCAATAGATGCAAAAAATGTCCAAGGCCTAGAAGATGCGGGGGGCAGAGTTGAACAGGCTTGCGAACAATGCCATAGCCAATTTTGGTATCCTGGAGATAATAAGCCAAAGTAATCGGTTACAATACTAAAATGCAAAGGTCGCGCGAAGTTATTTCACAGACCTTTGCGCTTTAATCTAATTTAGTCTGCAGCAAAACAATAGAAATACCCAGCACCACCTGTGCTTACCAGATTCTCTTGGCTACAGCCACGGCTAGCGTGAGTTGAGTTCCATGATACGTTTCCACCCGTAGCTCCTCTGTTAGTACGATCAGAGTGACCTACTTGAACGGTGCCTTCTGTACTACTGGTGAAATTTTTGCAGGTATGATCAGCACTGTCCGTATAAGCTCTACCATCTGGTTTAGTTCCGGTAATAAGGTCATGCTGGTTTATAGTTTCACCAACGCCTTTAATTTGATCACCTCTTTCTGTCAGCGTCGTCGTACGGTGTACGTTGTTACCCAACTGCCCCAGTTCTACAGTATCCCCATGCAAATGAGCCAAGTCATTAGCAACAATAGCGCCTTTAGCATTAGCCCAAGGACCATTTCCGATACGGTCCCTTGCATTGATTGCCGGTTTGTCGCCTTCTGCCTGAGTACTTAAATAAGCATGCCAGACCCGATTTCCAGCGCCTACTTCAGTAGCCAGTTTTTGGCAATGCGCATCAGCTCCAGCCAGACCGCCTAGGTCAGCACCTTTACCAAGTCCTGTGCTGGTTACAAAGAAACCCAGTGGGGGCTTTGGTGGTTCTTCTGCTGCAAAAGCTACTGTAGCGCTCATAACAAGCAGACCAGCAAGCAAGCTAGTTTTTTTCATGCATTTATTCTCATCTATAGGTTAATAAAATGGATTTATCGAGGCATTCTCGAATTTTAAAAGATGAGCACTTATCGTGCCGAAAGAAAACAGGAATAAATGCAGCTACTTTAATAGCTTACCACCAACATACTGCTGATAAATAGACAGTTTATGCTGACTTTATGTTGGTATATCACCAGCAAGAAGTATTTCCCAAGTCATTAAAAAGTAATAATCACTCTTTATCATAGACCGATGGTAACACTTCACGCTGATTCGAAACTCTGAGTTTCTACAATAATAATAGTCAGCTTATTTTTAGACAAAGACAGTACCCATAGTCCAGACTTTGTCGAACATAAAACCAGAGGTATTTATGACACTGAGAATTGCATTTATCACCGATGCCTGGCATCCACAAATTAATGGCGTAGTCACTACTATCGCAAATACCTGCTCAACCCTGGAGCAATCTGGACACATCATTAAAATGATTACCCCAGATCAATTTAGAACCTTACCCTGCCCAACTTATCCTTCAATACGCTTGGCGCTGAACTGTTACAAGAAATTAAGCCAACAGCTTGACGAGTTCAAACCTGAACGCATTCACATTGCAACTGAAGGCCCCTTAGGTATTGCAGGAAGGAAATATTGCTTAAAACATAACTTGTCCTTCACTACCTCTTATCATACCTTGTTTGCTGAATACGTTAATTTGCGGTTTAGAATTCCAGTATCTGTGGGCTATAGGTTTCTGAAATGGTTTCATCAACCAGCTAAAAAGATCATGGTAGCCACTCAATCAGTGGAATCGGATTTAATCGCTAGAGGCTTTAAGAATCAAATTGTACGTTGGTCTCGCGGTGTCAATACAGAATTTTATTATCCAAGAGATAAAAGCTATTTACCTCACCCTAGACCCATTTCAATGTTCGTTGGACGTGTGGCTGTCGAAAAGAACCTTGAAGCCTTTTTATCATTGGATGTTCCGGGCACAAAAGTCATTGTTGGTGATGGCCCACAGCTAAATGAACTTAAAGCCCAGTTTCCGGATGCAGTCTTTGTTGGCTTTAAATCAGGTGAACCATTAGCCGAACATTTAGCAGCCGCTGATGTCTTTGTATTTCCTAGCCGTACGGATACTTTTGGTATAGTGATGCTAGATGCATTGGCCAGCGGCATACCTGTTGCCGCATACCCCGTTACTGGTCCAGTGGATGTTATTACCAATAACAAAATTGGTATATTGGATGAAGATTTAAAAACCGCAATGAATGAGGCTTTGCAATTAAATCCTGAAGATTGTAGAAACCATGCTTTAGATTATTCCTGGCATCGGTGTACCGATCAGTTTTTTAATAATCTGGTTCAGGCCATTTAATCGGGATTAGATTAGCGAGGTTACCCGCCATCACGGCGGATAACCTGCTTAAAGATTAGTTCTTGGTAAAGTAAATATCCCCGTAATAAGCCGTGACTTTACCTTTTGAATCATCACTATCAGACATAATAGCGACGGCATCAATATATCTAATATCTTCACCAAACTGTTGTTTTAAATCTTCCAGAACATTACGTTTTTCTGAATACCAGGTGCCTGTTTCATCGGTGGAAGACCTAAGCGAAATCATCGTCATTTTTCCATTAGCTGCCGCATAGGCATATGCACTCGGCCAAACCTTACCAACTGGAGAATTACTTGACCACACATAGTTAATCGCTTTGGTTTGCCAAAAAGCAGCGCCACCACTGACAACTACATACACTCTAGCTGCATAATCATCGCCAGATTGCTCCTGTTCATTCAGATGCGGCGATAAGCGATTCGCAATATGCCAACGCCAATTAATAAACGGTGTTTTATGCAGATCGATCTTCTGCTCTCTAAACAACCCGGAAGCACTGCTTAAACTTTCTGCTTTTAAAACCTTAACACCTGCCAAATCAACTAGCTGATAATTGGTTTGACCTTTAAAGTCCTTTAATTCCCATTGCTCTAATGAACCCGATGAAAAAGAACCGATTAATAATTTATCAATAGCGTCATCAGCACTTGCGTTAGCGCCCAACATCATTAATAACAATAAAACTAACCATTGATGATATAAACCCATTAAAGCCTTTCCTGTTAATCAAAGTATTTTGTTCAGCTCCTTATTTTAAAAACTCATATTAAAATACTTTGAATCTTGTAATAAAAACTGGAATATTTAAATTGAAAGTGTATCACTTGAATATAACTAGAATATTAAGGTCTTATGACATTCAGCATTAAAGCCACAATCTTACTATTGAACCTTTATTTAATTTTTCTAAGATAGTAGAAATATAGGCATTTCAGTTAAACCCTCACAGTATTTTTTTAGAGCGCTCTTAGCTTTTCAAACTCTTAAAAAACTGTAAAAACAATAGAAGACAAAATTTTTGCAGATTTATAACGTATCTTTAAAAGAAAATAAATTAGCGTTTAGATTTAATCCGTTTTAGAATTGACCCGGCTCGATATTCTTAGTTCTATAGTTGGTTTTGCCATTTACTCCCACTATAATGACGATCAATCTAAATCTTTAGCTTGATCGTCATTTATCACCAATTATGGAGTAAAGATATGAAACTATCTATTGCAGGATTAGGCGCCCTATTTTTCCTGAGCATTCCAATTGCCACCGAAGCAGTCAGCATTACTGAAAGAGCAGGTAATCCATTTAGAACGGCCTCAAACAATCAAGAAACTATCCTTAATCCAACCAATGTTGACCCAAACACATTCGGTTTATTAAGTCGAAATGATAATAAAGATTTAATTTTTGATGCTAAAGTGGAAACTCAACCGTTAGTGATTGAAAAGGGGGCAGGCGGAGATGATTTGATTATTATCACCACCATGAAAAACGAAGTCTATGGGATAAATACTCGTACTATGACTTTAGCTTACCCTAAAGTTAATCTTGGTATTCCAGCGAATACTTCAGGTACGAGTGATATGGACATGTGGGGACATACGCCAACATGGGGCATTTCAGCAACGCCCATCATTGATATTAATACCAAGACACTGTTTGTGGCTGCCTGGGTGTTAAAAAATAATAATGAAAACCGCTATCGTGATTACAAAATATTTGTTCTTGATCCTTTTACGGGAAAGCAAAAAGCAAATCCAGTAACAATTTCTGGCGTTTCACAAGAAGGTAACTCTTGTGTTTTTAATGATGCGAATGCCATTAGACTCGACAAAAAACAATATTCGTTCCCAAAGCTACGTGCTGGACTGGCGCTAACCGAAAGTCATGGTTTAATTTTAAGCTTTGCAGCAGATAGTGAAGAGTTTACCGGCAAGAAAATGGCTGATAAAGGTCTCCCCAATCCACATCGCTACAATCCACACGGTTTTGTAATCGCTTATGACACAAAGGGATTACTCGGCGAGAAAGGTATATCAAAAAGTCCCGCAATATTTTGTACTACTGCCTTTGATTCTTGGGGAGGTGGTATCTGGCAGGCAGGTGGAGCTCCGGTAATCGATGGAGACACTATTTATGTGGCTACTTCAAACGGTACATCATCAAACACAAAATCGGCCAAAGCAGACATTGATTTAACTGAAAGTATGATCAAGTTGCGCTATTCTCCAAGTAATAATGGGGCAAGACCAGCATTAAATAAAGTTGACTTTTACAAAGCCTTCCTTGATGAAAAACAACCAGATGCTTCTAACTGCCTTTGGACGGACAATACTTCGGAAATATCTTGTGGACGGGGACACTCCGATAATAATGGTGGAACCAAAGCTGCTACTGATTGGGATTTTGGACCGTCTGGCCCCATGATGATTCCTGGCTCTAATTTGTTATTGCAAGGCACTAAGGATGGAATTATTTACTCGCTTAATAAAACAGATTTAGGTAAGCATGAACCATTTACTCATTTGATGTCAGCGCCCCCCCTGGTTGCTTCTTATTTTGTGGGAGATATTCAACAAAACTGGCAAAGAGCTAATCAATTAAATCAAAGTATACCTTGTCCACGTCCAATTGATAATCAGGGAAATGGAGATGTTGATGTTGGAACGGCTAACTGGTTTCAGCCCTGTGATCCCTCAAAAAACACCCCACCAGATAATAAGATGCATCACATTCACTCGCTAGCTCTAGCACAACAAGACTCATCAGGTGGCACTGTATTTGTATGGGGCGAAAATTCAAATCTAAAGGCTTACAAATTTTCTACTTCAGTGAATGTCACCCCCATACTTCTTGCTGAAGGTGATGAAATTTCATCTAAGTTCACAAAATCTCCTAACGGAACTTTAGAGAACACAAAATCACCGGGAGGCATGCCAGGTGGACTACTAATGGTGTCATCAGCTCCTCCTGCATCAAACCCTGACAAGTCATTTTCTGTCGATCCAAATACTGCCATTATTTGGGCTGTATATCCCCTGCAGGGTGATGCCAACAAACACTTCGCTGATGGACAATTAATTGCATACGATGCGACAAAATTTCTTGCTGGAAAAAAATTAAATCGGCTTTATAGTACAGGTATTGATAACCAGGAAGATCTTGGAATAATGACCCGTATGGCACCTCCTGTGGTAGCTAACGGTAAAGTTTACGTTTTAATTTATCGGGTCAATAATGACAATCTTATTGGCAGCCAACTAAAAATATTTGGCTTAAAGAAATAGAGCTATTATGAATACGTTAGCTACGTTGCAAACCTCAATAAGTGTTTTCAGCGTAGCTATATGAAGTGCAGTCTTTAGTTTAATAGGAGAATATCAATTTATTCATAAACCACATTAAACGCTAATTCGTTTAATACATTACCCGCTTCATCCACTAATCTAACAGTCCAATTGGTTTTTTTACTATCAGAAAATAGCTGTCGACTTGATGTTCGCCAAGTATGATCTGATATATGTACTTTTTTTCTGTTAATTAATACACCATCTAGTAGCCACTCATGATAAATAGTTTTGTCTTTAACAGCATTTAACTCAGCAAAATAAAAAACAGGTGTTGGTTTAGTTTTATCAAACTTCAGTGGCAACTCAAGATGATCTATCGGTTCATTATTAATCACTTTAGTTGTAAAGAGTGATCTGACCAATTTAGATTGAACCGTTACGGCAGGAACAACTTTATCCGCAACTTGAGTAGTTTCATTTTGTGATAACTCAGTACTTGACGGCACTGTTTTACTCTCTGGATTTGGCCAGAACAGATAGGTTAATACCAGAATAAATAAAATAAGACCTACAACGCAAGTAACTATCCGCCTAATATTCCATTGAGTAATAACCTTTGGAGAAGGAATATCAAGCTTATTTTTATTCGAAGCAGAACATTTAACCTTAATTACAATATTTTTTTTATCATCCATAAAATTACCTTATAGAAACCCACTATTGTAAACGAGTATCTGAACAGACTTATCTGCCAGGAATACATACACAAAAACCAACGATGGCAATCCCTTGCCGCTACAACTCCTTTCTAAGGACTACAGGATAATTTTAGAATAAAAATTAAACTTTATGATAAATATCTGCGCCCTCTTCCAGAAACTGCTTGGACTTCTCATCCATTCCACTCAACAAAGCTTCTTGTTCATCTTCAATGCCTTTCTGAGTAGCATAGTCTCTAACATCCTGACTGATTTTCATTGAACAGAAATGAGGTCCGCACATAGAACAAAAATGCGCAACTTTAGCGGACTCTTTAGGTAAGGTTTCATCATGAAACTCACGGGCTTTTTCAGGGTCAAGACCGATATTAAACTGATCTTCCCAACGGAACTCAAATCGCGCTTTAGACATCGCGTTATCACGGGCTTGAGCACCGGGATGACCTTTGGCTAAATCTGCTGCATGAGCGGCAATTTTATACGTCACAATACCTTCACGCACATCCTGTTTATTAGGCAAGCCCAAATGTTCTTTTTGAGTGACATAACATAGCATTGCACAACCGTACCAACCGATATTGGCCGCACCAATTGCAGAGGTAATATGATCATAACCTGGAGCAATGTCAGTCGTTAAGGGGCCTAAGGTATAGAAAGGCGCCTCTCCACACTCTTCTAACTGCTTTTCCATATTGACTTTAATCATATGCAAAGGCACGTGACCGGGGCCTTCAATCATGGTTTGTACATCATGTTTCCAGGCAATCTTGGTTAGCTCACCTAAGGTTTCTAACTCACCAAATTGAGCGGCATCATTCGCGTCATAAATAGAACCTGGTCGCAAACCATCCCCTAAAGAGAATGACACATCATAAGCTTTCATGATTTCACAGATGTCTTCAAAGTGCGTGTATAAGAAACTTTCTGTGTGATGCGCCAAACACCATTTCGCCATAATAGAACCACCACGAGACACAATACCGGTCATCCGTTTAGCGGTTAAGGGGACGTGATGTAATCGTACGCCGGCATGAATGGTAAAGTAGTCAACCCCCTGCTCTGCTTGCTCGATTAAAGTATCACGGAAAATTTCCCAGGTTAAATCTTCTGCTTTACCATTTACTTTTTCAAGTGCTTGATAAATGGGCACCGTACCAATCGGTACAGGTGAGTTACGAATGATCCATTCACGGGTTTCATGAATATTTTTACCTGTTGATAAATCCATAATGGTATCGCCACCCCAGCGGATACCCCACAACATCTTTTCAACTTCTTCTTCAATAGAAGATGTCACCGCCGAATTACCTAAGTTACCGTTAATTTTAACCAGGAAATTACGCCCAATAATCATCGGCTCTAATTCTGGATGATTAATATTACAAGGGATAATCGCTCTACCCCGTGCTACTTCGTCACGCACAAATTCGGCAGTAATGACATCAGGAATGGAGGCACCAAATGAATCTCCAGGATGTTGGTCTTTCCAGAGTTCACGCATTTCTTCCATTTTTTGATTTTCACGGATGGCAATAAACTCCATTTCTGGGGTAATAATACCTTGGCGTGCATAGTGCATTTGTGAAACGTTTTTCCCCGCAATAGCGCGGCGCGGCTTACGAATCAATTCAAAGCGTAAATCAGCCGTCTTTGGATCCTCTAAACGTTGACGTCCATAGTCCGAACTGGGGCCTGCTAATTCTTCAGTATCATTTCTTTCAGCTATCCAGGTAGAACGGATTGCGCCTAAACCTTTTTTTAAATCTATTTCAACATTAGGATCGGTATAAACACCAGAAGTATCATAAACATAAAGCGGACCATTTTTTTCCACAGTACCAAAATGAACGGGCGTATCAGACAGGGTAATCTTGCGCATAGGCACTTGAATGTCAGGTCGGCTACCTTGCACATATATTTTTTCTGACGCGGGGTAAGAATCAATTTTTACACTACTGGCTTCAGTAACGTCTTTTAGAACAGCGTTCATGCTTATCTCCAATAACAATAAAACAAGACGCAGGGAAGTTGGGGCTTTCCTACGCCGGTATTAACCGGGGTCAGGTTCAAAGGGTTTCTCTCAGCCTCACGTTTTATAAACCCAATATAAACAGTGAAGCACCCCTAGCCTTTACGGATGTGCGACTAAATTAAAGGATAATGCCTAAGATTGCAAGCCCAGTCGTATTTATACACACTTTATCAAGAAGATAATTTTAGGACATTTGCAGCATTTTTAATATCATATACCGCTGAATGTCTTTGATTATGGGTTCAAATACCTATTCAAACGATACAAATAAATCTTTTAGTTTAGTTAGGATGGTCTGTGAAAATATCTGTTGTTGTTCCTGTTCATAATGAAGCCGACAATATTATCTCTTTAATCAAAGAGATCGATGCGGCAATGACTCAAGCTGAGGCTTATGAAATTATTTATGTTGACGATGGTAGCACCGATCAAACTCCAGCTGTTTTAGCTCAAGCACTTGTGGACTTTAAAGCCCTGCGAGTTATCCGTCATGCAAAAAGCTGTGGACAAAGTACAGCTGTTCATACCGGTGTAAAAAATGCAATTTATCCCTACATTGCCACCTTGGATGGTGATGGTCAAAATGACCCTGCTGACATTCCAGGGTTATATAACGTTTTGATTAAAAAAAGCGAAAGCATCACTAATTTATGGATGGTCGCAGGATGGAGAAATAAACGTTATGACACAGCCTGGCGGCTTTTCTCATCCAAAGTAGCTAACTCAATTCGTTCTAGCTTACTGGGCGATAATACGCCTGATACCGGTTGTGGCTTGAAAGTATTTTCCAGGGAGCATTTCCTCAGCTTACCCTACTTTAATCACATGCATCGCTTCTTACCGGCACTGATTTTAAGAGCGGGAGGGCAAGTCATATCCGAACCTGTAAGCCATAGATCAAGAACCAATGGTGTCTCTAAATACGGCACGCTGGATAGGCTGTGGGCGGGCATAACTGATATTGCTGGCGTTATCTGGCTACAAAAGCGCTCTAAAATTCCGACGATTGAAGAGATCACTTTAAAATAACGCTCTTCTATTTTGGTAAGTGAACACGATGAAGTTCAATTCATCGTGTTCACTTTGGTGATATTATTTCAGATTATAACTTTTTACTTAACTCTTTAAGATAATCTGAAAAATCATTTTTTAACTCGGGGTGCAATAAAGCCAACTCAACATTGGCAATTAAAAATCCCAGTTTAGATCCGCAATCGTATCGAGTGCCTTCAAACTCATAAGCCAAAACAGTTTCGTCTTTAAGCAAATCAGCAATACCATCCGTTAACTGAATTTCACCACCCGCACCTCTTCCGGTATGTTCAAGTTTATCAAAAATGGCAGGTGTTAAAATATATCGTCCGACTACGGCTAAGTTAGAGGGTGCATCGGCTGGTTTTGGTTTTTCGACAATCACTTCAATCGGTGCATATTTTTCAGCAGTGTCCGGTGTTTTTACAATTCCGTAGCTTCCTGTATCCGCTGGATTAACCCGCTCAACACCTAAGACAGACGATTGCTTTTCATCATACAAAGCGACCATTTGAGCCATACAGCCACGATCTCCGTCTTCTACCATATCATCAGCCAGTAAGACAGCAAATGGCTCATCACCAATCACCGGTCTGGCACAATAGACCGCATGACCCAAGCCTAAAGCCTCTGCCTGTCTAATGAATACAAAAGAGACATTAGGTGGAACAGTGTCCTTTAAGATTTTCAGTAACTCGGTTTTATTTTTGGCTTCTAACTCTGTTTCTAGTTCATACGCTTTATCAAAATGATCCATGATGGCATTTTTACTACGCGAGGTAATAAAAATCATTGTATCAATACCTGCCGCAACTGCTTCTTCGACTGCATATTGAATTAACGGCTTATCAACAACCGTTAACATTTCTTTAGCAATTGCTTTTGTCGCTGGCAAAAAACGTGTGCCTAAACCAGCAACTGGAAAAACTGCTTTGGTCACTTTTTTACTCATTGTGTTTCCTTATAGTTTTAATTTTTAAGAGCTAAGACCAAGCTTCATTCGTTAGATTTAGTATTAAGTTATATACGCCCATATTGGTCAAGAATACGAACGATATCATCTTCACCTAAATAGCTACCTGATTGCACCTCAACAATTTCAAGAGGAATCACACCAGGATTTTCAAGACAATGGACAACACCTAGAGGAATATAAGTTGATTCATTTTCGGTGAGTAACAGTTTTTCGTCCCCTTTGGTAATTAAAGCGGTCCCTTTAACAACTACCCAGTGCTCTGCACGATGATGATGCTTTTGCAAAGATAATTTAGCACCGGGCTTAACAACAATTCGTTTTGTTTGATGACGCTCGCCGATATCAACTAAATCATAGTTTCCCCAAGGCCGATATGCTTTTCTATGAATGTCAGCTTCGCTACGCCCCCCCGCTTTTAAACGATCAACAATTTCCTTAACATCCTGAACTCTATCTTTAGCGGCAATCATGACGGCATCATCTGTTTCAACAACCACTAAATTACCAAGGCCTATAACAGTCACTAATTTGCTATGGGCATGAATAAATGAATTATGGGTATCTACAGTTAACACATCACCTTTTATCGCATTACCAAAGGCATCTTTCTCGGTGACATCCCATAAAGCAGACCATGATCCCACATCATTCCAGCCTGCCTCCAGCGGAATAACAACCGCTTTGTCTGTTTTTTCCATAACCGCATAATCAATAGAATCCGAAGGGCACAAAGAAAAAACGTCAGTATTTAAACGCACAAAATCCATATCCTTTTTTGCGTCTTTAAGAGCTTGCTGACAACTCTCTAAAATCGCGGGATTGAATTTTTGCAACTCACTTAAAAAAGTGCCTGCTTTAAACGCAAACATACCACTATTCCAATAATAGTCACCACTTTCAAGATAGGCTTTAGCTATTTCAAGGTCTGGTTTTTCAACGAAAGAAGCTACATTATAAGCCGGTCCCTGCCGTTGCTCATTATCACGCTTGATATAACCATACCCTGTTTCAGGCTCAGTTGGAACAATCCCAAAAGTAACCAGAAAACCTTGCTCAGCAAGGATTTTTGCTTGTACTACCGATTCATGGAAGGCTGAGGTGTTTTCAATAACATGATCAGCTGGCAAAATTAACAAAACATCATCTTCCGAGCTAGCAGATAAAGCAGCTAATGTCACCGCTGGAGCGGTATTTCTTCCAATAGGCTCAAGAATGATTGCAGCTGCCTTAACCCCAATCTCAAGTAACTGTTCTGCCATCATAAAACGATGATCTTCATTACAAACAGCAATAGGCGACTTTAATCCCTTTAAACCCGACAATCTAAGCACAGTTTCTTGAATCATGGTGTGACTTGAGACCAATGGAAGAAATTGCTTTGGATAATGTCTACGAGAAAGCGGCCAAAGTCTTGTACCAGAACCACCCGATAAAATAACAGGTATCATAAATATTATTTCCTTAACATGAAGTTTTGCATTAAATGAATCAAACCAGTCAGCTTATATTATCACTTATTAATTACGACCTTAATTTTTTACACGCTATCTATCCAGATTAATTTGCGGCCATTCAGAGCATCATAAATGCCCGGCAGCAGCAATTGTTGCCTCTCAATTGTCAAAGTCCTCGATACTCATGCCATCTATAACGGCGGCACCTTTGTTCTTCTTGACCCATTCAAAGCCTACACCTATTTATTAAAATTACTGATTGCTTTGTGTTAAGGCGACCAGTCCATGTGAAACATGTTCAGTCCGTGCCAAATAAATTAATATCAAGGAATTACGTGCGGCATTACTGAAATAGCGTATGGTATCGGAGAATTACGTGCGGTATTGTCAAAATACCATACGGTATTGGAAAATTACGTGCGGTATTGTCAAAATACCATACGGTATTAGAAAATTACGTGCGGTATTGTCAAAATACCATACGGTATTAGAAAATTACGTGCGGTA
>CAIPPE010000315.1 GCA_903866825.1 uncultured Methylococcaceae bacterium
CCGCGAATAGAAGCCTTTATCGCTTAGATCATGAGCAGCCTGTTCTAGCACGGGGCGAACATGCTCGGCATAACTGGCTTTATCCAACACCGTGCGCCCATAAGATTCAATAAACACCACCAGCACATCCTTGCCTTTCAGTTTACTCAACAGCGCTTCATCAGATACTACCGCATAAGGATCGGTGGTGAGTTGTTGATTAAATACGGCTAAATTATCCAGTGTACTGAACGTCTGAGTCACATGCTCAGTCATTAAATGATAAAAAGGACTCGTGGCAGTTTGTGATCCCACAGACAACAGGATTAACCACAGTCCAAATCCCGTACCTAATCCTAAGCTCGATACTTTAGGCGTCTTCTGCAAACATCGTTGGATGACCTTTAAAACATAAGAGACCAGCACAAGAATCCCGGCTATTAAAGCGCACAACAATGCCACGACTAAGTAAGCCCCCATCTGACCCAGCGTACCTTGCAGGAAATTTAAGCCATCAGCCCAAAAATGACTATCAACCACCGGATTAAAGGCCCGATCAAAAAACTGATAAGTCCCCATATCAGCGAGCTTTAAAACGATTCCTACGGTTAACAACACTGCGGTGAGCCATCGAATGATAAAACCGGCTGGATTAGGCGCCAACAATGTCAATCCGATTAACAGCAGCTCAACCGGAAAAGAGTTAAAAGCCAGAGGTGTTATTGCACTGATACGATTGGGAATAACCAATGCCACAAAAATAAACAGCACCGCGATGAGTTTTAAACCGATTTTTATGCCTTGTCCCACCTTGTTACTTATCCTCTTCTTTGTCCGAACCGTTGCTCAATCGGGGCTGATGATCTCGGTTTAATTAAACCGGTATCAGTCACGTTGATGCATTAAAATAGCGTAATACACTGCCTGTTATAATTTTACATGGATTTTATGAAACATGAGCTACAAGCAATAGCTGTCATCGGTTACTCTATTTTAGTAATCGGGTTTGGCTATTTATTTTTTACTGAAGATGGGTTTGATGCAACCCGATGGCTACTGCAAGCCAGCCTGTTTTGGGAATTTGTGTTATGGCAGATTAAACCAAGGCTTTCACTAAACCGTACGCATACCGAGGCCCCGCTTTATAAAACCTTAGGCTGGGGTAATCGCTTAACAATCTTGCGCGGCTTACTGATCGCGATGACCGGAGGTTTTTTATTGTTACCTCACGGTAATGAATTTAATGATTTACTTCCCGCTCTGTTTTACACCATAGCCGCTATCCTCGACCGCGTCGATGGCTTTGTTGCCCGTAAAAATAAACAAGTCAGTTTGCTGGGCAGTGAGCTCGATATCACTTTTGATGCCTTTGGACTGGTGATCGCCCCTTTACTTGCCATTAGTTTAGGTAGAATAGACAGTTCTTATCTGTTATTAAGTGCGGCTTATTATATTTATCGCTGGGGTTTTCGTTATCGCAGTCAACGCGGCTTACCGCTTTTTAATCCGCCTTCCAACCCAGTCCGTCGTACCTTAGCAGGATTTCAAATGGGCTTGTTTGCGGTGGTGCTTTGGCCCGTCTTTAACCCGCCTTTTACCATAATTACCGGCGTCGCATTTATGTTACCCGTCCTATTCGGCTTTATCGTGGATTGGTGGGTTGTTTGTGGCTGGTTACAACCCCGGCTTGTTATTAATCTCGATCAGTTAAGCTATCAATATTTTCAACCCTGCTTACGTGGCCTACTGGTATTACTTTTAATACCGATTGCGAGCAATGGTGATTTTTTTAACAGCATTGATCATTTTGCGGGTGTACAACTATTTATTCTTCTGATCAGTCTTGGACTTATCCTGTTCGGCACGGCTGGACGTATCGGTGCACTGATTTTACTCCTGTTCGTTGGCGTCTATTTCGACAATATTGCGCCTACTTTTTTGGGTGCCAGCTTAATCTTTACAATTAGCTGGATTTTACTGTTGGGTACGGGGCGGTTTAGTTTATGGCAATGGGATGATGAATGGGTGAAACGTTATGATGGTGCTTAATGTCCTGGCTTAAATCGATTCCTGTTTTATTGTGGTCAGCCGCGCTCATTCTGGTTGGCTGTATACTTTACCAGTTACCACTAACGACTATCACCCAAAGCTTAAGCACCCTAACTATTACACAATGGCTGGCATGGATCAGTATTAATCTGGCGATCATTGCTTTAGCAACACAACGCTGGTTAACGCTGATTAAAGGACTGGGCCTATCAGTTAAATTTAATGAATTGCTGATGATTAGGCAAGCAGGCCAGGCTATCAGCTTTATTACACCCGGTCCACAATTTGGCGGTGAACCCTTGCAAATTTATTGGCTATGGAAACGCAATCACTGGCCGATACACAGTGCTTTATTAGCGGTGGGCATTGATCGCTTCTATGAATTATGGATTAACTTTGGTGTGCTGTTACTGAATTTAATCTTACTGATGACCACCTCGATAACAGGCCAGGCAACAACGATAAACTGGCAGGTTATGTTTCTCGGACTGTTATTAATTTTGCTAGTCTTATCTCTCCTAGCTGGCTTGATTCTAAAACAGCCCGACCGGGTTTTAGCATGGATCAAACGGGTAACTCATTATTGGCAGCATCACCCTCGTTTGCAACACATTGAAACCCACTGGCAACGCTTAAGCAGTGATTTAAAATCATTAATGACAAAGCACAAAGCTGAGTTGGCACTAGCCTTCGTTTGGTCATTAATCGGCTGGATTGGCTTAATAAGTGAACTTTGGCTGATACTCGGTTTCTTTGATATAGCGCTTACCTTTTACAGTTTCATGTTGATTCTGGTCGCGATGCGCTTAGCGTTCTTATTACCCCTACCCGGCGGTATTGGCACGTTAGAAGCTTCATTATTTTGGGTCTTTCAAATATTAGGTCTACCCCTGACAGTGGCTATCAGTGTGATGGCTTTAATGCGTTTAAGAGATGCCATCACTTTAGTGATTGGACTGTATTGTGTCCGCGCCTTGAGATAAAATCCTAGATTTGTGTATATAAAAACTGGCGAATAATCTCGCAACTATCCTGCCATTTTGGATGCTGCTCATAGGCTATGCAGGCATTTAGACTTAACTGCAATAACAACTGACGATTCTCATGCACTGTTCGCAGGACAGTGGCTAAAGCCTGATGATCTTCAGGATGAATCAGATAGCCATTCTCACCATGCCTGATAATTTCTTTGGCGGCTCCCTCGGTGGTCCCGATCACCGGCACACCAAATTGCTGCGCTTCCACATACACAATGCCATAACTCTCATACGCCGAAGGCAGCACCATCACTTGATGGGCCTGATATAAATCAGCGAGAGCCTGCCCCTGTATTGGGCCTTTAAATATAACCGATGCCTCTATCTGCGTACCCTGAATTATTTTCTTTAATTGCTGTACATAAGCGGGTTCCATATCCAATCGTCCCACGACTGTCACTTGATAATCTTCAGGTGGCAACAAGCGCAAAGCGTTAATCAATACATGCAAGCCCTTACGACGAATCACATTACCGACCACGACTATTTTTAATGGCCCAGCCATCTGAGTGCGTTGCCTGATAAAATCAATATCCAGCTTAAGGTCTTTAAAATTATTCCCTGCGGGTACTGCCAAACAATAGGCTGCTATTGGCTTAGCCAGTAACTCAGTCACTTGCCTTAAAGTCGTCTGGCTATTGACTATCAAACCAGACACAGTCTGCAGATACCGACGTTCTATTACACGGTAAAACCAGGCAGTCCATCGAGAGTGGTGATCATACGTGGTCAACAAGTGTACCAAGGAAATAAGAGGAATATTACTTTGTTGACGAAAACAATGATTCAGCAGGAATAGAGACGGATGCACCATCGCATCCTGAATTAAAACATCCACCTTTGCATCCGTTAGTTGCTTTAGACACGCATGGTTAAAGTTATCGGCTAAATGCCACCAGTAGCTCCGATAGGGTAAAGAAATGATAGTAACTTGCTCACCTTGGCTACGCAGATAAGAGACCAGTTGCCGGTTATATAAATAACCGCCACTTAAGGTCTCCATCTCGCCATAAATTAATAGTCCTATATGCATAATAGACCATGCACTAACAGCTATCCAAAAGTCGGCAATAAACTGTGGTTTTAAATTATTGGGGGCTTAATAGTGGGCTTATTTTTGAATCCAGTTGTTCTGGAGTGACATCACTCGAAAAAGCCTCAACAGATGAACCATCCCGAGCAATCAGATATTTGTAAAAATTCCATTCTGGCGCTTGGCCGGTGGCCTTAATCAGTTTTTGAAAAAATACATTGGCTGAAGAGCCTTTAACAGCACTTTTTTCCAACACAGGGAAAGTCACCCCGTAGTTAATAAAACACACTTTGGCCGTTTTTTCTGCCGCATCAAACTCTTGATTGAAATCATTGGAGGGGAAACCGACAACTACCAGACCCTGGGCTTTATATTTTTGATACAGCGCCTCCAGGCCTTTAAATTGTGGAGTATAGCCGCAATTGCTGGCAGTATTGACGGCAAGAATTACCTTGCCTTGGAATGCCTGGCAAAAATCAAGCTCTTCGCTGGATCTTAATTTGCTCGCTTTATAATTCAGTAAGTCAGAACAAGGCTCTGCCCCAGCTGCAGAAGCTGAATATAAAAAAAAGCTCGCCAATAAAATTAGAATTTTCATAATCACACCTTTAAGTAAGTCAGCATTAAGTTTAACCGATCAGGATAAAAGTCAAGCAGCAATTAGTCGGCACTCACTGAATGTTGAGTTAGGAAATTATTACCCGTATGACTGGAAGATAACTCATGCTTTAATTAAAACTCTTGGCGAAACGCAGCCCAGCAAGTGGCATTTTCCCATAACTTCACTCTGAGTGCGCCTGATCCAGGGGGATTAATCGCTGCCAGTAATTGCTCTGTGATAATACGACTAAAATGTTCAATACTGGGATTAAGCCCTGCAAACTCGGCTAGATCATTTAATAAAACATCACGAAAGCGGCTAACGATAGCATCCAAGTTTGCTTCTATCGCCACAATGTCAACTAAATAGCCATGTTGGTCAAGTTGTGTACCCTCAATACTGACTTCTGCAACATAATGATGGGCATGAGGCTGGTTTTCACTGCCCCAGTCGCCTCCAATCAAATAGTGGTTAGCAATAAAATCACGGGTAACGGCTACGGTATACATTCTATTTCCTGATAAAGAGATTAAAGATAAACGGGTTAGTAGGTCAACACGGACTGTAAGATTTCTTCAGGCGCTTGATCTAATAACGAATACAGAAAGGGTGCCTGCTCTAAAGGCACCCGATGACTAATCATTTGCTGGGGCTGGACGCGTCTAATCATGTCCCAGGCCACATCAAATCGCCTGGACTTATCCCACCGCCCACTCCATTCGGGCGCAATCGTACTTACTTGACTGCTAATAAACTTAAGCCGGTTTCTATGGGCAACACCACCTAAGTGTAGATTAGCGGCTTTATTACCATACCAACTGCCAATCACGATACGCCCAGCATAACTACTGAGATTAATGGCTAAATTTAAAGCACTGGCAACACCACTGACTTCATAAATCAAATCTGCACCTGACTTGGCCGTGTCAGATAATTGTACGGGTAAGTGTAATAGCTGTTCTAAGCTGGCAAGGTCTGTTGCTGAATGAGGATCGTAAACGTGCTGAACACCGAATTTTAGTGCTTGATCTTTCCGAAGTGATAAGCTTTCTAAGGCGACTAATTGAGTCAATGGAAACTGCGCTAATAGACTCGACACCAATAAACCGACCACACCCTGCCCTAGAATAAGCACCCGCTCGCCTAGCGCAGGACTGCCATCTAAAACCAAATTAACGGCTGTTTCCATATTAGCCAGAAACACAGCCGCTTCTGGCTCAATATCATCCGGTAACAGAATCACTTGCTCTGGTGTTGCCGTAAAATGACTCGCATGCGGTTGAAAGGAAAAGACCCGTTTTCCTAACCAGGATGAATCTACCTCTGCACCTATCTGTTCCACTCGCCCCACACAGGCATAACCATATTGCAGCGGATAGGTTTGGTCGTGCTGCAGAGATTCCAAGGTAGCATCCAAACTAATATCACTGGGCAATTGTCCTCGGTAAACCAGCATTTCTGTCCCGGCACTGATCGCTGAACATTCATTTTTAACCCTGATGTGTCCAGACGCTAATGGCGGTAATGATCTCTCTCGAACTTCAACATGATACGGCTGTGTAAACCACAATTCACGAACACTCATAAGCCTGACTGTTCCAGACTCGAGGGCTGATATTGCAAGTCACCCCACATAATTAGATCGTCCCCTAACATCTCGGCAGACAGTGGACGAATTTGCGGTAACAAGTGTTTATGGCAAATGCCTAAGTTACCCACCCCTTTGTAGCCACCCACCAAAGTGGGCGCTACCGTCAATACCAAAGCATCGGCTAATTGAGCTTTTAAAAAGGCGGTAATCACATCACTGCCGCCTTCTACCATTAACATCCTGATGCCTTTCTCCCAAAGCAAAGCCAGCGCATCCAGTAAATTGACCCGACCATCAATATCACTACCCAGCGTAATAATCTCAACCTGATCACTGTAGTCGTTAGCATCTTTTATTCGGGTTAAAACCCAGCAGTTCTTATCCGTATGGTGACAAAGACGCGCATTCACTGGCATTCGTAACTGGCTATCCAGGACAATAGGTTGTGGATTAGGGCCTGACCACTCCCGCACTGTCAATTGGGGATCATCGGTTAATACCGTACCAATTCCCACCAGAATCCCATCGTGAAGACTACGGAGCTGATGAGTTAAACGCGTGGCTTCGGCACCACTTAAAGCCAACGACTCGCCGCTACGTGTGGTAATACTACCATCCCAACTTTGCGCATAACTCAAGGTCACAAAAGGTCGTTTTGCCTGAGTTAAATTACGTTTATGGGATATTAACCAGTGCTCAATTTTCTGGTTAATAGTCATCAAGTTCTCTGCGAGTCATGAGGGAATACAGGTGCTGTCAGCGGTAAGAGATGATCCATACGCTGCGCTTTGGTAAACAGATAACCTTTGTTTTCTGAATTAATAGTGCCTTCTATCGGTAGACGCGCCTTAACTTTAATCCCCTCGGCTTCCAACGCACTAATCTTTAAAGGATTATTAGTCATCAACGTTACTGATTTGACGCCTAAATCTTCCAGGATACGTGCAGCTATGTCGTAACTCCTCTCATCTGCGCCATGTCCCAATAACAGATTAGCATCGACAGTATCATGACCTTGGTCTTGTAAATTATAAGCTCGCAGTTTTTGTAGTAATCCAATGCCCCGACCTTCCTGACGCAAATAAATTAATATACCCACGCCATGCTCTGCAATCAATTTCAAAGAAAGCGTGAGTTGTTCACCACAATCGCAACGTTTGGAGCCCAAAACATCACCGGTAAAGCATTCGGAGTGTATACGTACTAAAACATCCTCAGCATCATGAACGGCACCCCTATAAAATGCCAAATGTTCCTTTTTATCGAGAGTATTAGTGTAATAGCAAAGTTGAAAATCGCCGTATTCAGTTGGAATACGGGCACAGGTCATTCGTGAAACAGTTGTGTTCGACATACAGGATTTTTATTGCAGAATAATATATTCGTTATATAAGGGCTGTCATTTAAAACTAAACCCCATAAGTGAATTAATAATAACTGCACAATTTAACATATTCAGGAACAGAAATTAAATAACTTGATAAAAGCGAACACCCTATGGGTGCGACTGGCCCACACCCATACGGAATTAACGTTGAGATATGACGCTATTTTGACCCGTAGCGATCAGCTTGGACTTTACCTTCAACCGCATGTGTACGCACATCATCAGTGATCGGTAACATTTTTGAATCCCATTCTTCCCATTGCTTTTTAAGCTGCGCAAAGACCTCGGGGTTTTTTTTTGACAGGTTGGCCCGTTCATGTTGATCAGCAACCACATCAAATAGAAACTCATTGTCGGCAATTTTTAGATACTTCCAATCACCCGAACGAACCGCACGTTGAAGATTGGCTTTATAACGCCAAAACAATGTCCGGGGATTTGGCTTGGCGGTGCCCAGCAAAACGGGCAATAAATTATCTCCATCTGGAGGAAAGACTTCATCCGGTGTAGTGTCTGCTGCGGCCAATAAGGTAGGTAACCAATCCATACTAATCGCAACTTGTTGAGTCACGGCAGGTTTTATTTTTGCTGGCCAACTTACGATTGCAGGCACACGAATCCCGCCTTCCAAGAGCTCAGTTTTTTGACCGGTGAAAGGCCATGTTTTAGAAAAACGTTCTCCGCCATTGTCACTGGTAAACACCACAATCGTGTTTTTATCCAGATTACGATCTTTTAAACTTTTAAGAACTCGGCCTATAGCTGCATCCAAGCTGGTTACCATCTTGGCATAGGTCGCTAAATTGCCGCCGTCATAGTGAAAAAGACTACTGATTTCCTGTGAGACAGCCTCGTCTTTTGGACCTTCCCAAGGCCAGTGAGGTGCAGTGAAATGTAAGGACAGAAAAAATGGCTTTGCGGCAGTTTGCTTAGCAATATAATCAGCCGCGCGGTCAGCAATTAAATCCGTGTAATAACCCACTTTGTGAACGGGGACTTCATCCTCATACAAATCCTCTTTGGTATTTTCGCCTACACCTGACTTATGAGTAAAATAGTCAATAGCCCCGCCATAATTCCCAAAGAACTGATCATAACCACTCTTTAGAGGACTGAACTTGGGTAAAAAGCCCAAATGCCATTTACCAAATAAAGCAGTGCTATAACCATTTTTCTTTAATAACGATGGTAAAGTCGGATGTTCAGGTGGCAAACCAATGGTATCAGAAGCACCTGCAATAGGCTCCTCAAGTCCACCTCGTAAACGATACTGATAGCGGCCTGTTATCAAACCAAAACGGGTTGCAGAACACACCGCAGAATTTGAATAGGCTTGTGTAAAACGCAAACCTTGTTGTGCAAGTTTATCCAAATTGGGTGTTTGAAAATCCGTTTGGCCGTAGATACTTAAATCGCCATAACCTAAATCATCAGCAAGAATAAAGATAATATTAGGCTTGGCTTTTTTTTCTGCCGCAGAAGCAAAATTCCAGGCACCTGTCAAAGTACCTAATGATAAAGCAGATACACCACCCAATAAACGGCGGCGATTTTTATTAACTGTACTCAACGTCTATTCCAAAGCTAAAATTAAAATGGTAAAACCTACTTATCGGCAGAAACATGAAATTGGCTAAGGTCAGGTACTTTAACCGGTGTTTCTGTGTGTGGTGTCCCTGCTGGCGCCCATTCATATGGAACGGGTTGAGCCCGATAAACAGTATTACTTGTTACCTGCTGAGGATCATCAGCTCGGGGGGTTGTAAAATAAGGACTAATATACTCCCAGACAATCTCGCCTTGGTTGGTGACTTGTAAAAACCGTCCATTCATCCCTTCATCAATTAAGGTGTTGCCATTGGGTAAGCGACGCGCACTACTGATGTAAGAACTGTAAAAAGTATAATTTGGCCGACCTGAACTTGCACCAGTATATTGCCAGACAATTTCATTTTTAATGGGATCAATTTCCAGGACACGTGAACCTAATTGTCCACCCACACCTAACACGACAAAGGGATAGCCGCCTTCGCCCTGATTATCAAATACCAGTAAGTTACCTTCCCCTGGCAAGCCTTTAGGAATAATATGGGCATCATGTTGACCACTGATTTGATCAACATTCCGAGGAACTTTGCCATCAATATTTACTGGCTCATAATCGGGGCCAAGACGCCAAACTATTTTGCCGGTTTTCTTATCGATAATAGCTATAAAATTGGCTTCACGTGAGTCAATCAATAGGTTATCAGGATTGAAGCGTTGATCACCCGCATCAAACCATTTATTGGGCCCGACCACTGACATATTATTAAAATGTAAATAATCGAAAGGTTTTGTTTTATCCTTACTGCGACCTAAGGTTTGGTGTAATAATTTCAGTGATGTTTTGCTAAAACCAAACTCATTCAAATGATCGTATGCTAACCACTTCCAGACGACTTCGCCTTTGGGATTAATTTCATAAATACCATCATCAAGTAACTTTTCAGCTAAAAAACCTTTGACTGGCTTTACATAGTTAATCAGGATAACGGTATTACCATTTGGCAATCGTCGCCAGTCATGATGTTGCTTAACACTCGTACCATAACCATTTGCATCATTACCATTCCCGCCAGAGCCATAGGCATCCTGAGCTTTTGCTCCGCCCCACTGCCAAACAACCTTACCCTCCCAATCGACTTCACCAATGGATTGCGCTTCGATATTATTGCCCGCATTATTACCTGCTCCACCCTGAGAAAGCTGGACTAATACATGTCCCTGTGCACCATTGGCTAATTGTGGATCAATATAATAAGAAGGAGACCCTTGATTGGGCCATTGATGAACTTCATTGCCATTAAGATCAATTAAATGCGTCTTTCTATCGCTACCTGAAAATATTACATAACTATTAAACGCTTTTGAAGGATCATAACGGGTAACACCTGTTGGATAAATACTGGGGGCTGCAAAGCTTATATGAGTTGATAATGCTGTTAACGCAAATGATAAAAGAGCTAGCTTGTGAATTTTTTTAGCCATGAATAATCAATACCTGATTTACTTATTTAAATTAAGACGCCCCAATAAAAAAGTCCGCGCCTAGTCAAAAGAAGAACAGCAAATACTAAGCCATCTTGATATTGTGATAGTTATTAAGTTGTAAAACCAAGCATAGTTTCACGCAACGTATTGTTTATTAAGCGCCTATAATAGCATATGAAATACTATAACTGCCTACTTAAAAATCTCTAAATTAGATAAGCAGACTTAAGCTGTTTGTATATCAACAGCACACAAACAGAGCTGTTTATAAAAAAACAGTAGCATAACGAGGTTGTAGATTGATAATTTTGACTGACGTAAAGATCAAATAGAGACGCGACTAGCGCGTCTCTCCAAGCAGATGATTAGTTAAATGTAGTACCCGGTGTTGCAGGTAAAACAGGTAGCTTTTGTTTGGGGAACTCACCTGTCAAACTATTAAGGAATGCAACGATATCAGCAACTTCTTCTTTAGACAAATCTTTATCTAATTGAGTTTTAGCCATAACGACGACCGCTTCATCGAGCGTTTTGACTGAACCGTTGTGGAAGTAAGGAGCGGTTAAAGCAATATTTCGTAACGTAGGTACTTTCCAACGATGCTCATCTTCTGCTTTTTTAGTCACTTCAGCTAAACCTTTATCATCTTTGAAGTGATAGTTAGCAGCATAAACAGGGTTGCTATGAATCGGGAATGGCAAAAATAGACCCGGACCATTAAAGGCTGGGCCACTATGGCAACCAGTACAACCCAACTCTTGCGCTTTATTCAAGCCTCGAACCTGTTGTTCTGTTAATGCTGATTTATCACCCGATACATATTTGTCATAGGGACTGTTTGGCGTAATCAAGGTTCTTTCGTAGGCAGCAATCGCTTTGGTTGCATTATCTTTAGAGATTGAATCCTTACCAAAAGCTTTCTCGAACGCGACTTGATAGCCTTCAATGGACTTTAAGCGTACGACCACATCATCCCAGCTTTTCATGCCCATTTCAATGGGATTGGTTACTGGACCTGCCGCTTGAGCTTCTAAACTAGGCGCCCTGCCATCCCAAAACTGCACCGCGTTAAAAGCTGCATTCCAGACTGTTGGCGCACTTCGACCACCGGTTTGTCCATTAATGCCCACAGAATTAGGTCTATTATCTTCACCACCTAACGATGTGTTATGACATGAAGCACATGAAACTGTTCCAGTAGATGACAGGCGTGGATCATGGTATAACCACTGTCCCAACTCAACTTTTTCCGGGGTGGTTGGATTGTCAGCTGGAGCAGGCGCTACCGTTGGCAAAACTTCCAAAGCCGATGCTACCGAAATAGAACCTACTAACGCCAGCGCTGTGACTAGCGAACGAATCTTAAACATACTATCCTCCAAATTATTATTAGATGTCATGATAAAAGGCTATTATCGTGCCTAAACACTATAGATTGCCCTATAAACTTGCATTGCCAATCGAATTGTAAAATATAACGTCAAGAAGATACAATTAATTCACTCATCATATCACCTTAATCATTTAGATCTATTAAAGTAGTCGCCGAAATACGCTTAACGCCACCCAAACAACCAACTGCTAGGATCTTTCAGTAATCGCCAGTCCAGTTCAATTTCACGGTGATTTATCACCGCTTCAAGCACACAATGAGTAATAACTTCTGCTTCATCTTTTATGATACGTGTCACTAAAAAATGTTTCTCTTTATGGCTTGGAGCAACCGCAGTCCATTTGCTTAACATTAGCTTATCAGGATTAACCTGATTAATAACCCGCTTTGTCATTAATGTTTGATTATTTGAACTAATGCTGACGCAAGATCAACATATTTAAAACTAAAACCCTGCGCTTGCAAACGTTCAGGGAGGACACGCTGACTACCTAATACCAAACTGGACATTTCACCAAGCAACACGGTTAATAACCTAGCAGGCAATGGAAATAATGCAGGCCGATTTACAGTTTTTGCCAAGACCCTGGTAAACTCAGCATTAGTCACAGGATTAGGTGCCGTAGCATTATAGGCGCCCGACATTGAATTATCACTGATCATCTTTTCCGCTATTGATAACCAATCTTGCAGATGTATCCATGACATCCATTGCTTTCCATTGCCTAAGCGCCCACCAAGCCCAAACCGGAAAGGCAATAACATTCGATTTAATAAACCACCGTCGCCCAGCACCAGGCCTGTCCTTATTATACAAACCCTAACATCCAGTTGTTCAGCTTCCTTTGCTGCCTCTTCCCAGTCAGTGCATAGTTGTTGCGAAAAATTCTGCTTAACCTCTGATTGCTCAGTCAATACGCAATCACCCTGATCCCCATAATAACCGATAGCAGAACCACTGATTAATAACTCCGGTTTAATTGTCATCCGAGCCATACAGGCAACTAACTGTTCAGTCAGATTAATTCGACTTTTCCGTATCAGTTGCTTACGGACTTCTGTCCAACGCACATCAAAAATTGGAGCACCCGCCAAATTAATAACGACGTTAAAACTGTCCTCTGGTGTTAACTCACTTAAAGAACTCAGTATATCAACGCCATCCAGACCCAATTTTTCAGTTGCTTCTGGATGACGGCTTAAAACGGTCACCTCATAATGTTGAACCAGTAAGCGTTTTGTTAGCGCACTACCAATAAACCCCGTACCACCCGTAATTAATATCTTAGTCATGACAGCCTCATCTTATAAATTAATTAAAATATATTGTACATGTTTTGTTCAACTATAGTTTGACAAAGTCACATTTGAGAGGTAAGTTAACAACTAAGTTATTGGCCCTTTAAGGCGTTAACACAAATTAAATGTCGAACAATAACGCTCGAACTTGTATTGTCATCTGAATGAAAAACATTCAGGATTTTTACTTAATGTCCTCCTCTGTAAGCCCTCCCTGATTGTTTGAGGGAGGGTCTTTTTTTATGACATCTTTAGAGTAATTAATTGATATGAAATTAATAAATCTGGAAAACTTAAAATACTTGCTGGAAGTCAACTTCTACGCTTCTGTCATTTTACTCTTGGCAGGCAGCTTTTTGTCAGTTTCGGATAATCATTCGCTGTTTGAGTTTAAAGAAGATCTTTATGGCGCACTTGATAACAATTTAAGAATGATTATGGTCTATTTAGGTATGACCGAGATGGTTATCTTAATATACTGCTTAATTAGAAAAGACTTTCGATCTATGATCCTGGTAGGATTCTTTTTAATTCTTATGGTCGGCTCAATGGAGTTTTACGGTGAGATCAATACCGTTGAAATTGATAGTAACTTCCCGATTTTCTTTTTTTATACTGGCATATCACACATATTATTTGGCGTAATCGAAGATATACTAAAAAACAGCCACCTAAAAAACACGCCACAACTGTAAAAAATAATCAAATAAAACCTTTTAATACAGTTCGCTTGGGAATACAATCGGGACAATAAAAAGATCCTTCAAAAATAATTATTAACTCAATGAAGATATCCGCAATTTTTATCTGTTTAATGACCTGTGTTTTTTCAGCCTGTACAGGAATCCCAAACGGCTTAACAGCGGTTAATGACTTCGAGGTTGACAAGTACCTGGGAACCTGGTATGAAATTGCCAGACTTGATCACCACTTTGAGCGAGGCTTAAACAACATAACGGCTACTTACTCTTTAAGAGACGATGGTGGCGTGACTGTGATTAACAAAGGCTGGAATCAGGAATCAGGCAAATGGGAACAGGCAGAAGGAAAAGCCTATTTTGCCGGTCAACCGAATGAAGGCAAACTTAACGTGACTTTTTTTGGGCCATTCTATGGCGCTTATAACATCATTGACTTGGACAAAAAAGACTATTCCTATTCCTTGGTCACCGGCCCAGACAGATCCTATTTCTGGATATTATCAAGGACAAAGCAATTACCTAATAACATTCAGAATTCGTTAATTGCAAAAGCAAAAGACTTGGGCTTTGCGACCGATAAACTCATCTTTGTAACTCAAGATTAATCGGCAAAAGTTTGATCCCTCATGTTACAAAACCTAACCTGAAACAATGATATTATATTGCTGCATTAAACTCGCAACATCCATTCTATTAACCACTTGAACGGGCAAGCACAAATCTGTACTGTTTAAACCTCTATCAAGCAAAGATTCTCGCTCAGCATAAATATCTTCAACATCATAAAACTCTAAGGCTTTAAAAATAGCTGCCGTATCTTTTATGCCAGTTTTTTCTGGATGCTGCCCCTTTTTTAAATGAAACACACCATCATCCAGCAATAACACCCCCACCTTCTGATCAAACGCTGCAGTCGTTAAAACAATATCCAACGTTTCTTGCACATAAGACCCACTGTGAGACGATTTACGCAGAACAAATAAATAATTCTTCATAGCGACTTAACCAAAATTAATCAACCGATCAGCAATCAGGGTAGCCTCAACCCATTGCCCCAATCCAGATATTCTAAAGCCCTCTGCCAGATCATCGTCTTGCTTCCCTTGTCTTTGAGACTCATCTAAACACAACAACCCTCGCCTTTGAGCAGCAGAAATACACACCACTAAATCAATCTGATACTGCTTAGCCAAATCACTCCATCGCTGAGTCAATTGCAGCTCATCATCTGGTGGCGTTGCATGTTTAAATGCGTGCACTATCCCATCATGATAAAAAAACACCCTAAAGATCTCATGTCCCGACGCCAAAGCTGCATGAATAAATTGGTAAGCAGTTTGTCCGACATTTGAGTGATAAGGACTGACATTAATCTGAATGGCAAATTTCATTTTTAACTGTATTTCTTAAGCTATATTTAATTGAGATGTTTTATAATAAATACCTGATATTCTATTATGATTGAATAACTCCGTGCTGATTTAGTTACTCTATTATTGTAACCTTGAGAACTTATGTTTAAACCCTCTGCGATTGCCCTAGCCATAAGCCTTACTCTACTCTCGTCACCTCAGCAAGCTGAAGATCAACGCGTCATTGTCACTAATAAAGGCTTACCACCCGGCCAGCAGACAACGCCTCCCGATGCAGGTGCTGTTGGAGATAAAAATTCTGGTACATCGACACAACCCAGAGCCATTAAAAAAATTGATTTGCCCGATATGGGTGATTCCTCCGGCACTCTGATTTCGCCTGCTGAAGAAAAAGAATTCGGTGAAGAATTTTTTAGAAGCCTGCATGCACAGATTACAATTAACCAGGATGCCGAGATTCAAGAGTATATCCAGTCAATTGGCCAAAAACTCGCAGCTAACAGTGACGCACCGAGTCATCCCTTCCATTTTTTTGTGGTTATGGAAAATGACATCAACGCTTTTGCTGGCCCTGGTGGATATATTGGGGTTAACTCCGGCCTGATCACCATGACAGAAGCAGAAAGTGAATTGGCCTCGGTTATAGCACATGAAATTTCGCATGTCACTCAACGACATTTATTTCGTGCCGCAGAAGCCGCTGGGCGTTTGACTATTCCGAGTGCAGCGGGCATGTTAGCCGCTATATTATTAGGCTCACAATCACCTCAAATGGGCCAAGCCGCTATTATGGCGATTATGGGCGGTAGTATACAATTTCAAATTAACTTCACCCGAGAAAATGAGGAAGAAGCTGACCGTGTTGGCATGCAAACTTTAGCAGCATCCCGATATGATCCCCGGAGTATGCCAACCTTTTTTGAGCGCTTACAGCAAGCGACCCGTTTTTATGGGCAAGGTGTTCCCGAATTTTTAAGAACTCACCCTGTCACAGAGTCACGAATATCTGATACGCGTGGACGAGCTGAAACGTATCCGTATAAGCAATATCCAGACTCGATGGGCTATCTTCTGACCAAAGCAAAAATCCGGGTCTTGTCAGATGCTAATTCAGGAGCAGCCGCAGAGTATTTCCAGAACCGACTCTCTCTAGGGACCCCAGAACAGCGTGCAGTTGCTCGTTACGGTATGGGCTTGATCGCTCTGAAGGCTGAAAAATTTAAAGAGGCTGAAACTATTTTCCAAACATTGGCGCGTGAATACCCTGAACAACCTCAATATGCAACCGCGTTTGCCCGTACTTCATTTGATTCTCACAATTATGCTGTCGCTGCTAATCGATATCAAAAACTAGTAGAACAGTTTCCTGATAATGATGCTATCAAACTTGAATATATAACGGCTTTGTTAAAAATTGACAAACCGGATCTGGCTCGAAATAAATTGTTATCATTAAATCCCCAAATGCAGCGGCTTCCTACTTATTGGGAGTTATTAGCTCAATCCTACAGTGATTTGCACCAACCCGCTGAGTCACATCGTTTCCTTGCCGAATATTATTATGCAATGGGACAAACTCAGGATGCCATTTTGCAAATAAGGTTAGCTCAAGCATCTAAAGGACTTAACTTCCAGCTATCTTCAATTTTAAACGAACGCCTAAACTTTTTCTTTAGCCAGGAACAAGAAGCTAAACGTAATCGCTAACTTTTTAATGGGCGATTGAACGCACTCCCTGCCAATAATTTATTTATAGCACCTATAAAATAGTTCATAACAAATTGTTTTAATTAAACCTTTAATAGTCTATAAATATTTTATTGAAAATTTAATATTTTTTTAGACGCTAGTAATTTTTAGGCTTATAATGCGTCAGCTTTTAGGGGCTAGGTCAAAGTTAAGGGGTTGACCTAAAGAGGGGGGAAGACTGCCGCAAGGCATATAACAATAACAAAGATAATACTGCTTGAGTTGAGTTGTACGAATAACAACTGCTATATAAAAATAATAAAAATGCTCAACACGCCCGCTTTATGCGGGCTTTTTATTGCTCGTAAGTTTTAAAACTTAACGAATCCAGATCCGCAACCCAATCACGCCAAAGTGTCATTAACACTGCCAATAATGCTGGCCCCAAAAACAAACCTACTAGCCCGAACGTTTCCAATCCACCAAAAATCCCCAATAGTGTCCATATAAAAGGCAATTTCATGGCACCACCAATTAATGCAGGACGAATATAATTATCGGCAATCAGGGTTAATGTCATTCCATAAATAAACAAACTTCCCGCTTCCACTGGATGACCTTTTGCAACTAACACCAAAGCACACACACTAAAAACCAACTTGGCTGCAAAAGGAATGATGGCAAAGAATCCAGTTAATGCACCCAAGATAGCAGGATTATCTAAACTAACAAAAGCATAGCCAAACCCCATCAAAACCCCTTTACCCAACCCAATCAGCATCATGCCATTGACGGTTGAGCGAACCGCAGCCGTTGCATGCAACAAATAACGACAGCCTTTTTCACCAAATAACTTATTACTACTCGCCAACGCCTGACGCCCTAGGTTGTTACCATGCTGATAAACCAAAAACAGCACTAATAATATAATCAGAAAACCGAAAAACCGACTTACCAGTTGACCCGCAAGCTCCTTTGTTAAATTAAAGGTTTTTGCGCTAGCTAGCCACTGCAAGGAACCTTTAAAGGTTTCAGCATCACCCAATACTTTTAACCAGTACCCTTTAAGCGAATTACCTAAAACAGGCACTGTTTCTAACCAGTCCGGTGGCGAAATACCAACGCTTTTAGCATGAGTAAACAGTTGCCCCAAGGTTTCAACCTCTTCCAGCAATCGACTGACCCCATAACCAAAAGGCGCTAATATAATTACACCTATCAAAAAGGTAAGGCCCAATGCCACCCAGGTTATTTTTCCATTCAATTCTGTTGATGCTACCAATCTTTCATAAACTGGCCAAGTAGCAATGGCAAGCACCACAGCCCAAGCCAGCAAATCAACAAAACCATGTAAAACCCAACTGCCTAGCAAAAATAAAATCAGACAGCCTATAAAACGAGCGCGTACTTGCAAGGTATTTGACATTGAGGCATCAATACGACAAAGAATAATCCCTACATTCTAGACTAATACAATTTCAATAATATGACAATCAGACTTCTTTAACAAACAGATGATATTTTCGTCCCTCAAATAGAAGAACGATCAGAAAATACAGAGCCATCAATTCAGTAGATAATAACCACGGCAGTTGCCAACCTGTTCCAACTGGCAGGATAACTTTGAGAAAGTACAAACTAACACCCAGTAAAATATAAGCCAGCACCCTTCTAACTTCATAAGCCACGGGGTAATAATGCCTACCCAGCAAATAAGACAACATAGCCATGCTGACATAACAAGCCAGTGTAGCCCAAGCTGAACCCACATAACCCAATATTGGAATCCACCACACATTGAGCACGATCGTTAATAATGCACCCGATAATGATACAAAAGCCCCCATCAGGGTACGATCAGTCAATTTATACCAGATTGATAAGTTAACATAGATCCCCAAAAACAGATTTGCCAATAACAAAATGGGTACAACCTCAAGTCCAGCCCGATATTCTTCACCAACAAAATACTTAAAGAAATCTATATATAGCGTAACTAACAAAAAGATAAATACACAAAAAATAACAAAAAACTTAAGGACTTTAGCGTAAATAGGCCGCGCATCACTGTTGGTTGCATAAGCAAAGAAGAAAGGTTCAGCCGCATATCTAAAAGCCTGAATAAATAACGACATTAAAATAGACAACTTATAGCAGGCACTATAAACACCCAACATTTTCATATTGGTTTGCAGATCGTAGGGCAATAGATATTTCAGCAAAGCTCTATCTAACATTTCGTTAATAATCCCGGCAAAACCAATCACCACCATCGGCAACGAATAACGGATCATTTTAGCAAATAGCTGGCGATCAAACCCCCAGGCCAAGCCCTTCAATTGAGCAGAAAGTAATACAAATTTGCAGGCACTCGCTATCAGATTAGCAATAAAAATATACCCGATACTAATTTCTGGGTGATATAGCTTACTCACCCAAGACGCAGGATTTTCAGCTACAATCCTGGGACAGTACACAATAAAGAATAAACTCAACAACACAGTTATCGATATCTCTGCAATCTTGATAGTAGCAAAACGAAACGCTTTAGCTTCTGCCCGTAACCGCGCAAAAGGAATAGAGGCAACGGCATCCAGCGTTAAAATAAGCGTAAAACACAACACATACTCAGGATGATTAGCGTAATTAAGTGCCGTAGAAAGCCACGGATTAATAAAACAAATGGCCAGGAAGAACAGTAGATTAACCAATACAACAAAAATAAGTGCGGTTGAATAGGCAACGTCCTGTCCACTATGGGCCTTATCACGAAATCGAAAATAACCCGTTTCAAAGCCGAATAGCAGTACCACTGAAAAAAATCCGGCATAGGCATAAAACTCAGAAACAACACCGTATTCCGCCGCAGAAAAGTAATAGGTATATAAGGGGACTAACAGGTAATTTAGAAAGCGGCCAAATATACTACTCAGACCGTAAATTGCAGTTTGTGAGGCGAGCTTTTTTATAATTCCCATGATAGACGGTTATAGCGCAATCAATCAGTTGGCTTTAACCTAATAACTCCCAAACTGGTTTAATGTTATCTGGCAAAGGAGCCAATCGCCCTAACTCGACATAAGGATTAGTTGCATTATGAAAATCTGAGCCCACCGAACCAGCCAACTCAAAACGAGTTGCATAATCCGCCGCTAACCGTATATCATCTGAAGTCATTCGACTGGTAATGACTTCAATACCTTGCCCACCTGCGGCCTTAAACTCATTAAGTAAACGCTTCATCCAGTTAGCGGTCAGCTTATAGCGCAAAGGATGAGCCAACACTGCGATTCCTCCCGCTTCAGTAATCCAACTGACAGCTAATTTAAGATCGGCCCAGGGCGTAGAAACATAAGCCGATTTGCCTTTGGCTAAATAACGATCAAAAGCCTCTTGCTGGTTAGACACATGATTTTGGGACATTAAAAAATCTGCAAAATGCGTTCTTGTGATCATGCCATCCGCTGCCGCTTTTTTAACGGCTTCAAAAGCACCTGTAATGTGTTTTTTCTCAAGCTTTAAGGCCATTTGTTCTGCACGCTCTAAACGCATCGATTGCAAGTTATGCGTTGCCTCCGCTAATGGTGGATAATTTGGATCAATCCCTAAGCCAACAATATGGAAACACTTATTCTCCCAATTCGTTGAAAGCTCAATACCAGAAATAAAGTTGATGCCAGTTGCATCTGCACACTGCCTGGCTTCAATCAAACCGGAAGTCGTATCATGATCCGTCAACGCAAGCGAAGTGACACCTTGTTGAAAGGCGCGTTGCACCAGCTCAGTGGGGGACAAAGCACCATCAGAAGCAGTAGAGTGGCAATGTAAATCGTAATGTTCGGCCATAGACATGTTAACTAGCTTAACTGCATAATATTATTGGTATTCGCCATAGAGTTTTGCGTACAAACCCTTGTTCTGAATCAAAGTCTCGTGTCGCCCCTGTTCACAAATAACACCCTGCTCAAAGACATAAACATGATCCGCCTGTTTTACCGCACTTAAACGGTGAGCAATGATAATAGTGGTACGCCCTTTTAAAAAAGTAGCCATTGCCTGATGTAAGTTATACTCCGTTTCACTATCAAGTGCCGAAGTCGCTTCATCCAGAATCACTACTTTAGGGTCAGCAACCACCATACGGGCAATCGCCATGCGTTGTCGTTGACCTCCAGAAAGCCGCATCCCTAAACGCCCTACTACGGTATCCAGGCCCCGCTCTAAATCTTTAATGGCATCCTTTAATTGTGCAATCGTCAAGGCATTCCATAACACCTCATCACTTACTGATTTTCCTAATGTCAGGTTAGCACGAATCGTATCATTAAATAACACCGGATGCTGTAGTACCGTCACTACATTTTCTCTGACGACCTCCAAACCAATTTGCTCAATCGGTACATTATCAAAGCTTATTCGCCCTTGACTAGGCAAATAAAGCCCAATCAAGGTTTGTATCAGAGTAGATTTACCACCTCCACTTGCCCCAACCAACGCCACCTTCTCACCCGCATTAATCTTTAACTGGATGCCATTCAAAATGGTTTCTTCGCCATAACTAAAGTGTAAATTATCAACACGAATAGCAACCGTTTTTTTATTCAGAAACGGATTCTTAAGATGCGGATAATAAGGCTCCTGTTTTAGGGCATTTAATCGGTTGATACGTATTAACGCTGCTTTGGCCGCATAAAAAGCATATTGTATGCCCAGTATTTCTTGTACAGGCGCCATCATAAACCAAAGATAACCAAAGACCGCCAGCATTTCACCAATACTCAGATCTGAATAAAATACCATCAGCATGGCACAAGCGCGAAAAATATCAAAGCCAAACAGAAAAACGAGAAAACTTAACCGTGAAGCTGCATCACTTTTCCACGCATAAGCGGCTGAAAATTCGTTAACGGATCGGGCAGAGTCAATTAACTGCTGACAATAGTGCTGCTCCCGATTACTAGCACGAATTTGATGAATAGCTTCTAATGTTTCGGTCAGTGACTGCTGAAATATCTCGTACGCGGAGTTTTCTTTAGACTTAAGATCTTTAACACGCGAACCGACTACCCTTGTAAAATAGATGACCACTGGATTTAATAGCATAATAAACAAACCCAGTTGCCAGTGCATCCAAAGCAAAATCACAGCCGTGCCAATGATTGTCAGCACCCCGACCAGCAATTTACTGACGGTCGTACCAATAAAGGTATCAATCGTATCCAGATCTTTAACCAAATAACTTACAACCGTTCCCGTGCCTAAACTTTCGTATTCAGACATTGAGATAGTCTGTAGATGACTAATCATATTTCTGCGTATGCGAAATATAATGTCTTTAGAAATGCAGGAAAAATGCCGTGCCTGAATAATGTTAAAAATACTGGCGATCACTCTGAGTAGTAAACTCACAACCAGGATAACTGTGATATAAAGAACAGGCAAATGCCATTCAACAGGAAACAAGGGGTTAATCAGCTTAATCACCCAACCCGGCTTGTTAAGCAATACCTCATCAACCAGCAAAGGCATGAGCAAGGGCACCGGAACACTGACAATAGTTGCCAGGATCGCTATCAAATGGGAAAAGATCAGGGCTTTTTTATGCTCTAATGCAATCTTATAAATCGCGCGCCAGGTATAGATTTGTTGTTTCTGTTTAAATTGCACGGAGGGACGGTTAAGTTATTAATTTATAGCAGATGATTGTAACATCTTGTCATCTTAATCTTAATCTTAAACTTAAACTTAAACATGGGATTATCCGACACCTTACAGACCGGGTAATATTTTAATAGCACTTGGATGACGAATTAATACCGAGAAATGTGTCTCCCTTCTATTGAGCCATCCTCTTACCTCAAGCGTTTTACCTAGATAACTAGTTATATCTGGAAACAAAGACAACCATTTTGATTCTATACGGGCATCCAACTGACTGGAAAAATTCAGATAAACAAATCGGGTCGTTCTGTGAATATCAATAACCTTTCCCGATAGCCGTGTCCAGCCACTATGCCCAGCCTCAGTTAATTGGCTCATAGGAATAACGTCATATTCTGCAAGCCTCCAAAGCCCCAACTTATTCTGCTCTGCCTGTTTCTGCGCCGCCATTAACTCATTGACATACAACAGATTAGGCGGATAAATACTGATAGTCGCCAAGCCCAGCTTAACCAGCGACAAATTAATCAGCTCATTATTTTCAGTAAATAAGTACGCTAAGGCTCTTCCATACTTATCGGTATTCTCTGCATCCAATTCCAGGCGAACCCGTTGATTGTGTAACCTGTTAGTCAACCAGGCTTTTGCTTCTTGACCACCAGCCTCTGCCTGTTTATCTCTGTGCTGTATTTCTGGCGTATTAATCCCCAGGAAACGAATTTTTCTACCATCTTCTAATTGAACAGTATCGCCATCATAAACCTTTTTTACACTATAAAATTCATAGCCCGGTTTAATATCAACGACTTTAGCCTGGGTAGTAAACGTATCAGAATAATGTTCACTGCCTTTGCTGTCACGCCATTCATAAATTTTTGTATGTCCACAAGCAGGCGTTACAAACAATAAAACCAGCAGAGCACAAAGCCTCAGACTTTGCTTAAAACCCGGCTTAATTCCTGACGCCCACGTGTTTTGTTTGTATTGCATTGAGCAAAACCGATAGTGGCGGTATGATGGAAAAAAGAGAGGGCATCCAACAAACACCTTGATCATAAACCCGGGTCTATTGAATGCCCTCTCAACTAACAATTACCGAAAGATAAGGCGTTTAAGCTAATGCGGCTACAATAGCATCGCCCATTTCAACCGTACCACAAGTTGATTCTGGATTAAGATCTTTAGTAACAAATTTACCTTCGTTGACCACTTCTTCAACCGCGTTTTTAACTTTTGTGGCCGCTTCAGTTTCACCCAGATAATTTAACATCATCACACCAGCCATGATTACTGCAATTGGATTAGCCAGGTTTTTTCCTGCAATATCAGGTGCACTACCGTGCACCGCTTCAAATAACGCCGCATTATCACCAATATTTGCGCCAGGAATCAGACCTAAACCACCCACTAAACCAGCCGTTAAGTCAGACAAAATATCACCAAACATATTAGTAGTCACCACCACATCAAATTGTTGTGGATTCATCACCATATGCATACAGGCAGCATCAACGATTTTTTCGTCAAACTGAATATCAGGATAACGTGCAGCCGTTTCTCTTGCTACATCCAAAAACAACCCTTGGGTGTATTTTAATATGTTAGCTTTATGACACACGGTTACTTTCTTGCGTTGATTATCTTGTGCATATTTAAAAGCATATTCGATAACACGCTCTGACGCTGCACGCGTAACCACAGCCAAACTTTCAGCAATATCTTTTTTAGGCGTCAAATAGTGCTCAAGTCCCGCATAAAGCCCTTCCGTGTTTTCTCTAACGATAACAATATCCACATCTTCATAGCGAGTCTTAATACCAGGCCAACTTTTAGCCGGACGCACGTTAGCATAAAGCTCATATTGCTGCCGCAAAGCCACATTAATACTTCTAAAACCAGTCCCGACCACAGTGGTCAATGGCCCTTTAAATGCCAAACGGGTTTTATCAAATGATGCCAAAGTTTCATCTGGTAACGGTGTTCCAAATTTCTCAAAGGCTGACAGACCAGCGTACGCTTCTTCCCAGTGAATTTTTACGCCTGACGCATCAATAACTTTAACGGCCTCATCCATAATGGAAGGACCAATACCATCACCTTTTATCAACGTGACATTGTGCATAATTATCTCCACAGTTTATGTAATACTTTCGCCGAACAGCTAAAGTGATGCTATATAAATAAAATAGGGGTGAACAAATCAAATCAAGATTAGATCAGCCAAAGGGATAATAACAATAGTTAATGCATGACGTCCAACATTAACAGCACCTAAATCTGTTTATTTTAAAAACCCGGTCAAACAAAAGCTGTTAAACGCTAATATAAAATCAAACTCTAGTTTTTTGTAAGTAGCTTAATGTCTAAAAACAAACTTTTGAACGGGTTCTGGACGATACAACGCTAATACTTGCTTAACGTAATTCTGAGTTTCAGGATAAGGGGGGATAGAATTGTTATAACGCATAACCGCATTTTCACCTGCATTATAAGCAGCCAGCGCCAACTCCAGACTGGGATTAAATAAGTTAATCAGGTGTTTTAAATAACGCACCCCTCCATCTAAATTCTGATCAGGATCACTACGATCTAACACGCCAAAGCGTTTAGCGGTGTCTGGCATCAACTGCATTAACCCGACAGCACCTTTTGGAGACTGTGCCGTAGAATTATAAGCCGATTCTGTTTGAATAACGGCATGCACCAGCCTGGCATCGACCTGATGTTTATATGCAGCCTGCTCTATCAGAGACGAGAATCTTTTTTTATTAACGACTCCCCCGTTAGCTCCATTGCTTGCAATGCTAACGCTGTTAAAGCCATTAACTTTCAGTGGATAAATAACAGGAGTATCAAACAAAGAATTTTTCATAACAGACACATGCGGTCGGCTTTTAATTATCCGCTGATACAAGCTATTTCTTGGATTATCCGTATAGTAAATATTCCCACGGTTATCTGTATATTTATAAATATCTGCTTGTGCGCCAAACGAAACACATAATAACAATAAAACAACCCATAACCTGACCATATTACATTACCTTACACTGACTTAATCACCACTGAGTGTGCTGCTGTAACGGCTTTATGCCTGGCATCACTTGTATTATCGGCTGTTGCCAAAGCGACCCCCATCCGTCTGCTCACGAATGCTTCAGGCTTACCAAATAATCGAACTTCGGTATCTGGAATAGCTAACGCATCCGCCAATCCTTCATAAACTACGCCTTTAGCGTTAACGCCTCCCAAAATAACAGCACTGGCTCCCTCATTCAGTAAAGCCGTGTTAACAGGCAAACCTAAAATGGCTCTGGCATGTAAATCAAATTCACTTTGACGCTGAGTCACCATCGTCACCATACCCGTATCATGGGGTCTTGGACTGACTTCACTGAACCATACTTCATCACCTTTTACAAATAACTCAACGCCAAACAGGCCAAGCCCGCCAATTTCATTCGTCACTTTAAAAGCAATTTCTTGAGATAATTGCAGGGATGCATCACTCATCACCTGAGGCTGCCAGCTTTCTCGGTAATCACCATTTTCTTGAACATGCCCTATGGGAGCACAAAAGTAAGTCTGTATTTCACCCTGTTGATTTAGTGCTCGAACAGTCAGCAAGGTAATTTCAAAATCAAACTCGATTTTGGCTTCTACAATCACTTTACCCGTATCAACTCGACCACTGGATTTAGCATAATCCCAAGCGACCTTAAGCTGGTCCAAACTTTTAACCATCGACTGGCCTTTACCAGATGATGACATGGTCGGTTTGATAAAACAAGGATAACCAATGCCATTCTCGACAGCGGCC
>CAIPPE010000316.1 GCA_903866825.1 uncultured Methylococcaceae bacterium
GGCGTAGAGATGGTAATGCCTGGCGATAATATTTCTGTAAAAGTAAAATTGATTTCACCGATCGCTATGGAAGATGGATTACGTTTTGCAATTCGTGAAGGTGGTCGTACAGTCGGTGCGGGCGTTGTTGCATCAATACTTGAATAATGTTTCAAGTTGGTATAAAATAGCAAGTTCTGTAAGTTTTGTCTGAATAGGTCAGTAGTTCAATTGGTAGAATGGCGGTCTCCAAAACCGCTGGTTGGGGGTTCGAGCCCCTCCTGGCCTGCCAGTCAGACTAAACAACTAAATATTTCTATAATAATAATTAACACATGAATACTCAAGCAGAGTCATCAGTATCAGTTATTGATATTGTCAAGCAAGTTTTTTCTATAGTACTTGTGGTTGCTGGTGTAGCGGCATTCTACTACTTTTCTGCGGATCACGCATATTTTAAAGAGGTAAGGCTTCTATATAGGGTGTTGGGTCTGCTTGTTCTTTTGTCAATTAGCGCAGGTTTGGTTTTAACAACTGAGCTTGGAAAAACTATATTGGTTTTTGCAGCCGAATCTCGTCTGGAAGTGAGGAAAGTAGTTTGGCCGACAAAAGATGAAACTTTGAGAACAACGTTATTGGTTTTTGCTATGGTATTCATAGTTGGATTGATATTGTGGGTACTCGATATGTTTCTTTTCTGGGGTGTGCGGTATTTAACTGGTCAGGGTGGTTAAGGTTATGGCTTTACGCTGGTATGTTGTGCACGCCTATTCAAACTTTGAAAATAAAGTTAAGCAGGCTCTAGAGGAAAGAATTAAAAGGGAAGGGCTTGAGCAGTACTTTGGTAAGGTTTTAGTGCCTACTGAAGAAATAGTTGAAATGCGTATGGGCCAGCAACGCAAGAGTGAAAGAAAGTTTTTTCCTGGATATGTTTTGGTGCAAATGGAGTTGACAGATGAAACTTGGCATTTAGTTAAGGATGTGCCAAGGGTTTTAGGTTTTATAGGCGGTACTTCAGATCGTCCGGCGCCAATTTCTGAAAAAGAAGCAATGTCTATACTGAATCGTGTCGAGGAAGGTGTTAATAAACCCAGGCCTAAAGTTCTTTTTGAGGTGGGTGAGGTAATTAGAGTAATTGACGGGCCATTTAAGGATTTTAATGGTGTTGTTGAAGAAGTCAATTACGAGAAAAATAAATTAAAGATTTCGGTGCTTATATTTGGTAGATCAACATCGGTTGAGTTAGCTTTTGGGCAAGTTGAGAAAAGCTAACAGAAATTGTGAATAGATAACTTAAGTTATAAAGCAATAAACGAATCTCTGTCTTTCCAAGGCAGGGATTTTTGTGTCTACGGGGAGCTGAAAAGCGTTTGAACCCAATTTGGAGCGAAAAATGGCTAAAAAAATAACCGCTTACATAAAGCTGCAGGTAAAGGCAGGAGAAGCAAATCCAAGTCCACCAGTAGGACCTGCGTTAGGTCAGCGTGGTGTCAATATTATGGAGTTTTGTAAAGCATTTAATGCCAAAACCCAAGATGTTGAAAAAGGATTGCCGTTGCCAGTTGTTATCACGGTTTATAGTGATCGAAGCTTTACCTTTATAACTAAAACGCCTCCTGCATCAATTTTGTTGAAAAAAGCAGTTGGTATAAAAAGCGGTAGTAGTAGTCCTAACACAAAAAAAGTAGGTACTGTTACTTTAGCTCAGCTTGAAGAAATTGCTAAAACAAAAATGGAAGATTTGAATGCTGCCAATTTAGATGCAGCAATTAAAACAATTGCAGGAAGTGCGCGAAGCATGGGCCTGAACGTGGAGGGATTATAATGGCTAAGTTATCAAAAAAAGCAAAATTAGTTAAAAGTAAGGTCGATAGAACTAAGCAATATTCAATTACTGAAGCTGTTCAAATACTAAAAGAGCTAAGCACTTCAAAATTTAATGAAGCTATTGATGTCAGCGTCAATTTGGGTGTAGATCCAAGAAAGTCAGATCAAAATGTTCGTGGAGCTACTGTACTACCAAATGGTACCGGTAAAACTGTGCGCGTAGCCGTTTTTACACAAGGGCCTAATGCAGATGCGGCTTTAGCAGCAGGTGCAGATATTGTCGGTATGGATGATCTAGGTGACTTGGTAAAAAAAGGTGAACTGAATTTTGATGTTGTGATTGCTTCTCCAGATGCTATGAGGGTAGTAGGTCAGCTAGGTCAAATATTGGGCCCAAGAGGCTTGATGCCTAACCCTAAAGTAGGTACGGTAACAACTGACGTTGCAACAGCAGTAAAAAATGCTAAATCTGGTCAAGTTCGATATAGAACAGATAAGGGCGGTATCATTCATTGTACACTTGGAAAGGTTGCTTTTGAACCGTCTGCTATTCAAGGAAACTTAGAAGCTTTATTATCAGATTTGCGCAAGGCAAAGCCGACCGCTGCAAAAGGTGTTTATATTAAGAAAATAACCCTGTCTTCAACTATGGGGCCTGGTTTATGGTTAGATGCAAGTAGTCTTGCAAACTAACAAAATACTTTGGGTTGCCGTTTAACGGCGGTAACCGTCAAAGACCGCAGGGGTTGTGAAGCTTAATTATCCTGCGTAGGCGGAAGATGAAGCCTGATAAAGGTGAATAAGCCGTATAAGGGGCATTCGTAAGAATGTGTTTAATAACTCTGGATATTATCCAGAAGAATGGAGCTAAGCTGTGGCACTAAATTTAGATGGCAAAAAAGCTGTCGTAGAAGAAGTAGCTCAATACGCCGCAAAAGCACACTCAGCTGTTGCTGCGGAATATCGCGGATTATCAGTAACGGACTTGACTGCGTTGCGTAAAACGGCAAGGGAGACAGGCGTTTATCTTCGTGTTGTAAAAAATACACTAGCGAAAAGAGCTGTTTCAGGAACCGAATTTGAATGCATGCAAAGTGGCCTTGTTGGTCCATTGTTGATCGCTTTTTCAATGGATGATCCTGGTTCTGCAGGGCGATTGATAAGCGATTTTGCTAAAACGCATGATAAATTAATTACTAAGATTGTCGCGATCGGTGGTCAAGCTTATGACGGATCCGAATTAGCAAGACTGGCAAGTCTACCGACACGTGATCAAGGTATCAGTATGTTGATGTCAGTTATAAAAGCTCCAGTAGAAAAGCTTGCCCGTACATTGGCAGCCCTCAAAGAGCAAAAGCAAGAAGCTGCATAAACACGAGCTATATTACCAAGTTTAAACAAATTATTTTAGAGGAATACACAATGGCAATTTCACAAGCCGATATATTGGAAGCGGTTGGAAACATGACCGTTCTGGAGATTGTTGATTTAATTTCAGCATTCGAAGAAAAATTCGGCGTTTCTGCAGCGGCTGCTGTAGCCGCTGCACCAGTAGCTGCTGCTGCAGTTGTTGAAGAACAAACTGAATTTGATGTAATTTTAACATCATTTGGTGACAATAAAGTTTCTGTAATTAAAACGGTTCGTGGTATTACCGGTTTGGGATTAAAAGAAGCGAAAGATGCAGTTGAAGGTGTACCAACAGTTCTTAAAGAAGGTATTCCTAAAGCAGAAGCCGAAGAGATCAAAAAGCAGCTTGCTGAAGCAGGCGCAACTGTCGAAATTAAATAATTATAATTTTGACAAAACAAAAGAGACGCAAAATTTTGCGTCTCTATTTAAAGTATGGCTGGTGACTAGTGTCATCGGCCTTTTACTGCTTGTAACTAATACACAGTGAAATAATTCATGACGAAAAGGTTTGGAAGCGATATGTCCTACTCTTTTACCGAAAAAAAGCGTATTCGAAATAACTTTGGGAAAAGTACAGAAGTACTTGAGGTTCCCTATCTTTTAGCGACTCAAATAAATTCATATGCAGGTTTTTTGCAGTCTGGTGTCTCGCCTGATAAGCGTGCAGGAATAGGATTGCATGCAGCATTTTCTAGCGTATTTCCTATCGAAAGCCACTCTGGTTATGCAGTGTTGGAATATGTTAGATATAGACTAGGTGAGCCAACATTTGATGTAAGAGAGTGTCAGCAGCGAGGTGCGACTTACGCTGCGCCATTGCGTGTACTAGTGCGCTTGGTTATATATGATAAAGAAGCCTCGGCAAATGCTAAGGTGGTAAAAGATATACGTGAACAAGAAGTCTATATGGGTGAATTGCCTTTGATGACTGATAACGGAACTTTTGTAATTAACGGTACTGAGCGTGTTATCGTTTCACAGTTACATCGTTCTCCAGGCGTGTTTTTTGATCATGATAAAGGTAAAACTCATTCATCTGGTAAGCTCTTATTCAACGCACGCGTAATACCTTATAGAGGTTCGTGGCTAGATTTTGAGTTTGATCATAAGGATTGTGTATATGTGCGAATTGATCGCCGCAGAAAAATACCAGCGACAATATTGCTAAGAGCCTTGGGGTATGATAACGAAGAAATGATTAATATTTTCTTCGAAAAGAACAAATTTACCTTAAGCGCCGAAAATTGTTTATTTCATGTAGTTCCTGAAAGAATGCGTGGAGAGATTTCAGCATTCGATATAAAACATAATGGCCAGGTGCTAGTTGAGGAAGGTAGACGGATAACTGCCAAGCATATTAGGGAGATGAATAAAGCAGAATTAAGCCAGGTTGAAGTTCCAAGAGAATATCTGGTAGGCAAAATTCTTGGTCACAACTTAGTTGATCAAAGTACCGGCGAGTTGGTTGCTAACGTAAATGATGAAGTAACATCTGCTTTGATAGAACGTTGTATCGAAAGTGGCATAACCGAAATTGAAACATTATTTGTAAACGATTTAGATAACGGTGCGTATATTAGTAATGCCATGCGCTTGGATACGACTACAAACGCATTAGAAGCACTGGTTGAAATTTATCGTATGATGCGACCTGGCGAACCGCCTACTAAAGAGTCCGCAGAGAATCTTTTCCAAAATCTATTTTTCACTGATGACAGATATGATTTATCTACAGTCGGTAGAATGAAGTTTAATCGTCGATTGGGTCGAGAAGAATCAACCGGACCAGGAACATTAAATAAAGAAGATATTATTGATGTTTTAAAAGAGTTAATTTCAATTCGTAACGGTAACGGTACGGTTGATGATATTGATCATTTAGGTAACAGACGTGTACGATCTGTTGGCGAAATGATTGAAAATCAGTTTAGAGTCGGATTAGTCAGAGTTGAGCGTGCGGTTAAAGAACGTTTAACGTTAGCGGACTCAGAAGGGTTAATGCCCCAAGAAATTATAAATGCCAAGCCAGTTTCAGCGGCTGTAAAAGAATTTTTTGGATCTAGTCAATTATCGCAATTTATGGATCAAAATAATCCATTATCGCAAGTTACTCATAAGCGAAGAGTATCAGCTTTAGGGCCTGGTGGTTTGGCTAGAGAGAGAGCTGGATTTGAGGTTCGTGACGTACACGCCACTCATTATGGACGCGTTTGTCCAATTGAAACTCCAGAAGGACCAAATATCGGTTTGATAAATTCGTTATCCGTATACGCACGCACTAATGGCTATGGCTTCCTTGAAACGCCCTATAGAAAAGTAATTAACGGTGTAGTGACTGACCAGGTTGATTATCTTTCAGCGATAGAAGAAGGTGAGTTTGTTATTGCTCAGGCGAGTGTTGCGGTAGATGAAAAGGGTAAGCTTGTTGATGGATTAGTATCCTGTCGTCATAAAGACGAGTTTGCTTTAGCTATGTCTGATACTGTTCAGTATATGGACGTTTCATCCAAGCAAATTGTGTCTGTAGCAGCTTCAATAATCCCATTCCTTGAGCACGATGACGCGAATCGTGCGCTTATGGGGTCGAATATGCAGCGTCAGGCAGTACCAACTTTAAGAGCTGAAAAGCCTTTAGTTGGGACTGGTATGGAGCGTATTGTTGCGAAAGACTCGGGTGTAACGGTTGTTGCGGCTCGTGGGGGCAGTATAGAGGCGGTCGACGCAGCCAGAATAGTTGTTCGTGTTAATGATACAGAAACTGAAACGGGCGCGCCTGGCGTTGATATTTACAATTTGACAAAATATACGCGTTCAAATCAAAACACTTGTATTAACCAGAAGCCATTAGTAAAACCAGGTGATAAAGTCAGCGCAGGTGATATTCTTGCTGATGGACCTTCTACAGATATGGGGGAATTAGCATTAGGTCAAAACATGCTGGTCGCTTTCATGCCGTGGAATGGATATAATTTTGAAGACTCAATTCTTGTATCAGAGCGAGTAGTAAAAGAGGATCGTTTTACTACCATTCACATTGAAGAGAAGACTTGTGTTGCGCGTGATACTAAACATAGTCCTGAAGAGATTACAGCTGATATACCTAATGTAAGTGAAGAAGCCTTATCGAAACTTGACGCATCTGGGATTGTTTATGTAGGCGCAGAAGTAAAAGGTGGTGATATTCTTGTTGGTAAGGTTACGCCTAAGGGTGAAACTCAATTAACGCCAGAAGAAAAGCTATTGCGTGCGATTTTTGGTGAAAAAGCCGCTGATGTTAAGGATACTTCTTTGCGTGTACCTGGTAGTATCGAAGGTACGGTTATAGATGTTCAGGTTTTTACTCGTGATGGGGTAAAGAAAGATCAGAGAGCCCTGGATATTGAGCAGGAGGAAATTAACCGCTATCGAAAAGATCTTGATGATCAATTGAAAATTCTAGAAGAAGATATTTTTGCACGTGTTGCTAGATTATTAATAGGTAAAGTAGCGCAGTCAGGGCCCAGTGGGCACAAGGCTGGTGATTTAATCACTCAAGAGTACCTGAATGGACTGCGTCATTCTGAATGGCTAAAGATAAAGATGAAAGACGAAGATATTAATCTTCAGTTGGAAGCTGTAATTAGTCAGGTTGAGCAGCAACGTAAAGATTTTGATGAAAAATTCGAAATCAAACGGAAAAAGATAACAATGGGCGATGATTTGGCACCAGGAGTGCTAAAAATGGTTAAAGTCTATTTGGCTGTAAAACGTCGCATTCAACCCGGTGATAAAATGGCTGGTCGCCATGGAAATAAAGGTGTTATATCGATGATTAGGCCTATTGAAGATATGCCTTATACAGCCGATGGAAACCCAGTTGATATCGTTTTAAATCCACTGGGTGTTCCTTCTCGGATGAATGTGGGTCAGGTATTAGAAACGCATTTAGGATGGGCAGCAAAAGGATTGGGTATAAAGATAGGTAAAATGCTTGAAGCTAAGTACGAAGCAGAAAAGCAAAAAGTAACTGCTATAAGAGAGTACCTCGATAAAATATATAATAGTAGTGGCAGAAAAGAAGATTTGGATTCATTTACAGATCATGAAATTCTTGAAATGGCGACCAATCTGGTAAGTGGTGTTCCGATGGCTACGCCAGTTTTTGACGGTGCAAGCGAAGAAGAGATTCGTACAATGTTAAAGTTGGCTGACTTGCCCGAACATGGCCAAATCACATTATATGATGGATTGACAGGTGAACCGTTTGAGAGAGAGGTTACCGTCGGTTATATGTACATGCTAAAGTTGAATCATTTAGTTGATGATAAGATGCATGCACGGTCAACAGGTCCATATAGCTTGGTAACACAACAGCCCTTAGGTGGAAAAGCCCAGTTTGGTGGTCAACGATTTGGAGAGATGGAGGTATGGGCCCTAGAAGCATACGGAGCCGCTTACACGTTGCAAGAAATGCTCACTGTTAAATCGGATGACGTAACCGGTAGGACGAGAATGTATAAAAATATAGTCGATGGCGATCATAAAATGGAAGCAGGAATGCCTGAATCATTTAATGTTTTAATTAAAGAAATTCGTTCATTGGCAGTAAATATAGAATTGCAGCGAGAATAAGAATACAGAATATAAATGTCTGATGGCGACTTTATACTTGTTAATCTCTGTGCCAAAAAGCCGCTGTATGCTGTATATTTAAGGTAACTACCTATATTTGCAGAATAAAGATACAAGCATGTGTCTAAGTCTGTTCTGGACAATGCCAGAAACTATTTAAAGAGGATAAGCTCTTGAAAGATCTAATGAATTTTTTAAAACGTCAAGGTCGCGCAGATGATTTTGATGGAATCAGTATTGGTTTGGCTTCACCAGATATGATACGTTCTTGGTCATATGGCGAAGTAAAAAAACCTGAAACGATTAATTATCGCACTTTTAAGCCAGAGAGAGACGGGCTGTTTTGCGCTAAGATATTTGGTCCTGTTAGTGACTATGAATGTCTTTGTGGGAAGTATAAAAGACTTAAGCATCGTGGTGTAATTTGTGAGAAATGCGGTGTAGAGGTAACTTTATCTAAAGTACGCCGTGAGCGAATGGGGCACATAGATTTAGCAAGCCCAGTTGCACACATTTGGTTTTTAAAGTCATTGCCATCCAGAATAGCATTGTTATTGGATATGACCTTGCGCGAGATTGAGCGAGTCTTGTATTTCGAATCATTCGTTATATTAGATCCAGGAATGACTCCGTTAGAAAAAGGTCAGTTGCTGACAGATGATGAGTATTTAGATGCTGTTGATATGCATGGAGATGATTTCGTAGCGAAGATGGGTGCGGAAGCTATCTATGATCTTTTGAAAGCTATTGACTTAAAAGAGCAGGTTGAAATATTACGGGAAGAAATTAATTCAACAAGTTCCGAGACAAAAATAAAGAAGTATTCAAAACGTTTAAAGGTGATGGATGCGCTGTTGAGTTCGAAGAATCGTCCAGAATGGATGATTCTTAAAGTGTTGCCAGTGCTACCCCCTGAATTGAGACCATTGGTGCCACTAGATGGTGGGCGTTTTGCTACATCAGACTTAAATGATCTTTATCGTCGTGTTATTAACAGAAATAATCGTTTAAATCGACTATTGGATCTTAATGCTCCCGATATTATCGTTAGAAATGAAAAGCGCATGTTACAGGAATCAGTAGATGCGCTACTGGATAATGGACGTCGGGGTAGAGCTATCACAGGCACCAACAGACGACCACTTAAGTCGCTTGCAGATATGATCAAAGGTAAGCAAGGTCGCTTCCGTCAGAATTTACTTGGCAAACGGGTTGATTATTCAGGTCGGTCAGTAATCGTGGTGGGTCCAACCTTGAGGTTGCATCAATGCGGTTTACCTAAAAAGATGGCTTTGGAATTATTTAAACCATTTATCTTTAGCAAATTGCAGTTAAGAGGATTAGCTACAACCATAAAAGCGGCAAAGAAGATGGTTGAAAGAGAAGGGCCTGAAGTATGGGATATTCTGGAAGAGGTGATACGTGAGCATCCAATTCTATTAAATCGCGCACCTACATTACATAGATTGGGTATTCAAGCATTTGAGCCAACTTTAATAGAAGGTAAGGCGATACAACTGCACCCATTAGTATGTAGTGCATTCAACGCGGATTTTGATGGCGATCAGATGGCTGTTCATATTCCATTGTCAATTGAAGCGCAATTAGAAGCTAGAACATTGATGATGGCGACTAACAATATTTTATCGCCTGCTAATGGCGAGCCCGTTATCAATCCTTCTCAAGACGTGGTATTGGGTTTGTATTACATTAGTCGCGAGAAAATAAATGCTAAAGGTGATGGCACTATTTTTGGAAGTGTGGGTGAAATACATAAAGCACTTTTAGCAAAATCAGTTGAATTGCAGTCAAAAATTCAATTGCGTATAACTGAAAAAGTATTAAATGATCAGGGTGTACTTGAGGATAAAACGCATCGGATTGAGACAACAGTAGGTAGGGCATTAATTTGGGAAGTTGTGCCTGACCGTATGCCCTATGAGTTGGTTAATTGCGATATGACTAAAAAAAATATATCAAGGTTGATTAACTACAGTTATCGGCATTTAGGTAATAAAGATACAGTTGTTTTGGCTGATCAACTTATGTACCTAGGTTTTAGGTATGCAACGATTTCGGGCGTATCTTTCGGTATAGAAGATATGGCAATCCCTGCAAAAAAAGTAGATATTATTAATGCAGCCGATAGGGAAGTAAACGAGATTCAAAGTCAATATGCTTCTGGTTTGGTTACAGATGGTGAGCGCTATAACAAAGTAGTTGATATATGGTCTCATGCTAATGACCAAGTCGCTAAAGTCATGATGGATGGATTAGGTGAAGAAACAGTTATAGATGCAAGTGGAAATACTGTTAAGCAAAAATCATTTAACTCTATTTTTATGATGGCAGAATCTGGAGCAAGGGGTTCGGCAGCTCAAATTCGACAATTAGCGGGTATGCGTGGTTTGATGGCCAAACCTGATGGTTCAATTATTGAGACGCCCATTACAGCGAATTTCCGTGAAGGCCTAGACGTACTTCAATATTTTATTTCAACGCATGGTGCGAGAAAAGGACTTGCAGATACAGCATTAAAAACAGCAAACTCCGGTTATTTGACGCGTAGATTAGTTGATGTTGCGCAAGACTTAGTCATTACAGGAAATGATTGCGGTACATCAAATGGTCTTATTATGACTCCAATTATTGAAGGTGGAGATGTAGTTGAGCCACTATCCGAGCGTGTATTGGGACGTGTTGCAGTAAATGATATCTTGGATGCGTCTGGGGAAAATATCATTGTTCCGGCTAAAACGTTGCTGGATGAACATTGGGTTTCTATTCTGGATGAACAAAGTGTTGATCAGGTTATGGTTAGGTCAATTATTACTTGTGAGAACAGGCATGGAGTTTGTGCGGCTTGCTATGGACGTGATTTGGGGCGCGGGCATCTGGTTAATATTGGTGAGGCGGTTGGTGTAATAGCAGCCCAATCAATTGGAGAGCCGGGAACGCAGTTAACAATGCGTACATTTCATATTGGTGGGGCGGCCTCAAGATCTGCAGCAATCAGTAATGTACAAGTTAAGTCAGCAGGAACTGTAAGATTGAATAACCTTAAATCGGTGATAAACCGTGAGGGTAAACTGGTTGCGGTATCAAGATCCGGTGAAGTCGGTGTGGTTGATGATTATGGACGTGAGAGAGAGCGCTATAAGATACCTTATGGTGCAGTGTTGTCTGTCCAGGAAGGTTCAAAAATTCTAGCGGGTGACATAATTGTTACTTGGGATCCGCATACGCATCCAGTTATTACTGAAGTGGACGGTATTGTAGAATTAAAGGATTTTCTTGATGGTATAACTGTTCAGAAGCAATCGGATGAGGTTACAGGCTTAAGCTCACTTGTTGTGACTGATCCAAAACAACGTGGGTCTGCAGGTAAAGAACTACGACCTATGGTTAAGCTTTTGGATGTTGATGGGAATACTATTCACTTACCAGGAACTGAGATTCCAGCACAATACTTTTTACCTGCAGGAGCGATTGCCGGTATAAAAGATGGCGGGGAAGTAAGGGTGGGTGATGTTTTGGCTAGAATACCCCAAGAGTCAAGTAAAACTCGTGATATCACTGGTGGTTTACCTCGTGTTGCAGATTTGTTTGAAGCTCGAAAAACAAAAGATCCTGCAATTCTTGCTGAGACAAGTGGGACTATTTCTTTTGGCAAGGAAACTAAAGGAAAACAGAGGGTTATTATTACTGATGCAGCTGGCGAGCAAGTAGAAACGTTGATCCCAAAATGGCGTCATATCACTGTCTTTGAAGGTGAGTACGTAGAAAAGGGAGAGACTATAGCTGAGGGCGAATTGACTCCACACGATATACTTCGTTTGAGAGGTATTGAAGAATTGGCAAATTATCTGGTTAAAGAAATACAGGATGTATATAGATTACAGGGTGTGAAAATCAATGATAAGCATATAGAAGCGATCATACGTCAAATGCTCAGAAAAGTTGAAATTACAGCTTCAGGCGATACGAGCTTCCTGAAAGGTGAGCAAGTTGAAAGAGCTGCCATGAGAGTTGAAAATGACAAAGTAGAGAGCGAAGGAAAAATTCCTGCGAGCTACGAATCAATATTATTGGGTATAACAAAAGCTTCTTTAGCGACAGAGTCATTTATTTCAGCGGCTTCGTTTCAAGAAACTACCAGGGTGTTGACCGATGCAGCAGTAAGAGGATTAAGTGACGGACTGCAAGGTTTAAAGGAAAACGTTATAGTAGGTAGGTTGATTCCAGCAGGAACAGGTTTGGCGTATCACGAAAACAGAAAAAATCGCTATATTCATCAACAGGTAGTAGAAAACGAAGTGATTGCCACGGTAGACGCAGAAGATGTTGAAGAGGCGCTGAAGCAGGCATTAAATGTATAAGTAGTGAGTAAATAAAGAAAATGGACTTGACCTAAGGCGCATTAACAAGTATTATGCTCTGCTCACATAAGCTAACGTGCTTAGGTCAGTTTAAATAATTAATCTATCTATCAAAATAAATTAATTATCTGACAGTTAAATTGTATATCGGAGTAAACAAAGATATGGCCACAATCAACCAATTAGTTCGAAAGCCACGTGCTAAAAAAGTAGAAAAAAGTAATGTACCAGCGTTAGAGGCATGTCCTCAACGAAGAGGTGTTTGTACGCGTGTTTACACTACTACGCCTAAAAAACCAAACTCAGCTTTACGTAAAGTAGCTCGTGTCAGGTTAACTAATGGGTCTGAGGTTAGTAGCTACATAGGTGGTGAAGGCCATAATCTTCAAGAGCATTCCGTTGTTTTGATTAGAGGTGGCAGGGTTAAGGATTTGCCTGGTGTTAGATATCACGTTGTTCGTGGAAGCCTGGATGCTTCAGGTGTAAATAATAGAAAGTGTGGTCGCTCCAAATATGGAACAAAACGGCCTAAAAGCTAATAGTCTGAGTTGGTGATAAATGTCTAGAAGAAGAGTTGCTACAAAAAGAGAAATAATTCCAGATCCAAGATTTGGTAGTGTGATGCTAACCAAGTTTATGAATATGATAATGGAAAGTGGCAAAAAATCAATTGCTGAAGGAATTGTTTACGGTGCTTTGGATGTGATTGAGAGTAAAGGTCATGGTGAGCCATTGGATGTATTATCTAAGGCGCTAGAGAACGTTCAGCCAAGAGTTGAGGTTAAGTCTCGTCGTGTCGGTGGTGCAACCTATCAAGTTCCAGTTGAGGTGCGTCCTTCTCGTCGCATGGCTTTGGCTATGCGTTGGTTGATAGATGCTTCAAGAAAAAGAAATGAAAGGAATATGTCGTCCAAGTTGGCGGGTGAGTTGCTGGATGCTTTTGAAAGTCGTGGTTCTGCAGCTAAAAAGCGTGAAGATACTCATAGAATGGCAGAAGCAAATAAAGCATTCTCGCATTATCGTTGGTAGTTTTCAGTTTTTTAGATTTAACCAGTTGACTTAGAGTGCGTAAAACACCAATTGAGCGGTATCGTAATATTGGCATCATGGCACATATTGATGCTGGTAAGACAACGACCACGGAAAGAATTTTGTATTACACAGGTGTCTCACATAAATTAGGTGAGGTACATGATGGTGCGGCTACCATGGATTGGATGGTTCAGGAGCAAGAAAGAGGTATTACTATAACGTCTGCTGCAACGACATGCTTTTGGAGTGGAATGGAGAAGCAGTATCCCATTCATAGAATCAATATTATTGATACTCCTGGGCATGTTGATTTTACAATTGAAGTAGAAAGATCGTTGCGTGTTTTAGATGGTGCATGTGCGGTTTTTTGTGCTGTAGGTGGTGTAGAGCCTCAGTCAGAGACTGTGTGGCGTCAGGCCGATAAGTACAAGGTTCCGCGATTAGTTTTTGTAAATAAGATGGATCGAACTGGAGCTGATTTTTTAAGAGTTATTCAGCAGATTGAGGATCGATTAGGGGCTAAGGCAATTCCAATGCAGTTGCCAATAGGGTCTGAGGAAGACTTCTTAGGAGTTGTTGATCTTATTAAGATGAAAGCAATTTATTGGTGTGAAGAGACGCTGGGAACAACCTTTGTGGAAGAAGAAATACCAGATAGCATGGTAATGTCAGCTGAAAAGTGGAGGGAATCATTGTATGAGGCTGCTGCAGATGCAAACGAAGAATTGACAGAAAAATACCTTATGGAAGGGGTATTAACCAATGAAGAAATTAAATTTGGAATACGTTTACAGTGTATAGAAAATAAGATTGTTCCTGCTTTTTGTGGGTCAGCTTTTAAGAATAAAGGTGTTCAGTCTGTACTCGACGGGATAGTTGAATACATGCCTGCACCTACAGACGTAGTATCAATAATGGGCTTGTTAGAAGATGGTGAAACCGAAGATGTGCGACATAGTTCGGATGAAGAGCCGTTTTCTGCACTAGTTTTTAAAATAGCAACAGATCCTTTTGTTGGAACATTGTCATTTTTTAGAGTTTATTCGGGTGTACTAAACTCTGGAGAAGTTGTTTTTAATTCTGTAAAAAAGAAAAGAGAGCGTATTGGGCGAATTGTGCAAATGCATGCCAATAGCCGCGAAGAAGTTAAACAAGTATGTTCGGGTGATATTGCTGCTGTAATTGGCTTAAAAGATGTGACTACCGGTGATACATTGTGTGATCAGGGAAAGATTATTATTCTTGAACGTATGCAGTTTCCAGAACCTGTAATTTCAGTAGCCGTAGAACCTAAAACTAAGGCTGATCAAGATAAGATGGGGTTAGCATTAGGGAAATTGGCTCAAGAAGATCCCTCTTTTAGGGTACATACAGACGAAGAAAGTGGACAGGTTATAATTTCAGGAATGGGCGAGCTTCATTTGGAAATTATCGTCGATAGAATGAAAAGGGAATTTAACGTAGAGGCAAACGTAGGAACTCCTCAAGTTGCCTATAGAGAAACTATTCGAAAGTCTGTGGAACAAGAAGGTAAGTTTATTAGGCAATCTGGCGGTCGTGGTCAATATGGGCATGTTTGGTTGCGTGTTGAGCCACAAGAAGTAGGTTCAGGCTATGAATTTGTAAATGAGATAATAGGTGGAGTTGTTCCAAAAGAATTTATTCCGTCTGTAGATAAAGGCGTTCAAGAGCAGCTTAAGTGTGGAGTGCTCGCTGGGTATCCAATGTTGGATGTTAAGGTGTCTATATTTGATGGTTCCTATCATGATGTAGATTCGAATGAAATGGCTTTCAAAATTGCTGGATCTATGTGCTTCAGGGAAGCAGCTAAAAATGCTGATCCAGTTTTATTAGAGCCAATAATGAAAGTAGAAATTACAACTCCCGAAGATTATATGGGTGATGTTGTTGGTGATATAAACAGACGGCGCGGCATTATATTAGGTATGCATGATTCGCCTTCAGGTAAAACACTTAGCTGCGAAGTGCCGTTATCGGAAATGTTCGGATATTCGACTGATTTGCGTTCGGCGACACAGGGGCGAGCTACGTACAGTATGCAGTTTGAAAAATACAATGAAACACCTTCGCACATAGCAGAGGCTATCATAAAAAAATCTTCATAAAATTGAAAAATATAAAGGTATTAACTCATGGCTAAAGAAAAATTTTCACGTAGTAAGCCCCACGTAAAC
>CAIPPE010000317.1 GCA_903866825.1 uncultured Methylococcaceae bacterium
ATAATTTCTTTTTTGGCATTAATGCAGGTATTTCTGCCGCTCCATTCTATGGGGCACTTTTGCCATGTATTGAATTTCCGCGTTTTTTTAACATAACAAAAACAAATGTCGCATATTACTCAACAACCGAAAATTTACCGTATGTGATTAAGCATCATCTTTATAAAGAAAATATAGCACCTAAAAGATTATTGTTAGGTTATAGATTTGATTTATCAGCCGTGTTAGAGCAGCAAGAAGAATATTGTGCAAAGAAAATGGATTACGAATCTTTCTTAGAATATACTAATACATGTGAGCGTAATATTTCTGATGCGAAGGCTATCAAAGCTTTTAACGCTATGAAAGAACATTATGCATATACTGAGCATGAATTAAACAGATTGCTTGATGTTATTAATAGTATTATTCATTCTAAATTAAATATACGTAATGCTTTAGATGTCGTATCTTTGATAAAAGAACATGATATAGAGATTAAAGCTTTAATAGAAATTGCATTTTTTGCTTATAATATGCCTAGCAGTGAAATTCTTTCTGTGTTTGAAGCGATTGAAGATAAGTCATTAAAAGATCAAGCTTGTAAATCTTTAGAAGATTTGCAATCATATCTTAAACTTTCATGTGGAGTTATCGCATGATAACGACTGCCTCTATAATGGCACGTATATTGCTAGAATTGAGTCTTGCCAATCTTAATCAAAATATTATTGCCGCTTCTTTGGATACATTAAGTAGACAGCTATTGGTAATCACAATTAATTTTAACGATGTATGCGTCAATAACAGCACTCTAAGATCATATGCACAAGAAATTAACTTGAATCTTGCAAATTTCACAAATGATCCGAACAATCAATATTCAATATACAATACAGCTGACAATGTTAATACAATGGGTTTAGTAGAAATCACTAACATACAGTATTTGTGGGGAGGAAATACTGTACTTGGCTCAGCTGATTCTTCAGTAAATTTTATGAATGTAGAAGATTTTTACGCGGCGTCTAAAGTGAGCATACCGTCTGGTGCGTTTCCTAGTATTGCCGCATTTGATCCTTCAAATCGTTGTTTATTATTAGCTCCGCCTCTTAATACCTCAATTGTTTCTGGCATGGTGATTCGTGGTATTTATGGTGTGCCGATTGTGACTGTACAATATAACCCAACTGTTGTTGGTCCCATATATGCAAATAATGGTACATTAGAAAGTGCAGTAATACCTTCTCCTTTTACTTTTACGCCAACTACTTTAAATCTTCCCAACGAATCAGCATTTATAAATTTCTTAATTAAGGAAGTAGCATATCGTAGCTCGCATCAACTAGGTATAGATATAAGTCCAATGGTTAAAGAAGAAAGAGACCGATACAGGAATTCTCTTGCAAGTATTAAAGCAGATCAAGCACATAGCACATATCTATCGCATAGAAGGCAATCTTTATGCGGTTCTTCAGGTTTAGGCAGTAACGGCAACATATTAGCAGATGTGTTGTTGCAATATAGAAGCGGCAAAGGTCTTTTTTAGTGCTTTATATGATGAATAATAAAAGATTTGCAAAATTGGGCGATAAATTCAAAGCATTGACGCCGCAACAACAATTGCAAAGTTTGATAGATGATTATCAAGACACCATAGCTGGCTCAACTAGTTTTGGAGAAGATGTAAATGATTATTTAAATACAATAGTAAATAGCTTGCAAAGAATCGGCTTTATATTAGATTATATGAACACAGTATATCATAGTACTTTATCTAACGAGGTTAAAAATGAACTTTCTAATGCCAATGGCTCTAATGGGCATGTCGATGCACAGCAACAACCAAAGAAATAAACAGCTTAAAAGTTATAAAGAAGAAAGCAGACGAAGACTAGATAAGCTTGATATGGAAATTAAAGCAGCGGAAGAGGAAAGAAAGCGTCTAACCCAAGAAATGAAAAGTGGTAAAGAAAAATTAAATGCTCAAATTAACCCAATACGTAAACAAATGGCAGATATTACTAGTCAAGATCAAGATGCTAAAACTGCGGCCAATATACAATATTTGAATCGTGCTGGTGTTTTATCAGGATTTACTGCGGCTGCTGGAGCAACGGGTGGAATATTTGGCCATACAGGAATGGGAACATTATTAGGACTCACTTTGGGTTCAGGAATTGGTGGATTTGAAGCAGGTAGAGAA
>CAIPPE010000318.1 GCA_903866825.1 uncultured Methylococcaceae bacterium
AAACTAGGCACAGGTGTATTGAAAGGACCGTTTCCTGAACGCAGAAAATATACCAAAGTCGATAAACAGCAAGACGTTATTGCGCTAATCAGAGAAGAGAAAATAGTGCCCGCATCTAAATGGGTTGATGTTTGGAATCTATACCCAGACCCATCATGCGGAAGCGATATTCATAACGGCGGATTTATATTTCAGCGCGAACTATTAACAGCTAAAAAATTACGAGAGTTGAAAGGTTCGCCAGGTGTTATTGATTCCGTTATTGATGAGGTTTTGAAAGAAGGTCCAGATAGCGCACGAAAAGCTAATGACCCTCGCGACAATAATCATAAGCTTGAAAAAGAATCATATGAAATATTTTATTACTACGGCGAAGCAAAGCATGATGAGTATAAATCAACACGGCAGATAGATATAGAATTTGAGCAAGAAGTTCTAAATGTCATTGTTATCATGGTTAATGGCAAAATTATTAAAGCATCTATTAATCCACTGGAATCTGGCAAATTTCCGTATGATGTTATTACGTGGGAATCCATAGAGGATTTCTGGGCTGGTCAGGGCGTAGCTAGACAGGTTAACGAGCCTCAGCGTATTTGCAATGGTGCTGTTCGTAATATGATGGACAATGCTGGACTATCGTCTGGCGCTCAAATTATTATTGACCGAAGTGCAATTGAACCAGCTGACAATCATTGGAAAATTACGCCGAACAAAATATGGTACACCGTTGATGACGCCAATGTTGAAGATATTCGCAAGGCAATTACATCTATTACTATACCAAGCGCACAACAAGAGTTAGAGAATATCATTAAAATGTCTCTTGATTTAGCGGATAGATCAACCAATATGCCAGTTATCATGCAAGGACAGCAAGGCGGGTCAACTGACACTGTTGGAGGCATGCAAATATTACAGCAAAACTCTGGTGCTGTATTGCGTGATATTGCCAGAGTGTTTGATGATTCATTGGTTAAGCCACATATAACTCGATACTACGAATGGATAATGCTTTACTGTGACGATGACAGCATGAAAGGTGATTTCTGTATATTGCCGCAAGGTTCAACTAGTTTCTACGAGCGTGACGCACAAAATTTATTTATCGAAAAGCTAGAAAATATTGCTAATGACCCAGAGTACGGAATCAACAAAAAGAAATTAATTGAAGAACAATTAAAAGCACAAAAAATAAGTCCTAACAGAGTTCAGTATTCTGAGGTAGAGATGGCTCAGCAAGAGAAAAAGCGTCAACAAAACCCGCCCACAGACCCCGCTATTCAGGTGGCACAAATACGCGCACAAGTTGAGCAGCAAAAAGTACAAGCCGATCAGCAAGCAGACGCAGCCATTAATCAGCGTAAAACTCAGGACTTCCAAAGCGAAGCTGCACTTAAATTGCAACTCGCTAAAGAAGAACATGAAAATAGAATGGCTCTAGCTCAGTTGCAGAAAGAAATTAAAATGATGGAACTGTCTCAAGCGCAGGGCGTTAGTTTAGACAGTATTAAGGCTCAACTTGCCCAGACCACGCTTAAGTTGCAAACTCAGAAACAATTGTCTACACAAGCTATTGAGGCGGATATTGGAAAGCATTCGAGTGAATTAGCACATAACCGTGCAACTCAGATTATCGACCATAATCATGAAAAAGATATGCAAGCACTGACGCCACCCACTGAGCCTGCTGGGCGCGCAGAAGATGGTCAGTCATTTGCAGAATGATTATTTTGCCATTAAAAAATATTCACGCTCAGGATGCTTACTTGTTAAATACCCTAAAAAATTATAAGCTTCATCACTATCGTTACTATCGAATCTTTCTATTTGCATAGGTAATCTTTTTCCATTTCTATCTCTAGCTACAAAAAAAAGATGATAATTAATTCGTGGTTCAACTTTATTTATTTTAGACATTTTTCGCACCTAGATTAATAAATTCATTTTGGATGTGGAAGCGATTGTTCAAGTCGTTTTCGGTAGCTAGCCTATCCACGATAATCATTATATATTCCTAAAAAAATACATGTAAAAAATAAATTAAACACTGTTCAATAAATGTGATATATAATTGAAGCTGTAATTAATCATTGTTCAATTAATGCATATAACTACTACTGATAGAGACAGCAATTTGTTTAGAGAGTTGATGGCGCATCTTGATACGTCATTAGCTAAAAAACAATGTGAACTCGAAAAACCGTTGAGTGTTGACGTAACTGCCAATTTGCGCGGACAGATTCAGGAAATTAGAAGCATTAAAAGAGCACTATTAAACGATAAATCCGATAACTGAGAGGCTATCAATGCAAGAAAATGAGTTCCAATCGAGTGAAGTTTTTGATGATGCACAGTTAGACGCTCTTAAGGACGATAAAACGCCTGAACAAAAAGAGTACTTAAGTTCATTTGAAAATGAAAAGAACGCGATATTAGGTATAGAAAAAGTACCTGAAGAAGTTAAACCGTTTTCTATTTCTGAGGAAGAGTTTAAAACTATAGT
>CAIPPE010000319.1 GCA_903866825.1 uncultured Methylococcaceae bacterium
ATTGGGTAGACGAAGCAAAGTCTGATCGAATTTTAACAGGGAACTGGCAATTGCATTGCTGTCGTCTTTATAAGTAATACGACCCGCCAAACTTAAATCACGATCTGCAAACGTCGCAAGAATAGGCCCGCCATACACCTCAACACCTAATCTTAACAAGCCATCAATACCACTGGCAGCATTGGGTTTGATCCTTAAACCCGGTGAATCCGTATGCGCCCCCACCAGTTTAAAGCCGGTTTCTACTAGCGGCTTTTGACCTTGAACGAAAATAACAATCGAAGAATCATCACGAACCACATAGTAACGCCCACCCGGCTGTAAATCCCAGGCACTCGTTTCGTCCAGCTTAATAAACTGAAAAGCTTCTAAGTGTGCTTCAACCTGCTTAACTGCATGCCACGGACTAGGACTGGCATCAATAAAATTCAGTAACGCTTGTACCTGATCATGAGCATCTATCATTTTTCTTTTAAATCCAAAGCAGTGGAGTTAATACAATAACGCAATCCGGTCGGTTTAGGACCATCTTCAAAGACATGACCTAAATGAGCATTGCAGACTTTACAGGTCACTTCAACCCTACGCATACCATAACTGGTATCAGGCGTTTCAATCACACTCCCCTCAGGTAAATCCGACCAAAAACTGGGCCATCCGGAACCAGAATCGTACTTTGTTTCAGAATCAAATAAGGGGTTATCACAACAGATACAATGATAAACCCCCATCTTCTTACAATCATTATATTTCCCGGTAAACGGTGGCTCAGTCGCTTTTAAACGACAGATACTAAACTGTTCTGATGTTAGTTTATCTCGCCACAGCTCATCATTAGTCAAACTTTTATCTGTCATAGCCGTTCACATAGTTAATTAAATAGAATTACAGGGTAAAAACCTTATCGCCAAAACACAATAGCATGATATGTGTTATCGATCAGAAGCCGTTTTAACATATTATCTTAAAGTATCAAGACGCCTGCTCACATAAACAAAATTAATCTTTAAAAAATCTATCCAGTTTCTTCCGATCTAGCTGGGTAAATGCCTGAATTAGATTTGTAAAATTTTCATCTAAGCCGTGCTTCAGCAGGCTAACGTTAAGATGTTCAATAATAACTTGTTCCTTGCTAGCGAGTTCGGCAAACTGCGCTACAGCCTGATGACGTTGATCGATAAAATCGATTAATAAGTTATGAGTTTCCACCATGTCCACTTTTGCTTCATAGACACCTATTCGAACCATCTTTAGAACCACAGCCAACATGTCAATGGACAGAAATAACAACATAAAAATCAAAAAAACCAGAAGATTGTGCCAGGAGACAGCCTGAACAGGGAAAATAAGCTGTGCTAGAATTTCTGTCTGCGTCAAAACATCAGGCTTTAAGTGAGCTATAAAATCTTCTTTTTCTACACAGCGTCGACTTTTGATATTTTGCTGTTCACTGAGTGACTCTATATTTTTTTGAATCAAATCGCGCTGTTTCAAGCGGGTCAACTTTAATTCATCCCGTTCTTTCTCACAGTGTTCTTTCGATGCTTGTTTTATATTAATTATCTGATTGGCTGCTGATTTATTCAGTTCGGTAATTTGCTCTTCGATGGCTACAATTTGTTTACCAAATCTGATGCTGTCATCTTTTCGTTCACTTGCCTGACTCAACCATTTTCTGCATTGCGTACCTCTATTGCAACCACGAACACCGGTCAATCCATTACCGGCGGCACCTTGTTTTTCTTTTTCAGCGTTTGCAATAAATGTTGCAGCATCTTGGTCTGCCTGAATTTGTTTGGTTTTTAAACCATCAATCTCTCGTTTTAATATTTCAATTGCCGGTGCATCTGCCTGACTTGAAAACAGCTCATTTTTACAAATCTCTGGTTCAAAAAGCTGATTGCTGCTCTTAAACTCGTTGAGCAGTACAAGCATTTTTTCGTCTAACAACCTAAGTTCACTTTGGGGATTTTTTAAATCACACTGCAAGGCCAGATTATTGCGCTCTGATTTGATCCGACCTTCATTATAAGCCGCATCAATACGCTCGCTAAACAAAAGCAGTACCACAGGGTGAGCAACAGTGACCGCAATAAGTAAAGCAATACCAAATCGGATGGAAAATTGCCCAAGCTTCCCCCAAAAAGTGAAGCCTCTCCGATAAGTTGCTAATAAAGCTCTATCCATCAGCAAAATCATGCCTGACCATACCAGCGCTACGGGCACGATGGCATAGAGACTAAAGTTTAAAGTGTATAGGAGAAATGAAGCGGTAACTATCGCCAACAGAGCAGGAATTAGAACTGTTCCACCGAGAGCGGCATGTTTCTTTTGTTCTGACTCCGGACAAGTGGCTAGAATACTTGGACTAACGCCTGATAGCCAAATAAAGAGCCTTTCTAACTTATGGCTTCCAATTTAAGCCGGGACAGTTTTCAAAAACAATGGGTTACGAATAGCGTGTTCTCTGCCTTTTCTTGGCAGCGGAAGTGCGCCCATTTCATCAGCCAACCATGAAAACAGATCAGGGAAATCCCTGCCAAACAAG